>JBKOWI010000152.1:0-11969 GCA_046724315.1 Pseudomonadota bacterium | reverse complement strand
GGAGGAGGCGCCAAAGGCTCAGGTTCGGCGGTCGCGGCGGATGGAGCCGCGTCACCACTCGTCTCGGCAGGTCGCTCGGCCGCTGGTTGATTAGCAGGGTCGGCCAAGACCCGCGCGATGCCATCGTTCTCGTCTGGCTGGGATGGCGGTTCCTCACGCGCCTCGGTCGCAGGGGACGCTACATTGGCCGAGGATGCCGGCGCCGATTGCGGCAGCGCTTCACGCGGCTCCTCGGTCTCGGCCCGGGGGCTCGGCTCGCTTGGCTGAGTGGCTTCAGCCGGTGACTCAAGCGGTGGGTTCTCGGCGGTAGGCCCGCTATCAACAGGAGGCTGGGTCTTGCCACTCACGTCGAGCGTCTCGAGGCGCTCGACGTCCTCCTGCATGCGGCGCATGGTGAGGTAGCTCTCGATTGCGCCGGTGTCGATGGAAGGCGCAATGGCGTCGGCCTGGTTGAGAGCACCGGCGAACACCAGGGTCACCGGCGGCACGTCCTGGTTTCTGGCGCCGGCGAGGCTCACCGCCCACTCGCTGTCGAGCTTGAGGCTGGCAAGCTCGACATAACCGTTGATCTTGGCCACGCCGGTCGGACTCGCGAGAGTGGTTGGAGCCAGGTGAAGCGTTCCGCTCTTCACATCGAAGGCGAGCTTGGTGGGGCCGTATTTGTATATACCCTTGGTGACCTTCTCTCGTACGGTGCGGGCTTCCTCGGCGATTTGGTCCTTGTCCACCTTGATCCTCTTGTTGGACGCGACCACTGCCACGCGGCGGAGCGGGTCGGGATTCAGGGCCATCAATGCACCGGGGCCAAGCGACAGCGTTCCCTCCCCGCTCAGTCCCGCCACCAAGCCGGGTGGGCTCAGGCCCTCACCCTGAAGGTTGAAGGCGAGATTGAACGGACCCTTGGCGAGGCCGCTGGCGAACATGCTTTTCGACAGATCGTCAAGCTTGCCGGCTGCAATCTCCACGTGGGCCTTGAGGTCGGCGCCGGCGCCAAGCGGCGTCAAGCTGCCTGACGCGGCGAACGTCCCGCCAAACAAGCGTCCGGTGAGATTGGTGACGGTGAGCCCCCCCTTGTCGATGCGCCCTTGCAGCGAGGCGCTCGTGACTTGGAACGGCTCACCCAGCCTAAGCTTCTTGGCATTGAGCGTGATCTCGCCCTCGGAATTCTCGATGACGCCGAGCGAGAAGCCGCGCGACGGCCAGACTTCGGAAGCGCCGGCGCCGATGGCGCCAAGCATCTCCTCGGTCGAAGGCGTGCGCTGCCACGCCACCAGCACGCCGAGCAGAGACGGAAGTGAAACGCTGTCGGCATTGGCCGTAAGCTTGAATCGCGTCTTGCCGCCGCTTTTATCGAAATGGGCGGCCCCCTCGACCGCCTGATCTGCGACGAAGCCAGTCACCCCGGCAAGGTCGATGTTCGGTCCTTGCTTGACGAGGTCGCCGCGCAGGCTCAACGGGACGCCCGCAGTGGACGGCGGCGCTTCGAGACCGACCAGCATCAGCGCAAGGCTCGAGTCCTTGCTCGTGGCTGAGCCTTTGCCAGCAAGCGCGATCCCAGTGTCTTGCAGCGAGCCTTGACCCTCGAAAGCGATGTCCAGGGCCGCTGTGGCGAGCTCGGCCTTGCCGACGACGTTGATCTTGGGCACGCCGGCGAGATTGACCGTGAGCCTGCCCTGGCCTCCGCCCGAGGCTGCAGCAATCCGCTGGGCTGGCAGGTCGGGAAAAAGCAGGACGAGGATGGCCTCGGGACGCGCGCCAGTGACGTTTGCATTAAGGTCGATCTTCGCACCGCTGAGCTTGGCAGGCTCGCCCAGGGCGTGTGCGGTGAGTGCGACGTTGGAACCGCCGGCGTGGCCGCCAAGCTCGAGGGATGCCCTGGTCGCCTCGCCTTCGCGCGCGGCGACGAGACCGACATGAAGATCGAGCGGCACCAGGCTGGCGAGGTTTGGCGACTTGGTCACGTTGTCGGGCAAGCCGAACAGGCCAGAGGCGATGCGTAAGCTGTCGGCGGTCGAGGCCTTCAGCCCGAAATCCACCCGGCCCGAGGGTGCCTCGCTTAGACGCTCGATCCGGCCTTTTCCGTTGAGCGCGATCGCATTTCCTGCGGCAAAGTCGAGCTGCTCGACGTCGAGCGTGCCGTTGATGAGCGAGAAGCGGGCGTCGAGCTTGCCCGAGGGAATATTCGGGAGCAGCAGCTCGCCCACGCGCAAGGTCACGCGCACGTCGTCGTCGCGAAATTGGGTGAGCAGATTCTGCTCGTCGGCAGGCGTAGCTTGCGGCGCCCGCTTGTCTTTCGCGGTAGGTGTCTCTGGCATCCAAGACCGCCAGATCGGCCCATCGCCGATCATCTCGCGAAGATCGAGACGGTCGCTGTCGAGCGAAAGCTCGATCAGGCTGCGCGCGCCGCCCTGAAAGCGCAGATCGCCGCGGAACTTCGTGCCGCTTAGCTCGCCGGAAGCCTCGGCTAGTTTAAGCTCGCCGTCGCCAACCTTGGCCATGCCTTGCAAGGCAAACTCGCCGGTCGAAACCTGCCCCGACGTGTCGCGGTCGCCAGCAGCCCATCGCGTCAGCGGCCTAAGCCCCGAGCCTTCGAGCTTGATGGGGCCGGTGAACACTGGACCGAAGTCCCCGTGGCTTAAGCGCCCCGAAGTCTCGAGGCGATTGCCGCCGGGCAGCACCGCCCTTAGCCGCTCGAGCTTGAGCCCGCCGTCCTGCGTGGAAAGAGCGAGATCCACCGTACCAATAAGATCGCCACCGAGGCTCGCCTGCTCCAGCGCGACGGCAAAGCTACCCTCCCCAAACCCCGCTGCCTCGCCCAGGGCTTCATTGGCTAGCGTGTAAAGCACCACCGCAGGAGATGGCTGCACCTCCGCGCCGGGCGCCCCGAACAGAAGGTCAAGATCGACGAAACTCGCAGTGAGCGCACCGGTCGTCTTGAAACGATCGGCGTAATCAAAGGTGAGCTTGCCTTTGAAGAGTTGCGGATGACCATTGGAATGAACGGTGAGATCGAAATCGGAAAGCTCAGCGCCCTCGGGTGTGGCTTTGAGCGGCCCTTTCAACTCTAGGAGCGATGACTTGTCGACTGGGTTTGTCACTCCCGAATGCTGTTCTTCTTTCGCGGGTTCACTCTGCTGTTCGTTGTCGTCGCCGGGTGTGGCTTTGGCCACGCGCACAATGATGTTGCCGTCGTAGAGAGGCTTGGCCCCGAGCCCGCTCACGCCGCCATCGAGCAGATAGGTTGTGTTGCGCTCGGGATCCCGCAGCGAGGACTTCACCCTGAACAGCCCAGCAGCGTCGGGCTCGCTGGTCGAGAAGCGAAGCTCCTGCGAGCGTCCTTCAAATTCATAACTGGCTGAGACCTTGTAAGGCCCCGACAAGGATTGCGCGCTCGCCGCGCCATTGACGTTTTCGAGGGTAAGTCGCGCCGCGCCCTCTTTGGTGATCTCGACACGGCCGCCGCTGACATTCACCGAGTCGAGCATCACGTTTTTGGGTGCGAACGGAAGCGCAACGCCGCGGCGCCCGACATCGCTCCAATTGCCGGTACCGTCGGACTTCACATCGAGGCGCAAGACGGGATCCACGATGGAGATCTGCTTCGCTTCCATCCCGCCGCTCATGAGAGCGCCGATATTGAGCCAGGCTTCGACCGAGCGGGCCTCGAGAAACGGGCGGTCGAGCCGCCCCTGTTGGTCGGCAACCTTGATGTCGTCGAATCTGAGCTCGGGCGCTGGAAGCAGGACGAGATGCACCTCGCCTCCAACCTTCACTTGGCGGCCGAGCAGCTTAGTCGCTTGCGTCTCAAACACCGGGCGATAGTCGTTCCAGTCGATGAAGAGCGGCGCCGCGAACAGCGCGCTCAGCACCAAAATCAGAAATGCCGTTAAAGCGAGCAGAAACGAATTCACCGACGTCCAGGCCCAAGGGTTAGCTGCGTGCGCGATTCTCTTCGGCAAACGCCGACGGCGTCAGCCAGGTCCCGGCCCCCGCAACGCTCGTCATGCTAACGCAAAAATCTTGCCAGGATTGAGGATATTCAAAGGGTCGAGCGCCTTTTTTATGGCAATCATGACCTCGACTGCTGGCCCGTGCTCGGTCCTGAGATAGGAAATCTTGCCTTCACCGATCCCGTGCTCGCCAGTGCAGGTGCCCCCGAAGCCAAGCGCCCTATCGATTAACCTGTCGAGGAAACCTTTTACCTTGCGCCGCTCCTCGGGATTGGCCGGGTCGATGAGCGGCATGACATGGAAGTTGCCGTCGCCAACATGGCCTACGATCGGAGCAAGCAGCTCGAGCGAATCGATGTCACGCCTCGTCGCGGTCACGCAGTCGGCGAGCACCGAGATCGGCACGCATACATCGGTCGAGAGCACTTCGGCGCCAGGTCTCAAGCCGCGGGCGGCCCAATAGGCGTCGTGACGAGCCTGCCAGAGCTTGCTCCGGTCCTCGGGCCGCTCAGCCCACCTGAACTCCCCTCCCCCTTCTCCGCGCGCGATCCCGGCGAACGTCTCGACCTGCTCGCGCGTGCTTTGCGCCGTTCCGTGGAACTCGAGGAAGAGCGTCGGCACCGCAAGTAGGTCGAGATGCGAATAGGCATTGCAGGCGCGGATCTGCACTTCGTCGGCAAGCTCGATGCGGGCGAGCGGCAGTCCCATCTGCAAGGCAGCGATGGTTGCGTTGCACGCGCCCTCGATCGAGGTGAAGGGGCAAACTGCCGAAAGAATCGCCTCAGGGATGCCGTACAGCTTGAGCGTGAGGCTGGTGATGATGCCAAGCGTCCCTTCCGAGCCGACCAGCAGCCGCGTGAGGTCGTAGCCTGCGGACGATTTCCGCGCTCTGCCTCCGGTTTTGATCACGCTGCCGTCGGCAAGCACGGCCGAAAGCCCGAGCACGAGATCGCGCATCGTGCCGTAGCGCACGGCGTTGGTGCCCGAGGCGCGCGTCGCCGCCATGCCGCCGAGGCTTGCATCGGCACCTGGATCGACGGGGAAGAACAGGCCTGAGTCGCGCAAATGCTCGTTGAGCGCCTTGCGCGTCACGCCGGGCTCGACCGTGCAATCGAGGTCGGCCTCATGCACCGCAAAGATGCGGTTCATGCGCGAGAGGTCGAGCGAGACGCCGCCGAAGGGCGCGTTGACATGACCTTCGAGAGAGGTTCCGGTGCCGAACGGTATGATCGGCACGCGCGACGCTGCGCAGAGCTTCACCACCTCCGATACTTCCGCCTCGGTCTCGGCGAACACGACAGCATCTGGGGGCTCGCAAGCGAGCCAGGTGAGTGTGTTGGCGTGCTGCTCGCGCTGGGCCTGGCTCATCGAGAATCGATCGCCGAAACGTGCGGAAAGAGCCGAAAGCAGGGCCTGTTTGCCCTCGCCCACCGGCCGCTTTGCTGCCTTGGCCAGACCTGCGGTCATGGCCGGCATCTATAGGCCGATTTGCAGCAAAGTGCTTGATTTTTCGGGATCAAATACCGGCCACGCCGAGCACCGCCGCGTAGTGGCAGCTCGCGGCGGTCAGCACGAATCCGTGCCAGATGGCGTTCTGATAAGGCAACCGCTCCCAAAGGTGAAACACGACACCAATGGTGTAGAGCACGCCACCGATGCCTAACAAAATTGCGACCCAGGTGGGCACGGCCGTCACCAGCGGGTGCCAAGCCGCGACGATTGCCCAGCCTTGGATGAGATAGAGGCCGACAGTCAGCCCTTCAAGGTAGCGCGGAAAGAAGAGCTTTATGACGATGCCGATTGCGGCGATGGTCCACACTACGCCGAGGAGCGCGAGTCCCCATGCATTGTGCATCTTGATCAGAACGAACGGCGTGTAGGTACCGGCGATCAGGAAAAAGATCGCCGCATGATCGAGCCGGCGGAATACCTCCTTGAGCTTGGGTCGAACGGGAAGCGAGAGATTGTAGCCTGCCGAGCAAATGAACATCGCCACGAGAGCGAGTCCATAGATGGTGAGGCTTACACCCCATAGCAGCACTTGCGACTGCACGCCGATGATGAGGAGAGCGGTCAGCGCGATCAAGCTTGCGGTCACGCCGATGATGTGGATGCATCCATCGGCTATGCGCTCGCCGAGAGTGTATTGCGGAAACATGACGCTGCTCTGATTCGACGAAGCCACTTCGATCCGGTTACTAGATAAATCTGAAAATCAACTTAGCAAGCCATCGGCGGCGATGAGGCGGTCAAACGAGTGAGTGCCGAGGCATGTTCCGGCAAAAAATGTGCCGGAAGCACAAGCGCAATTGCGCTCGATTCAAGGTCGGGGCATTCCCTGGCCGCATGCGGCCGAGCCGGTCGTGCAAACGTAAGGCACGACCACCCCGGTAAAGCACGTCGTGTAGAAGCGCTCGGTGACGATATCGGGCTTGAGCTGCGCATCGGCGGGAACGCCGTTTGGCCGAACGGCTTTCCAGAAGGGATCCCCTTTCACTTTGTGGGCATACAGAGTGAGGTAAGCCCACCCCCTGGCCCGCTTCAGCTGATTGGCACTCTGCACGACCAATGCCTGTGAGGAGCGGGTAGCCGCCGCCGGCGAGGCCTCGCTGGCTGTGGCGGTAACGAGCTGGCAGGCGGCCCCTGCAAGTTCGGGAGCGCACAAGCCGAAACCGACAAAGCCAAGCGCGGCAAAGCTCAACCTAGGAGTCTGAGCCATCGTCTTTCTCCCCGCACCAGCGGAGCTAGAGCGCGGTGGGGCTAGTTGCCGCAGACAGTCGAGCCCGTGGTGCACACATAGGGTACGACAACGCCGGTAAAACAGGTTGTGTAGAAGCGCGACGTGACGAGATCGGGCTTGAGCTGCGCATCGGCAGGCACGCCATTAGGGCGAACCGCCTTCCAGAACGGGTCGCCCTTCACGCGCCGCGCGCTCATGGAAACGTAGCTCCAGCCTCTCGCTCTTTTCAGCTGATAGGCGCTCTGAACGGCAAGCGCACGCGAACTCTGGGCGGCTTCCGCTTTAGAAGGGGCGCTGTGAGTCGCCGTGACCAGCTGGCAAGCGGCTTCGACCGGCTTCATTCCGAATGAAGCGAACGCGAATCCTGCACCTGCAAGCACAGCAACACCCATTCTCAAAAAGTGAAGCATCTCCTGGTCTCCCAACTGCGGTGAAAATTGAGATAGCGCGGCCCCGCGCCCGCAACCGGCCATAGCAGACTTTTTCTGCGATTCGTTGTCAAATCCAAGGCTCACGATTTCCTTGATCGCGACACCACGCCGCTCAGGCCCAAACTTTGCTCACCGTCAGTGCACGGATGCACTCGCGATGCGCGGGTTTGTTCTCAATCCCGCCGATGGAAATTCGTGCGAGGGCGCTCGATATAGGAAATTGGAGCCCGTGCACCCCGCTGCTCTTTTTTTGCCGATAGCGGCCAATAGTATAGTTTTGGTTTCGATGACAAAGATTCGCACCTCGGCCGCCGCCCCCCAAGAGGGGCAACTTTCCACGTCCGAGCGGGCCATGCGGAGGCGGCCAAGCCACTATCTCGATGCGCTGAACCCCGAGCAGCGTGAGGCGGTCGAGACGCTCGACGGACCGCTTCTGGTGCTGGCCGGCGCCGGCACCGGCAAGACGCGCGTGCTCACCACGCGCATAGCCCATATTTTGAGCTTGGGCCGGGCGCGGCCCTCGCAAATCCTCGCCGTCACCTTCACCAACAAGGCGGCGCGCGAAATGAAGCAGCGCGTCGGACAGCTGATCGGCGGCGTGGTGGAGGGCATGCCTTGGCTCGGCACCTTCCATGCCATTGGCGTGAAGATCCTCCGCCGCCACGCCGAGCTCGTGGATTTGAAGCCGTCCCTTACGGTGCTCGACACCGACGACCAGATCAGGCTGCTCAAGCAATTGCTCGAGGCCGAAAATATCGAAGAGAAGCGCTGGCCGGCGCGGCTGCTTGCTTCCATGATCGACGGCTGGAAAAACCGCGGCCTCCGGCCTGAGCGGGTGCCCGAGGGCGAGAGCTTTGCCTTTGCGCACGGCCGCGCACGCGACCTCTACGCTGCCTATCAGCGCCGGCTGAAGGAGCTGAATGCTGCCGATTTCGGCGATCTGCTTCTCGAGAATTTGCGGCTGTTCCAGGAGCACCAGGACGTGCTCGAAAAATACCAGCAGCGCTTCCTCTACATGCTGGTCGACGAGTATCAAGACTCGAACGTCGCGCAATATCTCTGGCTGCGCCTGCTTGCCCAGGGCAACGGCAATATTTGCTGCGTCGGCGACGACGACCAGTCGATCTATGGCTGGCGCGGCGCCGAGGTGGACAACATTCTAAGATTCGAGACCGACTTCCCCGGCGCCAAGATCATCAGGCTCGAACGCAACTATCGCTCCACTGGACACATCCTTGGCGCGGCCTCCGGGCTGATCGCGCACAATAAGGGCCGCCTCGGTAAGACACTCCGCACCGACGGAGAGGCCGGCGACAAGGTTCTCGTCGAAGGCTGCTGGGACGACGAGGAGGAAGCGCGCGTCATCGGCGAGGACATCGAGCAGCTCCAGCGCCAAGGCCACGCGTTGAGCGAAATCGCAATTCTGATGCGCGCGTCGTTCCAGATGCGCGCCTTCGAAGATCGCTTCATCACGCTTGGCCTCCCCTATCGCGTAATTGGGGGCCCGCGCTTCTATGAGCGCCAAGAGATCAAGGACGCCACCGCCTATTTCGAGGTGACGCTCAACCCTGCCAACGATCTGAAGTTCGAGCGCATCGTCAACGTGCCGCGCCGGGGCTTGGGCGAGTCGAGTCTCAAATCTCTGCACCAGCTTGCCCGCGCCCACAGCGTGCCGCTGTTCCAGGCGGCGCGGCTGATGATCGAGACCGAGGAGCTTAAGCCAAAGGCGCGCAAGGCTCTTGCCGATCTGATCGCGGCATTCGACCGCTGGCGCTCGCTGATCGACATGATGCGCCACACCGAGCTTGCCGAGCTGATTCTAGATGAGTCGGGCTATACCGGCATGTGGCAGGCCGAGCGCTCACCCCAGGCGCAGTCAAAGCTTGAGAACCTGAAGGAGCTGATTCGCTTCATGGAGGAGTTCGACACGCTCGCCGGTTTCCTCGAGCACGTGGCTCTGGTCATGGACGCGCAGACCGAGGAAAGTGCAGATCGAGTCAATCTGATGACGCTTCATTCGGCCAAGGGACTCGAGTTCGACACCGTGTTCCTTCCCGGCTGGGACGAAGGACTTCTGCCGCATCAGCGAAGTCTCGACGAGGCGGGCCGCTCGGGGCTCGAAGAGGAGCGCAGGCTAGCGCATGTCGGACTCACGCGCGCGCGGACGCGCGCCAAAATCACCTTTGCCCAGAACCGGCGCACGCGCGGAACCTGGCAGACGGCGCTTCCGTCTCGCTTCATCGATGAGTTGCCGGTCGAGCATGTCGAGGTCGCTGAGGAAAAGGCTCTGCGCGGCTATGGGCCGAGCCGCTTCGACACCGCCGAGAATCTGTTCGCGAGCGGCTTCTACGACACGCCTGGCTGGCAGCGGGCGCAGCGAAACCGGCCGCGCGGTGGCGCACCGCAATCCCCCCGCCGCGAGCCGATCACCATCGACGGCACGCTGGTCGCGGCGAGCACCGCGGAAGGTGTGGGGCTCGAGATCGGCATGCGCGTGTTCCACCAGAAATTCGGCTATGGCCGGGTGGCCTATGTCGACGGCAACAAGCTCACCGTCGATTTCGACAAGGCAGGGCAGAAGAAGGTGGTCGACACCTTCGTCGAGCGCGTTTGAAGGCCATTGCGATTTATTGCAATTCGCTTGGCTTTTCAGGCAATTTCGCCAAAATTTTTCGAGCGGCTCCGCGCGATTTTTTGCAATTTTTCTGGCTTATCCGGTGAGAACAAAACGTGTACATTGATCGGGCGGCGGGTGTATTGCACCTCTTCTATGAAGGAGATGATCATGCGTTCGTCCACCGTCTTCGTTCTAGGTCTGTTCCTGTCAATCTTAGCCTCCGGCGCCTCCGGGCTGGCGGGGCTCCGACAGCACCTGCGTGTCGAAGTCTGTCCTCGCCACCACCTGCGGCTCGCCGGCAGGGGCGCCGTGCAAGCAGGAATCGGCAACACGCGTCTGCTTCGGCAGGCAATCGGCATTGGCCGCCCCGAAGCCAGCACAGACGCAATAGGCCTCGACCACCTCAAGGTTTGCTTGCTGGTGGCGCCGTCGCCTAAGCTTCCGCGCCATGCAAGACCTGGCTGAACGCGGACAACGGCGCTCACCTATCGCGCCAGCAGAACCGATTTTGTACGAGGCGAGAATCGCCGCGGATGAAGCGGCAGCTGAGCGAATCGCGCATGCGCTCGAAGAAGCATGCGGTCCCTCGCCTGTCGCGGTTGGCGTGTTCGAGCTAGCCAAGGGACGGTTCGAGGTCTTCGCCCATTTTGCCGAGGCGCCGCCACGCGAGACGTTCCTTGCTCTGATCGAACACGTAGTCAACGGCGCGCAGTTCGGGCCATTACGCATCGAGCGAGTCCCCGACGAGGATTGGGTAACGCTGTCGCAAGGCAAGCGCGGCCCGATTAAAGCCGGGCGCTTTCTCGTGCACGGCAGTCACGACCGATCACGTGTGCCGCGCCGTCTGCTCGCTATCGAGATCGACGCAGGGCAGGCGTTCGGCACGGCGTATCACGCAAGCACACGAGGCTGCCTCATCGCCCTCGACGATCTCTTGAAGCGATTTCGTCCGCGGTCGGTTCTCGACATCGGCACCGGCACCGGCATTCTCGCCATCGCCGCCGCCAAAGCGCTCAAACATCCCTCGCTCGCGAGCGACAACGATCCACTTGCCGTTACCATCGCCCGCGACAACGCGCGGAAGAACCGCGTCGCGCCCCTGGTGCGTGTGGTGAAGGCGACCGGCTTCGCACCCGAGGGGCTCAGGCAAACAATTCCGGATCTCGTGCTTGCGAATTTGCTCGAGCGCTCCTTGTACGAGCTTGCGCCGATGCTCGCGCGACACATCCCGCCTCTAGGACGCGCGATTCTCTCGGGCCTCACTGATACGCAAGCGCGGAGTATCGAAGCGCGCTTCGCCGCGCATGGCTTCATCCTCGAAAAGCGCATCGTTCTCGATGGATGGACGACCCTGGTAATAGTCCGTTGCAAGGCGAGAGCTTTGCGCGATTGATCGGGGCGGCGCTTTGCGCTTACATACGCCCGCCCATGTATCAAATATTCGAAGAAGTTGGCGTAGCAGGGGAAAGCGGCGAGCGGGTCAAGGCGTTACAGCGGGAATTGAAGGCGCGGAAGCTCAAGGGCTTCCTGGTTCCCCATAGCGACGAGCACCAGAACGAGTTCTTGTCTCCTTCGGCCGAGCGCTTGGCTTGGCTCACCGGCTTTACCGGATCTGCTGGCGTTGCGATCGTGCTCGACAAGGCGGTGGCGCTGTTTGTCGACGGCCGCTACGTCTTGCAGGCGCGCGCACAAACCGATCCCGCCCTGTTCGAGGTGTTGCAAACGCCTGAGGCCAAGGCCTCGACCTGGCTGATCGGAAAGCTCAGCAGGGGTGCTACCGTCGGCTACGATCCGTCGCTGCACACGATCAAGGAGATCGAGCGGCTCACCGAGACCTTGGGCAAAGCCGGCATCAAGCTCGTGCCGGTCGAGAGCAATCCGATCGACGCCGCCTGGCATGATCGGCCCAAGCCGCCTTCGGTCCCGATCGCGCCGCATGGCATCGAGTACTCTGGCCGCAGCGCACAAGACAAGATCAGCGACGTGCAGGAGAAGCTGCGCGAGGAGAAGGCCGACGCCGTGCTCCTCACCATGCTCGATTCGATTGCCTGGCTCTTCAATATCCGCGGGGGCGACATCAAGCACACGCCGGTGGCGCTGGCTTACGCGATCGTGCCGGCCAACGGGCGGCCGACCCTGTTCATCGATCCAGAGAAGGTTGGCGATAACGTGAAGGGCGCCCTCGGTGATTATGTCGACCTCGCCGAGCCTGCAGCGCTCGAAGGCAGGCT
>JBKOWI010000109.1:0-16544 GCA_046724315.1 Pseudomonadota bacterium | reverse complement strand
TCGCACAGGGCGGAAGCCGGCCGCCAACGCGAGACCCATGCCGAGCGTACCGAGCATCAGCTCCCTGCGCCCGACCGCCATTTACTACGCGTCCTTGTGGAGCAGGTCCGCCGGTTCCGAGGCAAGCCCGACTCCTGTTCGCTCCTCTGGGACAGCGGCGTGAGCGTAAGCGAAGACAAGGCGAAGAAGCTCTTGGGCACCTTTCAGGAGTTCGGCCTCGGTGAAAGGACCACCCTGGGCGGAGGCATGTGGAATGTGCACGAACAGAGCGAGCGGAGGAGTCTCTTGGCGCGCGCCCCAATCGAGCGAAAGGTAGTAGAGGTAGTTGCAGAGGTAGCTCCCAGCGGAGCGCGATGTTGTTGCAGCGAGACCCCGCGCTCTGAGATGAGCGGCAAGCACTGCGGCGGGCAACCTCGTATCGTGGCGCTCTGGACGTTGCGCGAGAACGAGGGCACTCGCGGGGAGAGCTCCCCTCGCGTCGGGACGCGGCGCGGTGCGGTTTTGTGCCGACCGCTCGATGCGAAAGGTTTTCGAGCGCTCGCTCACCCCGAAATGAACGATGACCTGCGGCTGCAGGGTTTCGTGCAGGGCAGGCGCGAGCGCGGCAACGGTCTCCCATTCGGTGGGGAATACCTGCGAATGAACATCGCAATCGTGGATCGGAGGGGCGGCTGCCAGAGCCTCAACAAGGCGGGCCGAAGGATTGTCCGGAACGCCGGGAAACGGGCCAAAGCCCGTGAGAAGCACGCGCAGCCTTGCCATGCTTTCCGGATTACCCGGCTGCTAGGTTCTAGGGAAGCGAATTCACGGGACGGCTACCGCACGTCCTTGATGCCGGCGAGGCGGCCAAGCTCTTGCGCGGCGGCGGCAGGTGTCATTTCGCCCGAGCGAACCTTATCCTCAAGTTCCTTCCAGTGCCGTGCCGCGCGCTTTCCCCCTTTGAAGGCGGCGAGCAGGCGTTGCTCGAAAATCTCGCGCATCCAGGCGGCGGCCTGGTCGCTGCGTCGCTGATTCAACAGACCCGACGACGCGAGCGCGGCATGCCGGTCCTTCACCTTCTGCCACAGCGTGTCGAGTTCGGTATTGTCGCGTGCAGAGAGCGTCAGCACTTGCGGTTCCCAATTGGAGTGACCGGCGGCAAGGATGTGCAGCGCAGTCCGGTATTCCATCGCCGCGCGGTTGGCGCGTTCGATATTATCGCCGTCAGCCTTGTTAACCGCGATGATCTCGGCAAGCTCGAGTAGGCCGCGCTTGATGCCTTGCAGCTCGTCGCCTGCGCCGGGGATGGCCACGACGACGAAGATGTCGACCATGTTGGCGACGGAAATCTCCGACTGCCCCACGCCGACCGTCTCGACCAGCACCACGTCGTAGCCGGCAGCCTCGGCGAGCGCGATCGTCTCGCGCGTCGTCTTGGTGACGCCGCCGAGGCTATCGCCGGCCGGCGATGGCCTGATGAAGGCCGATGGCTCGGTCGCGAGCCTTCCCATGCGGGTTTTGTCGCCGAGGATCGAGCCGCCGCTCCGCGACGACGTCGGATCCACGGCAAGCACGGCAACCTTGTGGCCTTGGGCCACCAGGTTCAGCCCAAGCTGATCGATCAAAGTCGACTTGCCAGCGCCAGGCACGCCGCTGATGCCGACTCTGATAGATCCTCCAGTATGAGGCAGGAGCTGCTCGATGAGGGCTTGCGCCTTCGCCTGATCCTCGGGCTTGGCGCTTTCGACCAGGGTAATAGCGCGGGCAAGCGAAACTCTGTCGCCGGAGCGAATGGCCTTGGCTGCTCCCTCGGACTCGCGCTTCGATTTTGCCTCATGGCGCATGAAATGCGGGTACGGGCAAACCGCGCCTAGCGCAAGCGCGTTCTCGGCTGAGAATCAGTGCGCAGGCTTTGCCTGGCGCGGGGAGCGCACCCACCACATGAGCGCGGCTATGGTCGCAAGCGTGGTGAGATAGGTGAGGAGCTGAAGCCCGGTCGGCTTGTCGGTATAGCCAACCAGAACATGGAGCATGCGGCCAACGATGCTCGAATCCGGCAACAGCCATGACGAGTCCCACAGCCGCGTTTGCAGGGCGGTGACCACGCCGGCGGCTTGCAGGAAGTGGATCGCTTGCGCTGCCATGCCCGCCGCGAGCAGGGCGAGAAGGATACTCGTCACCGAAAAGATGTAGCGGGTAGGGAGCGCGATGAGGCCGAAATAGCTGAGCGCCGTCATCGCGGCGCCGCCCAGGAGGCCGAGCACGCCACCCAAGAGGAGCGATCCCATCGACGTGCCGGTGACCACGATGCCATAGAGAAAGAGCACGATTTCCGATCCCTCGCGCATCACTGCTACGAAAACCACCACGGCGAGCGCGGTGAGTGGCCGTCGCCCCGCGCTGACATCGTCGCTCACCTGCCGGAGTTCTGCGACGATCTCCCTGCCATGCTCGGCCATCCAAACATTGTGCCAGGTGAGGCTGATCACGGCGATGATCAGCACAGTGGCGTTGAGCAGTTCCTGACCCGAGCCGGCAAACGCATTGGAGATGGCGCCGGCAAAGGCGGCCACGATGCTCGCGCCGAGCACGCCCGCAGTGATGCCGAGGCTGACCCACCAGCCGCGCCCGACGATGCCGCGGGTTGCGGCGAGCACGATGCCGACGACCAGTCCCGCCTCGATGACCTCGCGAAAGACGATGATGAGCGCGCCGAGCATGAGCTATTTCGCGACGAGCGCGCCTTTCGCGCTGTCCTCGTGATATTCGCCAAAGAACTCGTAGCGGCCTGGATCGAGCGGCGCGATTTTGATCACTGCCGTTTGACCGCCGGGAATCACCTTCTCGGCATCAAAGTCGTTGCTCTCGAACTCCTCGGCCGTTGGATCGCTATTTGTAACTTTCAGAGTCAGATCCTTACCGGCAGGCACTTGAAGCTCCGAGGGCTCGAAGCGATGGTCCTTGATGGTGAGCGAGAAGTCGTCGGCTCGGACAGGAGAAGCCAATCCCACGACAGCGGGCAGGGACAGGGCAAGCAGCAGGCGCATTGATCCTCCTTAGCGACTTTGCTTTGCCCAGCGCCGCCAAAATGGACGTTGTAACGGCCGGCCGCAAGCCCCTCGGCAACGAGGTCAGGAGCGGCCGCGCAGTCTTTAATTATTCCAATGAGAAACTAGGACGTAAGAAACTGAGCGAGCGAAGATTCCTCGCTCTAGCAGGTGGAAGGAGTCTTCGGCTTGCGGCGATGGGACGCAAGAATTTGCCCCGCTAGCGGCGCAACACGCCGATTACCCTGCTGGAAAAGCTCAAACGCTCGGCCATGATGCTGAGCACATAGGTGAGCAGGGCTTGGGCGAGAGGTTCGTTTTCGCGTTTGATGCGCTCGTAGGCGTTGGCACTCAACGCATAGAGCACGCTTGGAACCTCGGCCTGAATGGTGGCGCTACGAAGTTGGCTCGTGATCAGCCCCATCTCCCCGATCGTGGTGTGCGGACCGAGGCTGCGGACGCGGATCGAGCGCCCGTCATCCATGTTGACAATGATGCCGACCCGGCCTTCGAGGATGAAGTGCATCGAATTGGCCGGCTCGCCTTGTGCGGCGATGATGACATCCTTGTCGACATCGAGCCGTTCGCAGACCGCGGCCAATTGATCGGCATGGTCGGCGCTTCCCAAGGCGCGGGTGAACCAATCGCGCAAGGTCTGTGCCTCAGCTCCTTTGCCCATATGGGCGGCAATGACGGCCTGCTCGCAAGCCTCGAGCGCGCGGTCGAGATCCGAGGCAACAACGACATCGTCGGCGATGAAACCTCGCGCATCGAATGCATTGCGGAGCTCGTGCGAGAGATTGACCAGCACGAGGCGTGCGCCAACTTCCTCGGCGACCTGCTTGATTTTAGTAAAGCTGTGCATGGCCGATGAATCGCCCGTGACCAGGCGGAAATCGAACACTAGGAACCTGCAGTCTGGCTGATTCGCAAACAGCGCCTTGACTTGCTGATAAAGCCGATTGGCGGAGCCGAAGAATAGATAGCTTTGCAGGCTCATGCCTTGGATCTCGCGGCCATGGGCCGCGAGGATGGCAAGCTCCTCGGGTCCGCGATCTAATGTTGATCGATATTCGGATCCATCAAATCTGAACTTGATCGCATTCACGCGGCTCGCACTTACCGCGAAAGTGGCGCAGCCGATGGTCACTCCGATGAGCACGCCGGCAATGAAGCCGAATTGGACGATGAGCAACGCGATGGCGAGCAACGAGGTGTATTCGAGCAGCGAGATCCGCCGCGCGGCATCGACCAGCCACTCATACATCAGGCTCGCGCCGAGATAGAGAAGCAGGCCAGCGAGGACGAATTTGGGAATGTAGGCGATGAAGCTCGGATCGACCGCGAGCATCAAGACCGAAGCAGCAGCGACGGTGAGCCCGCAAATCGGGCTGCGGCCGCCTGCGGCGTATACCAGCGTTGTCCGGCTAAGCGAAATGCAGCTCACATAGCCGCCGATCAACCCGGCCACCGCGTTCGCCGCGCCAAGCGTCTTGAGCTCTCGGCCAAGCTCCGCCTCGCGGCGCGTGGCAAGCTCGATTCCTGTGGTATTGAGCAGCATGGTGATGGCAGTCACGAACATCACGGCAAAAATGTCGCCGCTCAGGCTCGGCAAGATGCGCCATGGGAATTGTCGGACGTCGCCAAAGTCCCATGTCGGCGCGAGCCCAACCGCAGTTGGAGCCTTGAACGTCCAGCCAAGCCTGAGCGCTTCGCCGAGGCTCGTTCCGGTGAGGGCGAACACAACATGGGCGAGGACCGCCGCGGCGAGGAGAATGCCGGGAAGCAGGAAGGGATTTTTTCCCCGGCGCACAGCCAAATAAAGCCCGACCGCAACAGCGCCGGCGGCCGCGAGCTGACCGGCTGTCGGCTGATCGAACAAGGCTGGAGCAGTCCATAGGGTAAGCCGCTCATCGGTGATCACGCTAATGGCTCCGCTCACCATCAACCAACCGGTGGCACTCAGGAATCCCCCAATAACCGGGTAGGGGATGAAGCGGATCGCGCCTCCCGCTCGCGCGAGGCCGAGAGAGAAAAGCAGGATGCCGGTCAGAAGCGTGGCGAGAGCCAAAACGATCATGACGGGCGCCAAAAGGTCGTCGGGCGGCCCCATTTCGATCAGCCGCTGGGCCACTTTCGCAGCAAGCGTTGCGGTAACCGCGGCGGTCGCGCCGTCAGGAGCGGCTATGGCGAAGGGAAGAGAGCTCCTTGCCGCCACAAACGATGCGGCGATGGCCGTGGTCATAAAGGTGGCCGCGATACCGTAAGCGAGCCAGGTGTGAAGCGATGCGGAGAAGATCAGAGCCGCGAAGGAGAGGCCATACGCGACCGTCATGATGCTGGCGGCAATCCCGGCAAACAGATCGTTCGCCTGTGTGATGAAGTGGCTGGCCCGCGGGCTCTCTCGGCTCCCGGCAACACCTTTGAGCGACATTCCAGCCAAATCCTGCAAGCCCCGGCACCTTTTTTTACAGGAGCGGCGTCCCAAGCGCAGCCTGACATGCTTTCGGCGTTATGGCCTGAATCTGCGACGACCGATTGTCGAGACGTATGACGGTTTTCTGATGCTGGTTGCGGGGGCGGTGGAGAATTTGCCAGTCTTACTCGGCGGCCTGCTTGGTACCCGCAGTTGCACCGAGCTTCTTGAGGAGATCGATGGCAGCCTGGACGATGGGCGTTCCGGGCCCGAAGATCGCCTTGGCGCCGGCTTCGTAGAGCGCGGGATAATCCTGGGGCGGGATCACACCTCCCACAACGACCATGATGTCGCCGCGGCCCTGCTCCTCGAGCGCCTGGCGCAGCGCGGGTACCAGCGTCAAGTGGCCAGCCGCAAGCGACGACACGCCGACGATGTGCACGTCATTCTCGACGGCCTGGCGGGCGGCCTCTTCAGGCGTCTGGAACAGAGGACCGATATCGACATCGAAGCCAAGGTCGGCAAAGGCTGACGCGATGACCTTCTGACCGCGGTCATGGCCGTCCTGCCCCATCTTGGCAACGAGGATGCGCGGCCTCCGCCCATGCTCGGTCTCGAATGAGTCGATCAGCTCCTTGATGCGGGTCATGCTTCCGTCCATGCGACCCATCTCCGCTTTATAGACGCCGGTGATTGCCGACACCTCAGCTCGATGCCGCCCGAACACCTTCTCGAGCGCGTAGGATATTTCGCCCACCGTGGCCTTGGCGCGGGCGGCCGCCACGGCGCCTGCGAGAAGGTTTGCGGTGCCTGTCTCTGCGCTTCTCGTCAGCGCGTCAAGCGCACTCTGGACCACCGCCTCATCGCGCTCGGCCTTGAGGCGCGTAAGCTTCTCCAGCTGCTGACGGCGTACGGCGCGATTGTCCACCTTCAATATGGAGATATCCGCGTCTTTGTCGGTCCGGTACTTGTTCACGCCGACGATGGTTTGCCGGCCTGAATCGATGCGGCCTTGGGTGGCTGTCGCAGCCTGTTCGATCATCCGCTTGGGGATACCGGCAGCGATCGCCTTGGTCATGCCGCCGATCTTTTCCACCTCCTCGATATGCTTGAGTGCGCGAGTGGCAAGGTCATAGGTGAGGCGTTCGACGTAGAAGCTGCCGCCCCAGGGGTCGATGGTGCGGGTCGTGCCAGATTCCTGCTGAAGAATAAGTTGCGTGTTGCGGGCAACGCGCGCCGAGAAATCGGTGGGCAGCGCCAGCGCCTCGTCGAGCGCATTGGTGTGCAGCGATTGGGTATGACCTTGCGTCGCCGCCATCGCCTCGACGCAGGTGCGCACCACATTGTTGAACACATCCTGCGCGGCGAGACTCCAGCCGCTCGTCTGACAGTGGGTGCGCAGCGCAAGCGAGCGCGGGTCCCTCGGCTTGAACTCTTCGGCCATGAGCTTGGCCCAGAGCAGCCGCGCGGCGCGCATCTTGGCGATTTCCATGAAGAAGTTCATGCCGATGGCCCAGAAAAAGGAGAGCCGCGGTGCGAAGGCATCAACGTCGAGGCCAGCGTTCACTCCGGCGCGCACATATTCAATGCCGTCGGCAAGCGTATAGGCGAGCTCGAGGTCAGCCGTCGCCCCGGCCTCCTGCATGTGATAGCCGGAGATCGAGATCGAGTTGAACTTCGGCATCTTCTTCGACGTGTAGGCGAAGATGTCCGACACAATGCGCATCGATGGCGCGGGCGGATAGATGTAAGTGTTCCGCACCATGAATTCTTTCAGGATGTCGTTCTGGATCGTGCCGGAGAGTTGCTCCGGCGGCACGCCTTGCTCCTCGCCGGCGACGATGAACAGTGCGAGCACAGGCAGCACCGCGCCATTCATGGTCATCGACACCGAGACCTGATCGAGCGGGATGTGATCGAACAGGGTGCGCATGTCGTAGATCGAATCGATGGCCACCCCCGCCATGCCCACGTCGCCCGTCACGCGCGGGTGATCCGAATCGTAGCCGCGATGGGTAGCGAGGTCGAAGGCGATGGATACCCCTTGCTGGCCGGCGGCGAGGTTCCGCCGGTAGAAGGCGTTGGAGTCCTCCGCGGTCGAAAAGCCGGAATATTGGCGGATCGTCCAAGGCCTCTGCACATACATTGTGGGGTAGGGCCCGCGCAGGTAAGGCGCGATGCCGGGAAAGCCATCGAGGAAGTCGAGACGCGCGATGTCGGCGGCAGTGTAGACCGTCTTCACCGCGATGCCCTCCGGCGTCTGCCAGGCAATCGCCGTGTCAGCCGTGGTGAAACCCGAGCCGTTATTGCTCTCGAACTTCACATCGGCGAATGAGGGAATGCGCGTCATCAGCGATCAAATCTCGTCATAGGCGGCGTTCAGGATTGAAAGCGTATCACAGGCCTGGTGAAGGAAGGTGCTAACGCCGGCCTTCTCCAATGCTGCGCGATCAGCGCCGGGCTTGCCTGCGAGATAAACGCGGGACGCACCCGCCTGGGTCAGCGCTTTGGCGGTATCCACGGCCTGGCTTGCGTAGACTTTATCGGAGGAGCAGAGGCAGGCGAGCTTCGCGCCAGACTTTATGAATTGTTCCGCTAGGTTATCGCCCTTGCCTTCTACCGCTTCGATGCCGCCAGCCTCGAACAGGCTCTTGGCGAAGCTCGCCCGCGCGTTGAAGTCTGAGGCGCGGCCGAGACAGGCGAGAAACACCTTGGGTCGTTCGCCCTGCGCCGCGAGATAGGCATCGCTACGGTCGCGCAATTGCTCGAAAGGCTCGGCGAGTCTGATGCGGGGGAGGGCCCTAGCACTTTCTGCCGGAGACTCACCACTCGGCCTCTCGAGTACCACGACCGGCGCTTCCGCGAGGTCGGGAAAGTCGCTCGTGCCTATGAGCGAGTCTTTTCTAAGCGTCACGTTGGTTTCGCGCTCGGCCCTGACCTTGGCGACGGCGCGCTGGATTGAGCCGGTCTTGAGCGCCTCGGCCGCCCCGCCTTCACGCTCGATGTCCTGGAACAGCATCCACGCCCGAGCACAGAGCTGATCCGTGAGCGCTTCGATGGCGCCCGAGCCTGCGGCGGGATCGGCGACGCGATGGATATTGGCTTCCTCGATGAGAATGGTCTGGGTGTTGCGCGCGATGCGTCGGGCAAACGTGTCAGGGAGTCCCAGTGCGGCACTGAACGGCAGCACCGTTATCGCATCGGCACCGCCAACCGCTGCGGCGAGCGCTGCGCTCGTGCCGCGTATGATATTTCCGTGCGGATCCCGTTTGGTCATCATCCGCCATGCGGTCTCCGCGGCGACGAAGGTCACACGCGGCTTAAGCCTGCAAGCCGCCTCGATGCGTGCCCACAGCTTCCGCAGCGCACGGAATTTGGCAGTGGTGAGGAACTGGTCCTGGTCGGCGGCAAGGCGGAAATAGATGAAGTGCCTCGCATCATCGAGCGCGATGCCGCCGGCCTCCATGGCGCGGAGATAAGTCACGGCGACGGCGAGCGCGAAGGCAAGCTCCTGGGCCTCGGAGCCGCCGGCCGCATGCACGACTCTTCCGTCAGCAACCGCGAAGGGACCAGTGAAGCCTTGGCTGGCGAGGTCGCTGATCAGCCCGGCAAAGATCGGCGCGATGTCCTTCCAAGGAACCGTACTCTCGCCGCTCGCAGCAATTCCGCCGAGCGGGCCGAAGCCGAAGCGTATCGTCACATCTTTGGGTGAGATGTCTCGGGCTTTGACCAACGTCGCAATGAGCCCCGCGGCATCTTTGGATGAGGCGCTAAGATCAAGGTCGAGGGCGATGCCGGCATCCAGATAGACGCCGTCAAGTGCGGCGCTGATCGCAGCGCCGGTCGACGGAAGGCCAAAGCCGTAATCGCCGACGGCACCAGGAAAAACGAGCGCGATGCCGTTCGCGCCGTTATTGAGGTCCTCGAGGATTTGCGCGTTGGCGGCGTCGGGATCGGGGAAGTCGATCCGGTGCATCACTGCCCACGGCGTTCCCGCTGCGCGGCCTTCGATAGGCTTCGCATCCTTCGCGCGCGGATAAAGCGGGTCGACGGTTATGCCGTCATGGCCTCGCGACCGCAACGAAGCGAAGGGCGCGCCCTTTAGTGCCTCTTCGACGAGCGCTTTCCATGCCGCCTCGTCGGCAGGCGGAAAGTCGCGGGCCAGGGAAAATTCCACCATTGTCCTCAGCTTCTAAGCTCCACCGGTCCCTCCTAGCATGAAGGCGAAGGGACGCGGAAGCGTGAGCCCTAGCGCCTCGCGGCCTGTCGCGTCTTTGCGATCAGCCGGGCGGAAGGGTTAGACTGTGGAGCTCTGATCAAAGGAGGACCGGCGATGGCTAAGCAGAAGGCAGCGCCTAGACAAGACGCAAGCCAGGCACCGGTGGCCGCCAAGGCGCCAGACAACAGCGTTTATATCGGCCAGAGCATCAAGCCGGAGTTCATCTATCTTCGCCTCGCCAACCGCCATGGTCTCATCACCGGCGCCACCGGAACCGGCAAGACAGTGACCCTTCAGGGTTTGGCGGAGGGCTTCTCAGATCAGGGCGTCTCGGTTTTCTGCGCCGATGTGAAGGGCGATCTCTCTGGTGTGGCCGAACAAGGCGAGTCGAAGCCATGGATCGAGGCGCGCGACAAGGAGATTGGCTATACGCAGAACTACCGCGCCTATCCTGTGATCTTCTGGGACCTGTTCGGCGAAAAGGGGCATCCGATCCGCGCCACCGTGTCGGAGCTGGGCCCGCTCCTCCTGTCCCGCCTGATGGATCTCAGCGAGGCGCAAGAAGGCGTGCTCAATATCGCCTTCAAGATCGCCGATGACGAGAAGCTGCCGCTACTTGATCTCAAGGACTTGCAGGCATTGCTGCAAGATTTGGCTGATCGTGCCGGCGAGCTCACGACCAAGTACGGCAACATCACCAAGGCTTCGATCGGATCGATCCAACGATCATTGCTGGTGCTCCAGCAGCAAGGTGCTGATCACTTCTTCGGGGAGCCTGCGCTCAAGATCAGCGATTTGATGCGGGTGGCGCGCGATGGGCTGGGCTATATCAGCGTTCTGGTCGCCGACAAGCTCATGGAATCGCCGCGCCTCTACGCAACTTTCCTTCTGTTCCTCATGTCGGAGCTGTTCGAGGAGCTGCCCGAGGTTGGTGATCCCGACAAGCCTAAGCTCGTGTTCTTCTTCGACGAGGCGCACCTCCTGTTCAAGGACGCGCCCAAGGCGCTGCTCGAGAAGGTCGGGCAGGTGGTGCGGCTGATCCGCTCCAAGGGCGTCGGCGTCTATTTCGTGACGCAAAACCCGCTCGACATTCCCGATACAGTGTCACGGCAACTCGGCAACCGTATTCAGCATGCGCTGCGCGCCTTCAGCCCCTTGGAGCAGAAGGCGGTGAAAGCGGCGGCCACGACTTTCCGCGCCAACCCTGCCTTCGATACGGAGAAGGCAATCATGGAGCTTGGCATCGGCGAGGCGCTCGTCTCCACGCTCGACGAGAAAGGCCAGCCCTCCATGGTTCAGAAGACGCTGATAAGGCCGCCGAATTCACGCGTCGGTCCGATCACCGATGCCGAGCGCAAGACCGTAATAAATGCGAGTCCGGTCAAAGGCGTCTACGACGAGACCGAGGATCGGGAATCGGCCTATGAGATTCTGCAGAAGCGCACGGCCGATCACACCGAGGCCGAAGCAGCGCAGGCGCAAGATAAGGAAGCGACACAGGCGTCGGGAAGCAAATCGCGCAGCGACGGCTTCTGGACAACCTTCGGCAAGCAGGTCATCCGATCGGTCGTGCCCGCCGCGACGCGTATGCTAGAGCAGCAGATCAAGCGCGGCACGCTCGGGGGCATCAGGCGCGGTCGCGGCAGCGGCGGCTTTTAATTCCGATTGATCGTGGTCGGCTAGGTTCCCGGCGCGAGCGCGAGCATCTCCTCGACGTGTTCCCAGTTGATGAGATGGTCGAACCAGGCTTCGAGATATTTCGGCCGCTCGTTGCGATAGTCGATGTAATAGGAGTGCTCCCACACATCGACGCCGAGCAGAGGCCAGCCCCCCTGCACGAGTGGGTTCTCGCCGTTCGGCGTCTTGGTCACCGCGAGTTTGCCATCTTTGATCGCAAGCCAAGCCCAGCCAGATCCGAATTGGGTCTTGCCGGCCTCGATGAAATCGTTGCGGAACTTGTCGAAGCCGCCGAGATCGCGGTCAATTAGGGCAAGCACCGCGCCCGGCACTTTCTTGCCACCGCCGCCCTTCTTCATCCATGGCCAGAAATGGATGTGGTTGAAGTCCTGTCCGGCATTGTTGAAGACGCCGGGATTCTTGCCATAGCTCGCCTTGACGATTTCCTCGAGGCTCTTGCCCTCGAGACCCGAACCGGGGAGCAGCTTGTTCAGATTGTCGACATAGGCCTTGTGATGCTTGTCATGGTGATATTGCAGCGTCTCGGCCGACATATAGGGCTGAAGCGCATCATAGGAATAAGGGAGGGGCGGGAGTTCGAAGGCCACGGCTTTGCTCCGGCAGGGTTTGATAGGTCAGAAGAAGCCGGCCGAAAGCTAATGGTTCCCGCCAATCGAGGCAAGTCAAGCGCCTCAGCCATACGCAAAAATGATAGCCGGAAAGGCCGGGAAGGGTGGGCACGGAGCCCCTGAACTCCGTGCCCGGTGCCGAGGAAGGTCCGCTACATCAGTACAGGGATCTGACGCTTCTGACTTTGCGCGAATCCACCTGAACCCTGCATGAACCGAGCGTGCAGCATTGGTTAAGCGAGCTACTTCACGAGCGCGTGGAGCTCTTTGAATTCGCGCGTGCCGGCCCGTTCGAGCCACTCGAATAGGACCATTTCGCTGTCGACGACATCGGCGCCGGACTTGAGTAATCGTGTCAGCGCAAGCTTCCGGCTTGCCTTCGACCGCGAACCGACCGCGTCGGCGACCACGAACGACTCGAAGCCTTGCTCCTCGAGATCGATCGCCGTCTGCGCCACGCAGACATGAGCCTCGGTGCCGCCAATCACGACTTGCGGGCGGCCTTGCCGGCGGAGCTCGTGCAGCCGCTCGCGCAATGGATCGCTCTTGAGGCAGGAGAACTCGACCTTATCCACGACGAGACCCGAATTGGCGAATGCCTCGCGGATCGGGTCTGCCGTGGGTCCCAGTCCTTGCGGATATTGCTCTGAGATCGTTATCGGCACGCCGAGCGTTCTCGCCGCGCGGACCAGGCGCACGCATCGGTCGATCACCCGGTCTTTGCCGGAGATTGCCGCGATGAGCTTCTCCTGGACGTCGATGATGAGGAGCTGTGACTTGTCGCGATTAATAAGCATGGCGCGTGCAACGTGAATTGGTTCGCCCCCGTGGCATAGCTCGCTTGCTGGGTCAAGCCTGAGCGATCTTCAACGCGAAGGCATAAGCGAGGGTGACTTCCTTCAGCCGCTCGAAGCGGCCAGACGCGCCGGCATGGCCCGCCTCCATGTTGGTCTGCAGTAAGATGAGCCCATCGCTAGTGGCGAGCTCCCGCAGCTTGGCGATCCATTTTGCAGGTTCCCAATAGGTGACGCGCGGATCGGTGAGACCAGCAAGCGCGAGAATATGCGGATAGGGTTGCTCCCGCACATTGTCGTAAGGCGAATAGGCGGCGATGGTGCGGTAGTCTGCCTCGCTCTCGATTGGGTTGCCCCACTCCGGCCATTCCGGCGGGGTGAGCGGCAGGCTCGCGTCGAGCATGGTGGTGAGAACATCGACGAAAGGCACCTCGGCGATGATGCCAAGAAATAGCTCGGGCGCCATGTTGGCCACGGCCCCCATCAGCATACCGCCCGCGCTTCCCCCATGGGCGACGATGCGTCCACGCGAGGTGAAGCCTTGCGCGGCAAGAAATTCGCCCGCAGCGATGAAGTCGGTGAAGGTGTTGACTTTGTTCTCGCGCTTACCTTCCTTGTACCAGCGATAGCCCTTGTCCTTGCCGCCGCGCACATGGCCGATCGCGTAGACGAAGCCGCGATCGACGAGAGAAAGCGCGTTGGTGGAGAATCCCGCCGGCATCGACATGCCATAGGCGCCATATCCGTAAAGGAGGAGAGAGGCAGAGCCGTCGAGCTTTGTCTCTTTGCGATAGAGCAGCGAGATCGGGACGGTCTCGCCGTCCTTAGCTGGCGCCAGGACTCTGCGCGTGACGTAGAGGGAAGGATCGTGCCCGCTCGGAATTTCCTGGGTCTTGCGAAGCGCGCGCGCGCGCGAGCTCAGGTCATAGTCGAACACCTGCGCGGGCGTGGTCATCGAGGAGTAAGTGCAGCGCAAGGTGGTCGTGTCGTATTCGTAGCCGGCTGAAATGCCGAGCGAATAGGCCTCCTCGGCGAAGGCGATGGCATGCTCTTCTCCGTTGTCGAAGCGGCGCACCACGATGCGCGGCAGGCTGTCCTCGCGCTCGAGGCGAACGAGGAAATCCTTGAAGGCGACGACATCGAGGATGAGCCGGCCGGACCGGTGCGGCTCGATCTCGTGCCAGTTCTCGCGGCTGGGACTGGCAGCCGGTGCTTCGACGATGCGGTAGTCCTCCGCGCCATCAGAGTTGGTAAGAATGATGAGGCGGCCCTCGTGATGATCGACGGAATAGTCGTGCTCAGGCTCACGTTTCGCTACCAGGCGAGGCGGGGCCGATGGATTGGCAGCATCGATCAGGCTGACCTCTGCCGTCTCGTGATCATGAACGCTAAGCAGGAGGAAGCGCCGATCCTGGGTCGCGCTCAGACCCAGAAAGAAACTGGCATCATCCTGCGCATGGATGAGATCATCGGCCCCGTCGGCGCCAATTGCGTGCCGCAGCACACGGCGTGGACGGTGGTCTTCATCAAGCCAAACATAGAGAAGCGTACGGCTGTCGGCCGCCCATTCGAGCGATCCATTGTTGTCGGCGATGCCAGAATCGACCACCGCGCCGCTGTCGGCTTCGATGACGTTGACCGTGTAGAACTCCGAGCCCTTGGTATCCACGGCGTAGGCAATGAGGCTGTGATCGGGGCTGTGAGCGACGCCTGCGATGCGGAAATAAGCGTGCGGCTTTGCCAGCGCGTTCCCGTCCACCAGCACGCGCTCCTCGCCGCCGTCGCGCGGCCTGCGGCAAAATAACGGGTACTGACCGCCGGTCACGTAGCGTGTGTAATAGGCGAATGGGCCATCGGGGGCAGGGACGCTCGCGTCGTCTTCCTTGATCCGTCCCTTCATCTCGGCGAAAAGCTGCGCTTGCAGTTCTTTGGTATCGGCCATGAATGCTTCGGCGTAAGCGTTCTCGGCTTCGAGATGCGCCCTGATCGCGGGATCGAGCTGGGCAGGATCGCGCATCACCGCCTGCCAATTTGCCGCGCGCAGCCAAGCGTAATCGTCCACCCGCGTGATGCCGTGATGAATTGTGCTCAAGGGTCTGCGCGCGGCGCGAGGAGCCCGCGCGCGGGAGAGGCAGTCATTCATCGGTTGAACTTATTTGCCGCTCTCGCCCTCGGTGTCGAGGTCTAGCGCGCATCCGTTGATGCAGTAGCGCAAGCCGGTGGGACCCGGTCCGTCGGGGAACACATGGCCGAGATGTGCGCCGCAATTGGCGCATCTCACCTCGGTGCGCCGCATGCCGTAGGAACTATCGTCGTGCGTGGTCACCGTACCTTCGGTCTCTGTGAAGCTCGGCCAGCCGGTGCCCGAGTCGAACTTTGCGTCCGAGCTAAAAAGCGGGGCGCCGCAGACGACGCAGCGAAACATGCCGGAGCGCTTGTCGTTGTAATAGGGATGACTAAAGGCCCTCTCGGTCCCGTGCTCCTGCGTCACATGAAACTGCTCGGGCGTAAGCTTCTTTCGTAGCTCCGCCTCGGACATCGGCGTCTTGTCAGTGGCGTTCTTTTGGATTTTATCGGGGTTTTTCATTGCGGGAACACTTTCGCGGTTGGTCGCATTTATTAACCCGGAAATATAAGCGTCTCCGATGACCTTCCGAAGGGGCTCGGAAACTCGGTCACGCAGGGTTGATACTCTTCCTTTGGTTGCACATTTATCCGCTTAGGTTGTAACCGAAAGCGTTCTAATTATCGTCGGGCGGCTGCTAGTAAAACTAAGCAGCGCACGGATGGCTTTTGCCAAACCACAGTCTCTGGAAGTCCTAACACGTTTTCGTGCCACGGTTCTTTCATAAGAACCCGTGCATTGCACTTTCGCGGAAAGCTGCTAAAGAGGCCAAATAAACTAAGCCGTCCGAAGTGCATCGCATTCTCTTGTTGCGAAACATTGCAACCTCGCGTCACAAAATCGGCGTAATCTGGTGACTCAAAGATGAGGTGGGCCCGGGAGATGCACGAGCGCGCGCGGGAGTTCACACGTGCTTGGTTGGACCGGGGATTAGTCAGGATCAAGGAGCCTCTATATGGAAGCCAATCTGGAGAAGAATGAACTCGTCGAACTGACCGCGGAGATCGTGTCGGCTTATGTCAGCAACAATACGGTCGTTGCCACCGACCTTCCTGGTGTCATCCACAATGTGTTCGACGCGTTGAGCAAAGCCTCGAGTGCCTCGGGCGTTCCCGCGCGGGAGGAGCTGAAGCCTGCCATCCCCGTGAAGAAATCCGTCACGCCCGAATACATCATCTGCCTCGAGGATGGCAAAAAGTTCAAATCGCTGAAGCGTCATTTGCGAACCCATTACGATTTGTCGCCGGAGGAGTATCGCGACAAATGGGGTCTGCCGCATGACTACCCGATGGTGGCGCCGAACTACGCCGCCGCGCGCTCTGATCTTGCGAAACGCATGGGTCTTGGACAACGGCGGCGATAAAGGCTGACAAATCAGCCGGGTGATCTTGGGCTGGTCCGCGCGGTGGCGGATCTCCTGAGTTCTGCCTTCGACCTCTAGGCCTTCCGCCGGCTCGCGCGCAAGGCCGCCAGCTCTGCCTTATAAGCGCTCAATGGACCGAGATGCCGATTCAGGTCGTAACTCCAATGACCTGCGAGACCGCGGCTGCGCTCGGCCCTCAGCGCACGGCGAAGCTTCGCAAGCACGCGAAACATCCCCTCTTGGCTCTCATCGTCGAGCTCATGCGGCCATAGCGCGATCAGCTTCGGCAGGTCGC
>JBKOWI010000212.1:0-6071 GCA_046724315.1 Pseudomonadota bacterium | reverse complement strand
CGCCACATGCTGGTCCTTAGTCAGCCCGAGCTCATGCATGCGCACGATCTCGCCCTGGCTCATCATCACGCCGCCAAACAGCTGACCGAGATATTCGCATGCGCCGATCTGGGTGAGCAGCCGCTCGATCTCCCCGAAGCGGCCATCGCCCTCCATGCGCCTTGCATAGTCCGCCACTTGCCGGATCGCTTCGACATAGGTCGCGACCCAGGCGAGGCCATGGGCCGCGCGCTCCTCGCGCTCGAGCGCAGAGCCATCGATCTTGCCGCCGGACGAGACCTTGGTGGCAACCGCCTCGACCGCGCGGTCGCGCAGCGTAGCCGCGGCTTCGGCGGCGGACTCAAGCAGTGGAATGAGCTCAGGCGAGCTCGATGCCTCGCCCCCCGTCAACCTCTCTGCGGCAGTCAATTCATGCTCCTCCTGCGAATCGTGCCCACCGAAGCGTGCTCCGAGCGCCAAGTCAAATCGGAATTGTGCAAGAGGAGCAGCGGCTAGAATGCCCGGAGAGCCTCGCCCTCTACGACCGACTCTTGCACGAGCCCTGTCCAGACCTTCTCGGACGTGCCTTCCGGCTCCGGGACAGGAGCAGCCTCGGCCTCGGGCGTTGGGCGCTCAGTCGGATTGACTTTCGCCTCGATGACTTCGAGCGGCCTGATGGCGGCAAGCAGTTCGTCGAGCTTGTTCATGGCCACGTAATATTTGTTGGCCTGAAGACGCCTCTCGACCTCTTCGCGCAGTTCCAGGATGGCTTCGACCAGATCCTTTTTTACAGGGTGATTGTCCATGCTCTTGCCCCCTTTGCTAAAACGGCTCACGCAGCGGCCGCGAGGGATCACCCGCTCGCGGTGCTAAGGCGATCGAAAGAGGGGCAACTTAAGGACTGCCTTCGCAGTTCCCGGCCAAGAGCCAAACGGATGTGGATAAGCTGGGTGCTGGCGGCTAGCTCCCGTGCATCTGGCGGCTCGCCTCGATCACGTCCTCGAAGGTACGGAGACCGGTGCAAGGCGCGCTCACAAGCACGGCCATGTTGCCGGGGCGATGCTCGTTCTTCCACATGCGCATATGCGCTTTCGGGATCTGCTCCCAGGGGAAGACCTCGCTCATGCACGGATCGATGCGCCGCTCGACCACGAGCTTGTTGGCCTGGCTCGCCTGCTGGAGATGGGCGAAATGCGAGCCTTGGATGCGCTTCTGATGCATCCACACGTAGCGCGCGTCCATGGTGAGGTTGTAGCCAGTGGTGCCGGCGCAGAACACGACCATGCCGCCGCGCTTCACCACGAAACAGGAAACGGGGAAGGTCGATTCGCCCGGATGCTCGAACACGGAATCGACATTTACGCCCTTGCCGGTGATCTCCCAGATCGCCTTGCCGAACTTGCGCACTTCCTTGTTCCAGGCATCATATTCGGGCGTGCCAACGGTCGGCATCTGGCCCCAGCAATTGAAGTCCTTGCGGTTGATCACGCCTTTGGCGCCGAGCGACATGACGAAGTCGCGCTTCTCCTCGTCGGACACGATGCCGATGGCGTTGGCACCTGAAGTGGCGCAAAGCTGCGTCGCCATCGAGCCCAGCCCGCCTGAGGCGCCCCACACCAGCACATTGTGGCCCGGCTTCAGCGTATGCGGCCGGTGCCCGAACAGCATGCGGTAAGAGGTAGCGAGAACGAGCGTGTAGCAGGCTGCCTCTTCCCAGGTGAGGTGTTTCGGTCGCTCGAGCAGCTGCCGGTCCTGCACGCGGCAGAATTGCGCGAACGAGCCGTCGGGCGTCTCATATCCCCAAATGCGCTGCGACAGCGAGAACATAGGATCGCCGCCGTTACATTCCTCATCGTCGCCGTCGTCTTGATTGCAGTGGATGACGACCTCGTCGCCCACCTTCCAACGTTTCACCTTGGAGCCGACCGCCCAGACAATGCCGGACGCATCGGAGCCGGCGATGTGATAGGGGTTCTTGTGGCCGTCGAGAGTCGAGATAGGCTTGCCGAGCGAGGCCCACACGCCGTTGTAATTCACGCCGGCGGCCATCACCAAGACCAGCACGTCGTGCGAGTCGAGGTCCCACGTCGGGAGCACCTCGATTTGCATGGCCGTATCGGGAGGGCCGTGGCGCTCTTTGCGGATGGCCCAGGCATACATGTTTTTCGGCACATGACCGAGCGGAGGAATTTCGCCGATCTCATAGAGATCCTTGACGGCGCCGGTCGGCGCGGACGTTGCCTCGGAGACTGCAGCCAGCGACATCTCATTCATCCGATTGTCCCCCCAGTCCACGTTTCTTCGGTCTGTTTTTGCACTGCGGCAATTCTCCGCTATTCATCTCGCGACTGCAACAAATTTGCAACGGCGGCCTGTCACACGCAAAAGCGCCCCACGGGCGCCTCTTCTCTGCCCAAATCCACGGGCGGCCGAGAGCGTTATCAAAAAGCCGTGAGCCTGCCCAGAGGATAAATCAGCTTTTCGTCGTCAATCGGAACCCCGTTCCAGCCCACACGTTCCCGGTTAGTCCGGCCATTAGCAGGCGACAGATAAGCCTGTCGTGCGCGGATTCCCCCAAGATCCTGTGTAAGGAGACCCTCAATGAGATCAAAACTCACGCTTTTAAGCACGGCCGCGGCTCTTGCATTCGGACTGGCTGGCACCGCAGCGCTCGCCGCTGACGCGACCGGCGATGCACCTGACGCGAAGAGCGACATCACCATCGTCAAAGACAACGCCGCCAACGCGCCGGGTGGAACCGGTGTGGAGGAAAGCACTGAGAATCAGGGCGCCACGAACAAGCAAGGGCTAAGCGAGGCGACACCGCCCGCAAGCGGCGCCGGGTCCGTTCAGGCCGGCGGCGATAACTCGAGCGACCAAGGCGGCACCGGCGTGGAGGGAAGCGCCGACAGTGAGGGCGCGACCAATAAGTCCACACAGGATCCTGGCGCCACCGGCCTGAATGAGGGTCCGTCGACCGGTAACGCACCTGGCGGCACAGGCGCTGAGAAAAGCGCGGAGGGGGGCGCGCAGAACAAGTCGGCTTACTAGCAATCCGCAAGCCTGCGGAATTGATTGGAAGGGCGACGCTTACGCGTCGCCCTTTCCTTTTGGCAACCGAATGAGAGTATTGTTGTAAAAAGTGCGGGCAACATGCTTCGATGCGAGTAGAACAAGGTTTCGAGCCAAAACCATGAGCGGAACGTCATCAAAGCGGGACAAGCCTTGGCTGTTCCGCACCTATGCCGGCCATTCCACGGCTAAGGCCTCCAACGAGCTTTACCGGAAGAACCTCGCCAAGGGTCAGACCGGGCTTTCGGTCGCCTTCGACCTGCCGACCCAGACCGGCTACGATTCTGACCATGCGCTTGCCCGCGGCGAAGTCGGCAAGGTCGGCGTGCCGATCTCCCATCTTGGCGACATGAAGAGCCTGTTCGAGGGCATTCCGCTCGCCGAGATGAACACCTCGATGACCATCAACGCGACGGCGGCGTGGCTACTCGCGCTCTATGTCGCGCTTGCCGAGGAGCAGGGCGCCGACCATTCAAAGCTCACCGGCACGGTGCAGAACGATATCCTCAAGGAGTATCTCTCGCGCGGGACCTACATCTTTCCCCCCGTCCCCTCGCTCCGGCTGATCAAGGACGTCATCGTCTACACCAATCGCGAGATGCCGAAATGGAACCCGACCAATGTCTGCTCCTATCACTTGCAGGAAGCGGGGGCGACGCCGGGGCAGGAGCTTGCCTTCGCGCTGGCAACGGCCGAGGCGGTTCTCGATGAGGTGAAGAAGTCCGGCGAGGTGGCGCCCGAGCAGTTCCCGAAAGTCGTCGGCAGCATCTCGTTTTTCGTCAATGCAGGGGTGCGCTTCATCACCGAAGTCTGCAAGATGCGCGCCTTCGTGGATCTGTGGGACGAGATCGCCGAGAAGCGCTACGGCGTGAAGGATCCCGCGCTCCGCAGATTCCGCTATGGCGTGCAGGTCAACTCGCTGGGCCTCACCGAGCAGCAGCCGGAGAACAACGTCTACCGCATCCTGCTGTCGATGCTTGCCGTGACGCTGTCGAAGAAGGCGCGCGCGCGTGCCGTGCAGCTTCCGGCCTGGAACGAGGCCCTTGGGCTGCCGCGGCCATGGGACCAGCAATGGTCGCTCAGGCTGCAGCAAATCTTGGCCTACGAGACCGACCTTCTCGATTACGGCGACATCTTCGACGGATCGGTCGAGATCGACCGCAAGGTCGAGGCGCTCAAGGAAGAGGCGCGCGCCGAGCTTGCCAAGATCCAGTCGATGGGCGGCGCAGTGGCCGCTATCGACTACATGAAGGAGGCGCTGATCGCGTCGAACGCAGCGCGGGTCCAAGCCATCGAGAAGGGCGAGCAGGTCCTTGTCGGCGTCAATGCTTATACCGAGACCGAGCCGTCGCCGCTCGCCGGCGGCATCGAAGGCATCATCACCGTACCTGAATCTGTCGAGATCGAGCAGGTTGCCGCGCTCCAGGCCTGGCGGCGCGACCGCGACGACAAGGCAGTTACCCAGGCCCTCATCGACCTAAAATCGGCCGCCGCGGAAGGGCGCAACATCATGCCGCCGTCAATTGCTGCGGCGAAGGCTGGCGTCACCACCGGCGAGTGGGGCCAGGTGTTGCGCGAAGTGTTCGGCGAGTACCGCGCGCCGACCGGCATCCACGCCAAGCATCAGATCGACAAGGCGAGGCTCGAAGATGTGCGCCGCCTGGTCGAGGAGGTTTCAGGCAAGCTCGGACGCACTCTCACCTTCGTCGTCGGCAAGCCCGGACTCGACGGGCATTCGAACGGAGCAGAGCAGATCGCCGTGCGCGCGGCAGATGTCGGCATGGACGTCGTCTATGACGGGATCAGACTCACGCCTGCCGAAATCGTGGAGCAGGCGCGCGAGGTCAAGGCGCATGTGGTCGGGCTGTCGATCCTGTCAGGCTCTCATGTCTCGCTCGTGCGCGAGATCGTGCAGCGTCTGCGCGAGGCGGGGCTGGGCGACGTGCCGGTCGTGGTCGGCGGCATCATCCCTGCCGAGGACGTGAATGTGCTCAAGCAGTGCGGCGCCTCGGCGATCTACACGCCGAAGGATTTTCAGCTCAACGACATCATGGTCGGCATCGTCAAGCTGGTCGACGAGAAGGCCTCCGCGCGAGTCGAGCATGGCATTCCTGTGCCGCCGCTTCGCGAGCGCGAAAGGGTTCGGCTATGAACCGCTGCTTCCTCGCCGCGGTCTTGATGGTCGTGACAGGTCCGGCGCTCGCAACCGATCCTGGCGGACAGGCGCCATGTCCGGCCGGCAGCGCCATCACCTCAGGCAGCTTGAATGTCACGGTAGTAGGCAAGGAGGCGGCGCGGGCCGGCGACACCACCGGCTGCGGCTCGACCATAGTCGAAGGCTCATCGAACGTGTTCATCAACGGCAAACCTGCCGCCGTTCAAGGCTCTTCGACCGGCTGCGGCGGCTCTATCGTGACCGGGTCTTCAGGTGTGTTCATCAACGGCAAGCCCCTTGCGGCCGTGGGCGACGCCGCTGGCTGCGCCGGGAAATAGTCCCCGCCACAAACCACTTAGACCGCGGAATGACGGGTCGCCGCTTTGGCGTTAGACTGAGGATCGCGTCCATTCAGGGCGCGCAGTCATGGGGGGCATCATGAATTTTCGCTTGAGCACGCCGCGGCGCGAGACCTTCCTTGTCTCGGTCGTCATCGCCATTCTGGTCATCATCGGCATGATCGTGCCGCTGCCGTTCTTCACGGCCTACGCACTCGGCCTATTGCTGATCGCTTATCTAATCCTGCTCGCGGGCGTTCTGCTCGATAACCTCTAACCCGAGCGGTCTGCGGTCTAGCCCTTAATGAGCCTCAGCATGGGCTCAGACTGTTGCGCCCGCGTGAGGTACGGAGCGAGCGCCGCATGAAGCTCTGCTGCATTGATCGGCTTCATCACGCAGGCATCCATGCCGGCCGCAAGATAGGTCCCGCAATGGTGCTTCTTGGTCTGGGCGACGAGGGCCACGATCGGCACCTCGGCTGAAGGCACATGCATGGCGCGGATGCGGCGCGTGGTCTCGATGCCGT
>JBKOWI010000071.1:0-18152 GCA_046724315.1 Pseudomonadota bacterium | reverse complement strand
CCTCCTGAGGAACCACTCTGCCTAGAGGCCATGGTCACAGTGCTCGCCAACTCAGGAACCCCTCGCAAAAATCATGCGGCGACATGCCCCTGCAAGGCAACATCAATTTCGCAGCCCCGCTCTTTTGTTGATATCAGCCCGGTACGGCAAGGCCAAGGCAGGACCTCACGCGGCAGACCGGTGACAGTTCGGACGTCGCATGGCCTCGACCTTCGGCTCCATTAGGGCCAAATAAGGCATTGAGGTCTTTCGCAGCCTCGAAGCCTAAGCGAGTTCATGATGAGCAACAGCAAGCTTTCAGATGCATTCCAGTCCTCGACGGCGGGCATTGAGCATGTGACCGTCCCGATGAGTCTCCCTTACGACAGGCTCGTAAGCGCATTCGAAGCTGAGCTTGGCCACCTCGATCCCGCCGTCACCAAAGCACTGGTGGAACGCCGCGCTTCATGGGGCGAGGTTGAGAAGGAGATCGAGCGGATCGGCGGGGTGCATGGCCTCATGGTTATCGCGAGCGCCAATCAGGGCGTGGTGACTTCGCTCTCCGGCAAGATGAAGCGCTGCCTGCTCTATCTCATCGGCAATCCAGTAATCGCCGACAAAATCATCGCCATCGATGTTCGCGCGAGTTTCTATGTGCCGTTTCGTGTCGCCATTTTCGATAGAGGCAATGACGGCGCCGTCATCAGCTACGACCGTCCCTCTTCGTTTCTTGCAGCGCTTGGCCGACCCGAGCTGAACGAATTCGGCAACCTGCTCGATCAGAAGATCGAAGGGCTGATCGGGGCGCTGCGAAAGAAGGCATGAAGCCCTTGCCAAGCACGGCACGCTTAGTGCTTCGCGCCGCGAACTCGGCGCTGGGCTCGGCGTTTGGGCCGCGGAGGTAATTTCATGATTCGTCAAAGGCTTGGCATCACAGGTCCCGAAGTCTCCGCCATCGGCCTCGGCTGCATGGGCATGTCCGACTTTTATGGCCCCGCCGACCGCAGCGAGAGCATCGCGACCATCCACGCCGCGCTTGATGCCGGAATCAATCTGCTGGACAGCGGTGACTTCTATGGCATGGGCCATAACGAGATGCTGATCAATGAAGCACTCAAGGGCCGCGACCGCTCCTCGGTCGTGATCAGCATCAAGTTCGGCGCACTGCGCGACGTTGCCGGAAATTGGCTCGGCTATGACGCGTGGCCTGCGGCAGTGAAGACCTTTCTCGCTTATTCCCTCCGCCGCCTCGGCACCGACTATATCGATATCTATCGCCCATCCCGGCTTGATCCCAAGGTGCCCATCGAGGAGACGGTGGGCGCCATCGCCGAGATGGTGAAGGCAGGATACGTTCGCCATATCGGGCTTTCCGAGGTTGGCGCCGACACCATTCGCCGGGCGCATAAAGTTCATCCGATCAGCGACTTGCAAATCGAGTATTCGCTGATCTCGCGAGGCATCGAAGACGAGATCCTGCCTACCTGCCGGGAGCTTGGCATCGGGATCACCGCCTATGGCGTGCTATCGCGCGGGTTGATCAGCGGGCATTGGTCCAAGGCGCGTGCCGGCGAGCGCGACTTCCGTGCCAACGCTCCTCGTTTCCAAGGCGCCAACCTCGACGTAAATCTTGCGCTGGTGGAGAAGCTGCGAGGCCTTGCCGAGAAGATCGGCGCCTCGGTGGCGCAGGTCGCAATTGCGTGGGTCGCCGCGCAGGGCAAAGACATCGTGCCGCTCGTTGGTGCTCGGCGGCGAGATCGTCTCGCCGAGGCCCTTGGCGCGCTCGATGTGAAGTTCTTCCCCAAAGACCTTGCCGCACTCGCACGCGCTGTGCCTCGGGACGCTGCAGCCGGCGAGCGCTATCCGGCAGCGGCGTTTGCCCAGCTTGACAGCGAGAAGCGTAAACAGGCTTGACGTTTAGGTCCTGCGCCAGAGCTAGGCTTTCTTGACAGCGCCCTTGCCGCGCCGCTAAAAGCACGCCGATTAGCACTCTTTTTGCGTGAGTGCTAAACGCGGCGCATTCATCCGACAGGAGCAAAATTCATGAAATTCAGACCCTTGCACGACCGCGTCGTGGTCAAGCGGCTCGAGGAAGAGCAGAAAACCAAGGGCGGGATCATTATCCCCGATACGGCGGCTGAGAAGCCCCAGACCGGCAAGGTCATCGCAGCGGGCCCGGGCGCCCGCGGCGAGGACGGCAAGCTCCAGCCGATGGGAGTGAAGGCCGGCGACAAGGTGTTGTTCGGCAAGTGGTCGGGCACCGAAGTCAAGATCGATGGTGACGAACTCCTCATCATGAAGGAGTCCGACATCATGGGAATCCTCGGCTGAGCCGAAGTCCCTCCCCCACTTCAAAGATAGAACACCGGAGCTAATTCAAATGGCAGCTAAAGATGTGAAGTTTTCCGCCGACGCGCGCGAGCGAATGATGCGCGGCGTCGATGTGTTGGCAAATGCCGTCAAGATCACGCTTGGGCCCAAAGGCCGCAACGTCATTCTCGAAAAATCGTTCGGCGCACCGCGCTCGACCAAGGACGGCGTCACCGTAGCCAAGGAGATCGAGCTCGAAGACAAGTTCGAAAACATGGGCGCACAGATGCTGAAGGAAGTCGCGTCCAAGACCAACGACACCGCGGGCGACGGCACCACCACTGCGACGCTGCTTGCTCAAGCCATCGTACGCGAAGGCCTGAAGGCAGTCGCCGCCGGCATGAACCCCATGGATCTCAAGCGCGGCATCGACAAGGCCGTTATCGACGTGGTCGAGGAGATCAAGAAGCGCTCGAAGAAGGTCAGCGGTTCGTCCGAGATCGCCCAGGTCGGCACCATTTCCGCCAATGGCGAGAAGGCGATCGGCGACATGATTGCCGAGGCCATGCAGAAGGTCGGCAACGAGGGCGTGATCACGGTCGAGGAGGCCAAAAGTCTCGACAGCGAGCTCGACGTAGTCGAAGGCATGCAGTTCGACCGCGGCTACATCTCGCCCTATTTCATCACCAATGCCGAGAAGATGGTGGCTGAGCTCGAGAACCCGTACATCCTCATCTACGAGAAGAAGCTGTCAGGGCTTCAGTCGCTGCTTCCGCTGCTCGAGGCGGTGGTGCAATCGGGTCGTCCGCTGCTCGTCATCGCCGAGGACGTTGAGGGTGAAGCGCTTGCCACCCTCGTGGTCAACAAGCTCCGCGGCGGCTTGAAAGTCGCTGCCGTCAAGGCGCCAGGGTTCGGCGATCGCCGTAAGGCCATGCTGCAGGACATCGCCGTGCTCACCGGCGGCGAGCTGATCTCCGAGGATCTCGGCATCAAGCTCGAGAATGTCACCGTCAACATGCTTGGCAAGGCGAAGAAGGTGTCGATCACCAAGGACGACACCACGATCGTCGACGGCGCCGGCAAGAAGGCCGACATCCAGGCGCGCATTGCCCAGATCAAGCAGCAGATCGAGGACACCACCTCGGACTACGACAAGGAGAAGCTGCAAGAGCGGTTGGCAAAGCTCGCCGGCGGCGTTGCCGTGATCAAGGTCGGCGGTGCCACCGAGATCGAAGTGAAGGAGAAGAAAGACCGCGTCGATGATGCGCTGAATGCGACCCGCGCTGCGGTCGAGGAAGGCATCGTCCCGGGCGGCGGCGTGGCGCTCCTGTGGGCTGCGAAGTCGCTCAAAACCAAAGGCGATAACGATGATCAAGAGGCCGGCATCAATATCGTCCGCCGCGCGCTCCAGGCGCCGATCCGGCAGATTGCCGAGAATGCGGGCGTCGAGGGGTCGATCGTCGTTGGCAAGGTGACCGATCAGAAGTCGGCCTCGTTTGGCTACGATGCCCAAAACAACGAGTATGGCGACCTGATCGAAAAAGGCATCATCGACCCAGCCAAGGTCGTGCGCACGGCGCTGCAGGATGCTGCGTCGGTGGCCGGCCTCCTCGTCACGACCGAAGCGGGCGTGGCTGAGGCGCCGAAGAAGAAGGATGAGCATGTCCATATGCCGGGTGGCGGCATGGGCGGAATGGACATGATGTAGGCCGGATGCCGGATTGAAAGGGAGCGCCGCCCGAAAAGGCGGCGCTTTCACTTTTTGACATCCCTTCCTGCCTTGCCGAATTTCGAGGCAAATTGTGCCGGAAGAAAAAGATCGGACAGCCGACTAATTCCTGTGTTTCAAAGGAAAAGGCCGATTGGTCCTTTTTTGCCGCAGGACCCAGGCCAGGCATTCACTTAAGCCTTACGCAATCGTAATTTCCTGGAGCCTCGCCGTCGCCTATACGTCCCGGCAGGTTTGTCGCTCCCGCAAAGCCGGGAGCCTTGGAGCAGCCCCTTAATGGCGAATTTCCGCAGTTCGGCGAGAAACTTCACTCGTATTGCTACTCCCTATTTCCGTGGGGACGATCGATGGCCGGGCCGGATCCTGCTCGTGTCGGTCATCGCCCTGCAGCTGTTCCAGGTCTGGCTGAATGTTAAATTCAACAGCTGGTACAACACCTTCTACAACGCGCTGCAGAACAAGGACTGGAACGTCTTCATCTATCAGCTTGGCGTGTTCAGCATCCTTGCCGCTGCCTTCATCGTCACCGCCGTCTATCAGCTCTATCTCCAGCAATGGCTGCAGATCAGATGGCGGCGCTGGCTGACCAAGCGCTATCTCGGCCGCTGGCTGGAGCAAGGCACCCACTACCGCATGCGGCTCAAGGGCGATCAGGCTGACAACCCCGACCAGCGTATTGCCGACGACATCCGCCAGTTCATCAGTAGCTCGCTCGACATCGGCATCGCGCTGCTCGGCTCGATCGTGACGCTGGTCTCGTTCGTAGTGATCCTGTGGAATCTGTCCGCGGCCACTCCGCTCATGATCGGCTCTAAGTCCTTCGAGGTCCCGGGCTATCTTGTGTGGGCAGCGCTCATCTATGCCATCATCGGCACCTGGGTGACGCATCTCGTAGGCCGACCGCTGGTCAAGCTCAATTTCGATCAGCAGCGCTACGAAGCGGATTTCCGCTTCTCACTGGTCCGCCTCAGGGAAAATGCCGAGCAGGTCACGCTGCTATCGGGCGAGGAGGCCGAGGAGGGTCGTCTGCGTGACCGCTTCGCCAACGTGGTGCGCAACTGGTACGGCATCATGCACCGGACCAAGCGGCTGACCTTTCTCACCGCCGGCTATAACCAGGTCGCCATTATCTTCCCCTTCCTCGTGGTGAGCCCTGTCTATTTCTTCGGGGCCATGACGCTCGGCGGGCTGATGCAGGTCGCTTCCGCCTTCGGGCAGGTGCAAAGCTCTCTCTCCTTCTTCGTCACCGCCTATACCAACATCGCCGACTGGAAGGCGGTGCTCGACCGGCTGGCCGGGTTCGAGGCGTCGATCGATTGGGCACGTGGCCTCGACCAGACGGCGCCGCGCGTCGAGCTGATCAGCGACGGCGGCGACGCGCTGCATGTCGAGGATCTTGCCGTGAGCGTGCCCAGCGGCCAGGAGATCGTTCGTGTCAAGGATCTCTCGATCGAGCTTGGCGAGAGGGTGCTGGTGACCGGCCCATCAGGCTCTGGCAAGACGAGCCTGTTCCGGGCGCTTGGCGGCGTATGGCCGTTCGGCGAAGGCTCGATACGCATCCCCAAGGGCGCCAATTTGCTGGTCTTGCCGCAGCGGCCCTATCTGCCGCTTGGCACCTTGCGCGGCGCGCTTGCCTATCCGGGCCCTGAGAATTCCTTCACGCCGAAGGAGATCGACGAGGTGATCGATGCGGTCGGGTTATCAGACCTGCGCGACGAGCTCGACGTGACCGCCTATTGGGCCGACAAGCTGTCGGGAGGCGAGCAGCAGAGGCTGTCGATCGCCCGCGCGCTTTTGCAAAAGCCCGATTGGCTGTTCCTGGACGAGGCAACATCCGCCTTGGACGAGCCTGCCGAATCGGAGCTTTATCGCCTGCTCCTCACGCGGCTGCCAAACGCGGCGATAGTCTCCATAGGCCACCGCTCGAGTCTCATTCAGTTCCACGACCGCTTCTTCGAGCTGTCTCCGGAAGCATCGGGGCGCCATAGCCTCGCCGAGGCGGAGATGGCGAACGCCTCGCAGCAACAGCGGGTGCGGCGGCGAGCCCGAGCCTCGGTCAATCGGACTTGATCTTGCAGCCGCTCGAGGCCTCGAGCCCGTTCGGCTCGTCCCAATCATTTGCCGGCACGGACTTATAGGGATCACTGAACTCCTGCTTAACCATGGAGAAGTGGGACGGTACGTTGGAGTTCGGCGGATAATCGATGATCCAAAAGTAGTCGTAATTGTCGCCGGGCCAGGTCGGTGGCACGCCAGACAGCACATCGAGCTTGAGCAGCTTGCGCAGCGTGACGGCTTCGCCCTCGTACTTCGCCTCGAGCTTGGCATTGGCGATGTGCTTGTGCTCCCACACCATCACGATGGTTTTGCCGTTGAGCGCCGGGTTCTGCATGATATTGGCCGCGGCTTCCTGAGTACGGCGGTTCAAGGCCTTGACGTGTAAGTCATCGTCATCGGACTCGTCCGGCACTACCGAATAGAGGATGAGCGGCTTCGACCAGCTTGCAGCCGAGGGTCCGGCAAGCTCAAGTGTGTGGAGCGTGATGGCGAAGAAGAAAGCCGGCTCCTCGCCATTGGCAAACAGGGATTTGGTAGCGTTCCGGCCGAGATAATTATCGGCGAGCGCGTTTGCCCGCTCCGCTCCAACATCGCACAGCTTCCACGGATTTGCCTTCTCGCCGTGACGCAGGATGATGATGCGGGCCGGCGCCGCAAATGCAGCTGTCGTCAGCAGCGTAGCGAGAACTGTCGCAAGAACGAGACGGGCGAGCATCATAGCAGACCTCATCAAGTGTCGAGCCGGTTGACGACGGTATCGCGGAGCTTCTTGGCTCCCGCATCCCACGGTGCGGCGCGAGAGGCAAAGAGATGCGCCTGCGACTTCAGGATCAGGCCGTCTTCCAGCACTTTCAGATGATTGGCGCGGAGCGTCGTGCCAGTCGTGGTGATATCGACGATCAGCTCGGCGGTGCCGGCCGCGGGCGTGGCCTCGGTGGCGCCAACACTTTCCACGATGCGGTATCCGGCGACGCCGCTCGCCGCAAAGAACCGGCGCGTCAGATTCATATATTTTGTGGCGACGCGGAGGCGGCGGCCGTGCTCACGGGCGAATTGTGCGGCGACATCCTCGAGGTCAGCCATGCGCGTGACGTCGACCCAGCAATCCGGGACCGCCACCACCATATCGGCCCGGCCAAAGCCGAGGGGCGCAAGAAACTCAACCGAGCCATCGACATCGGCAAGCGTTTCGCGGATCAGGTCCTCGCCGGTAATGCCGAGCTGGACGCGGCCTGCTTTCAGCTGGTGCACGATCTCTGCCGCGGAGAGATAGACCACCTCGACGCCATCGAGGCCTTTGATCCTGCCTCGGTAGAGCCGGTCGTGGCCTGTTTTGCGCAAGGCGAGGCCTGCCCGCTCGAACAGATCTGCGGCCTGATCCTTGAGCCTGCCCTTGGAGGGGACGGCGATCGAGAGTTTCGCGCTGGCCATCACGCGCCCCTTTCGACCGCAGCGAGCAGACGCTCGGTGTGGATGGCCGAGCCGATCGCCGGAACGTTGCGAGGCGCGCCGATATGGGCGAGAAGCCCATCGTAGCGCCCGCCGCCGGCAATCTGGCCCGCGTCGCGCTCGCCTTCGACTTCGATTTGGAACACGAGGCCTGAGTAATATTCAAAGCTGCGTCCAAATTCGGTGGCGAAGATGCACTTGCCAAGATCGATCCCGTTTTTTTCAAGGCGCTCGAATCGACTGACGAGAGCCTGGAGCGCGAGGCCAACATCGATGCCCGCCCCCCTGGCAATCATGGCGACACTGTCTGCGGCCTCCTTTGGCGGCGCCGAGACGGCAAGGAAATAGTCGATAACGGTCGCGACCTCTTTCCTGAGCGGCTCGGCACGGAGATCGCCCAAGAGGTCGAGCAGCCGCGCTGTGATCTCGCTCAAGGTGCGGTTGCCGGATAGCGGCAAACCCATCTGGTCGAGATAGCGCGCCACGAGTTCCTCCGATTTATCCGGATCGTCGCGGTCTAGCGTGCGGGCCAGCGCAGCGGCAGGTCCCTCGGCGTCAGGCCGCTCGCCGCGTGCCAAGCGCGAAAGCAGCGCGTGGAACACCGGCGGACGCCAAAAATAATGCCGAAGCTTCAGCCGCCAGCGCTCAGGCAACGCAAGGGCATCGATGAAGGCGTAGAACAACGCAATGTCACCGAAGCGCAGGCGAAAGTCCTTGAGACCCGAGCTGCGCACGGCCTGGACCGCGAGCAGCACGGTCTCGACATCGGCGGTCTCCTTGTCTTTTGCGCCGAAGCTTTCGATGCCCGCCTGGCGGAACTCACGCGGGTGAGCCTGATTGTTGCGGTCTGGCTGAAAGCGGAAGGCCGGGCCGTTATAGCAATAGCGGGCCGGCGTATCGGCATCGGGATGCCGCTCGAGATAGAGCCGCGAGACCGGCACGGTCAGGTCAGGCCTGAGGCAAAGCTCATCGCCGGCGAGGTCGGTGAACACATAGGTGCGGCTCCTGATCGACTCCCCGATCTGATCGAGAAAGACATCTGCCGGCTGGATGATGGAAGGCGCAACCTGCTCGTAGCCCGCCCGCCTGAAGACATCAAGCAGGGTGGTCGCCTGGGCTTCGAGAGCCTCGAACTTCCTAGCCGATTCAGCGGCCATGGCTCAGCTCTTGTGGCGGGCGAGTACAGCCCGAACCTTCTCGACAAGCTGAGCTTCCGGCACGGCGAACTGCGCCTCGGCTTGCTTCTTCAGATATTCGTCGCGGTTCTCGATTGAGGTGAGAGTGGCGCCGAGAATCAAATCCTTGATCTGAACCTCGCCTCTGGCTTTTTCGTCGCTGCCTTGAATGACGACACAAGGGCTGCCTCTGCGGTCGGCGTATTTCATCTGTGCCTTCATGCCGGATTCGCCGAGATAAAGCTCGGCGCGAATGTTTGCCGCGCGAAGATCTTGCGCCATCTCTTGGTAGTCGGCGATGCGGTCGCGGTCGAGCACGAGCACGACGACCGGGCCCTGCGTTGCCGAGTCTTTGTATTTGCCAAGGCGTTGGAGGCCGAACAGGAGACGCGACACGCCAATGGAGATGCCGGTGGCTGGGACCTTCTCGCCGGTGAAGCGCTCGACAAGCCCATCATAGCGCCCGCCGCTGACCACCGACCCGAGCCTGATGGGCTGGCCCTTGTCGTCCGTGATTGGCGCGGTCAGCTCAGCCTCGAACACCGGTCCGGTATAGTACTCCAACCCACGGACGACGGAGGGATCCACCCTGATCCGATCGGCATAGCCAGCGCTATCAACTAACGAGGCTATATCGGCGATTTCGTTGAGTCCTTCGCCACCAATCCCGGTCGCCGCTGCACCAAAATCCCCTGCCTTGGGCTCCAGCATCTCTACAATCGATGTGATCTGCTTAGCCCCAAGTTGAGCACCTTGGGTGTAGTCACCCGATTCATCCTTGCGACCTTTGCCGAGCAGCGCTCGCACGCCTTCGATGCCCAATCGATCCTGCTTATCGATCGCGCGGAGGACGCTAAGACGCTTTGCAACGTTTTCACCGCCACCAAGGCCGATCGATTCCAGCAAACCGTCGAGGACTTTGCGGTTGTTGACTTTGATGACGTACTGGCCGCGAGGAACACCAAGCGCCTCGAGCGTGTCGGCGGCGAGCATGCAAAGCTCAGCGTCGGCGGCGACTGACGAAGCGCCGACGGTATCGGCATCGAACTGAGTGAACTGGCGGAAGCGCCCTGGCCCCGGCTTCTCGTTCCGCCAAACAGGACCGACCTGATAGCGGCGGAAGGGCTTCGGCAGATTCTGATAATTCTCGGCGACGTAGCGGGCGAGCGGCGCAGTTAGGTCATAGCGGAGCGACAGCCACTGATCGTCGTCGTCCTGGAAGGAGAACACGCCTTCGTTAGGCCGGTCCTGGTCGGGCAGGAACTTGCCGAGCGCGTCGGAATATTCGATGGCCGGCGTATCGAGCGGCTCGAAGCCGTAGGACTCGAACACGCCCCTGATCGTGCCGAGCATCTGCTCGCTCGCGCGGATCTCGCTCGCGGAAATGTCGGAAAAGCCCTTAGGCAGGCGGGCCTCGGGGCGAGCGGGCTCGGTCTTCTTGCTCATGAATTAGCGGCTGATTCTGAAGGGCTCCAGCCGCCCGCTTCTAGCCTATCGCCCGGCCCTTTGCCTAGTCATTGCCGGTCCTGCTGTCCGTCAGTCGGTGTCGACCAGGAGGCCTTCGCGCGCCATCTCGACCAGCGCCTCGACCGGATGCGCCATCGACTCGAGCTTCTCTAGCGAGGGCGGGCACGGGCCACCGGTCGCCCAGTCGAGCAGCTCCACGGTGTGGACGAACGGAACTCCAGCGCCCTGCAGCTGCACCATGCAGCCAATGTTGGAGGTGACGATGGCGTCAGGCTTGACGCTTGCAATGTTGCTCAGCTTGCGATCGCGGAGCTGGGCGGACAGCTCGGGCTCGAGCAGATTGTAGGTCCCCGCCGAGCCGCAGCAGAGATGCCCCTCGGGAATCTCGATGATGTTGAAGCCTGCCTGGTTGAGCAGAGTGCGCGGCAGCATGTCGAGCTTCTGCCCGTGCTGAAGCGAGCAGGCGGCGTGATAGGCGATCCGAAGGCCGGTCCACATCATGGGCGGCATCAGGCCCATCTTCTCGATATATTCGGTGATGTCTCGGGCAAGCCCGGCGACGTATGCGGCGCGCTCGGCATAGCCCCGGTCGCGGGCAAGCAGATTGCCGTAATCCTTGACCATGGTTCCGCAGCCCGAGGTGGTGATGACGATGGCGTCGACCATCTTCTCCCGCATCACCGCGGTCCAGGCGTCGATATTGCGGCGGGCGTAGCCGCGCGCCTCCTCCTCCTTGCCGAGATGATGCACGAGAGCTCCGCAGCAGGTCTCGTCCTTGACCACCACCACATCGACGCCGTGGCGCCTGAGCAGCCTGATGGCCGCGAGATTGATCTGCGGCGCGAGCACCTCCTGCACGCAGCCGAGCATCAGCGCGACGCGCTTTGCCTTAGGCTCGCTGCCGATGGCGGATTTCGGCTTCGTGAGCTTGATCTTCATTACGCCAGGCGGCACCAGCGCAACACCGGCGGCGATATGCTCGAAGCCCATCTTGATGAGCAGGCGGCGAAACGGCCGCATGAACGAGGCGGCCATGAGAGCCAAGCGGAAGCGGCGCGGATTGGGCAAGATCTTGCTGAGCAGCCAGCGATTGGTGTTTTGGCGCGGGGTGTGGTGGCCCTTGGCCTCGATGCGCACGCGCGCCATGTCGACGAGATGCATGTAGTCGACACCGGAGGGACACGTGGTCATGCAGGAGAAGCAGGAAAGGCAGCGATCGATGTGGTGGGTCATGGTCGGCGTGACCTCACGCTCCTCGAACATCTGCTTCATGAGATAGATGCGGCCGCGCGGGCTGTCTCGCTCGTCGCCGGTCAGCACATAGGTCGGGCAGGTCGCGATGCATAGCCCGCAATGTACGCAGCGCCTAAGGATCGCGTCGGCACGGGCGATGGTCGGGTCGGCGAGCTGTACCGCATTGAACTTGGTCTGCATGATCTCGCCTATATCCCTGCGTACATGCGGCCTGGGTTAAGAATTCCGACCGGATCGAAGGCCTGCTTGAGCGCGGCCGTCAATGCCATGAGCGGCGCGTCGAGCGGCTGGAACACGTCGATCACCGCGCGCGCCTGCGGCTCGGCGCGGATCAGTGTGGCATGGCCGCCAAATTCGGCAAGGGTGCGGCGGATCTCGACCGCTCCGGCGTCGGTGATGAGTGGAGTGTCGAGCCAAATGAGACCGCCGGACCAGTCGTAAAGCGCGCGCACATCGATCTTGCGCGCGAGGCTATGCACGAGCTTGGGTCCGCTGGTCGGGGCCATGGAAATCCGCCAGAGCGGTCTCCCCGTCCTCTCGAACATCCTAAGCGACTTCACGTCGTCCCAGAACATGCGGCTCCGCGCCGTGTCGAGCTCAAGCGCAGGCGCATAGGCCTGCAGCATCTGCTTCAGCCTACTTGCGCGATATCGGGCCGAGGCCGGAAAATTTTCCACTCTAATGGCGGTTACCGACTGGCCAGGGCGGCTGATCTCCTCATCCGAGAAGCGCCGGGCGAGCTCGCCGTTGACATGCACCGTGCCGGACACTTCGAAGGGTGTGCCAAGCGCAAGGCCAAGCACCTCGACGCCGGTGGGATCGGCCAGTCCGAAGCAAAGCAAAGTGCGGACCTCGCGCTGGGTCGGCAGCACTTTAATGGCAACCTCGGTCAACACCGCGAGCGTCCCCCACGAGCCGGCAAGCGCCCTGCTAAGATCGTAGCCGGTGACGTTCTTCATCACCCTACCCCCTGACCTGATCGTCTCGCCGCGGCCATTCACCGCCTGAACGCCGAGCAGATGGTCGCGCGCGGAGCCCGAGAGAATGCGCCGGCTGCCTGAAATGTTGGTGGCAAGCACGCCCCCGATCGTGGCCTGACCGGGACCGAAGCCGAGCACCGGCCCAAGATCGACCGGTTCGAAGGGAAGCTCCTGATCGTTTTCGGCGAGCATCTGCTCGATCTGAGCCACCGGTGTCCCGGCAAGGGCAACGAGGACGAGTTCGGTCGGCTCATACAACGAGACGCCGACCAGGCTCTCGGTACTGAGCACCGCGCCATATTGCACCAGCCGTCCGACCTCGCGCTTCGTGCCATGTCCCATGACTTCGAGCGGGGTGCGCGTGTCTGCCGCCTCGGCGACGAGATAGGCAAGCTCCTCCACCGTATCGGGAGCGTGGAAGCCAACGCGCATATGCCCGGTCACTGAACTCTATTTCCTTCCAGCGGAAACACCTTACCGGGATTGAGCAGCCAATCGGGATCGAAGGCGGCCTTGATATGCATTTGCTGGCCGATGTCGGCTTCGGTGAACTGCACGCGCATCAGCTCGCGCTTCTCGATGCCGACGCCATGCTCGCCAGTAAGGCAGCCGCCAAGCTCGACGCACAGCTTCAGGATCTCGGCGCCGCACATTTCGACCCGTTCGAGCTGAAGGGGGTCGTTTGAGTTATAGAGAATGAGCGGGTGCAGATTGCCATCTCCCGCGTGAAAAATGTTGGCCACGTCGAAGCGATATTTGCGGCAAATCCAGCCAATCTCGTCGAGGGCCTTGGTGAGCTTCGACAAGGGAATCACACCGTCCATGCAGTAATAGTCGGAAAGCTGGCCGATGGCGCCGAACGCCGCCTTGCGGCCCTTCCAGATCTTGGCGCTCTCCTCCGGGCTTTGGCTGCGATGCATTACCGCCGGGTTGTAGTCCATGGCGATCTCGCTGATCTTCTCGAGCAGCGTGTCGATCTCGTCCTCCGAGCCCTGCACCTCGACGATCAAGAGCGCCTCGACGTCGAGCGGGTAGCCAGCGGCCACGAAGTGCTCGCAGACATGAATCGCCGGGCGGTCCATGAATTCGAGCGCCACAGGAATGATGCCGGCGGCGATGATGCCGGCGACGCAGCCTCCCGCCGCGTCGCTGGAGTCGAAGCCGAGCAACATCGGGCGCGCGCCTTCAGCCGCCTTGAGCAGGCGCACCGTCACCTCGGTAACAACACCGAGCTGGCCCTCGGAGCCGATGATGAGCGCGAGGAGATCATAGCCTGGCGCATCGAGATAATCGCCGCCGATATCGATGATCTCGCCGTCCATCAACACCAGGCGGACGCCGAGGATATGATTGGTGGTCACACCGTATTTGAGGCAATGCGCGCCGCCCGAGTTGGTGGCGACATTGCCGCCGACAGTGCAGGCAATCTGGCTCGACGGGTCCGGCGCGTAGAAGAAGCCATGTCCTGCGACGGCCTGAGTAATGCCGCTATTGGTGATGCCAGCCTCGACTCGGGCGACGCGGTTGGGCAGGTCGATCGACAGCACCTTGTTCATGCGCGAGAGGCAAAGCACGATCGAATCTTCGAGCGGCAAAGCGCCTCCCGAGAGCGAGGTGCCAGCCCCGCGCGGGACGACCTTGATGTGATTGTCATGGCAGAAGCGGAGGATCTTGCTGACCTCCTCGGTCGTTCCCGGCAGCGCGACCAGAAGCGGCAGGCAACGATAGGCAGTCAGCGCATCCGTCTCGAAGGTGCGGCGGCCCTCCTGGTCGGCGATTAAGACCACGTCGGGGACGAGCTTCTTGAGCTGCCGCACGATCTCCGCCCGCCGCGACACAATCGCTGGATCAGGTTTCGGCATTGAAAGCTGCGACATCAGCGGCTCCCACACGTAAGACTGGGATTTCGTCTAGTCTTTCGCATGGGCAACGTTAAGGGGCAATACGCGCGGGGCCAGGCCCCCTGCCGCACCGCCCTAGAAGAGCGACGGTCGATTTTGGGGTTACGGTGTCGCAGGCGCCGCTTTTCGTGGCAAATTGAAGTTTCTGCCAGGTCAGGCGAAACTGAGGACCTAAGAGAGAATGTGGGCAACTGTCCGCTAGAGTCGGGGAGAACTTTGCGGGCATTTTCATGGAGGGTTTGAGATGAGGATATTTGGGGTTTGTTGGCTCGGTGCTGTCATCACGCTTGTCGCGTTGAGCGGTCCCGCGCTCGCTGCCGGCGATGCGGCCAAAGGCAAAGCGGCGTTCGCCAAATGCGCGATCTGCCATCAGGTCGGACCGGGTGCCAAGACGCTGGTGGGACCTGAGCTCAACAACGTTGTCGGACGCAAGGCTGCGAGCGTTGCCGACTATGCCTCGATGTATTCCCCCGGCATGAAGAAACTTGGCGAGCAAGGTTGGGTTTGGACTCCGGAGAATATCGACAAATGGATCGCGGATCCGAAGGCGCTGATCCCCGATTCTCCCATGGCTCTCGCCTTTCAAGGCATCCCCGATGCCGGGGAGCGGGCCGACATCATCGCTTATCTGCAGACTCAGACCGGGCAGTAAGACGCATCAAGGCGTAGTCCGAGGCGCGGGCGCAGCCTGTGATGAAGCTGGCACCTGCGCCGCGGGCGCGTCCTCAACTCCACTCGCGCTTTTTGCCCTGGCGCGGAATTTCTCGATGTCGTCCAGAACGGTCTTGAAGAAATAATCCTGCTCGCCCTCATCCTTGGCAACGTCGGCCCAGGCCGAGCGGAAGGCAGCGAGGACCTCATCGGGCCACTCGGCGATCCGGACTTTGTCCTTGGAGGCGAGGTCGGCGAGCGCGTCGGCCTGGAGCTTCGCCTCCTCGGAAAGCGTTTCATCGAGGATCGTGTGGCAAGCGCCTTCGATCAAGGAGCGCTGCTCGGCCGTGAGTCCGTTCCAGCGATCTTTGTTGATCAAGAGCTCGAGCACCGTCTCCGGTTGGTGCCAGCCGGGCACGTAGATCAGCTTAACCTTCGACTTGAGGTCCTGTTCACGATCTGCTGCAGGCGTATAAAGCTCGGCCGCATCGATATCTCCCCGGTCGAAGGCTTTCACCAGATTTCCGCCAGGGACGATCACGGTCGTGGCGCCGAGCTTCGACATGACCCTGCCGCCCAGGCCGAAGATGCGCATGCGCAGTCCCTTTATATCGTCGGCGGTCTTGATCTCCTTGGCGAACCAGCCGCCTGCTTCCGCGCCGCCAAAGGCGCAAGGCATAACGTGCACCTGCGCGCCGGCCTGGTCGTACATCTCCTGATAAAGTCTGCTGCCGTTGCCTGTTTCAAACCAGTCGAGATAGGTCTTGCCGTCAGGACCGAAAGGGAAGCCGGCAAACAGGGCAGCAGCCGGAATCTTGGCCGTCCAATAACTCGCCGTGGCAAACCCCGCATCGACACTCCCGCTGCTAAGCTTGTCGAGAATCTCTTGCGGCTTGGTCCCCTCGCCTGGTTCCTTCAGGTCGAGTCCGAGCGAGCCTCCGGAGCGCTCCCTGATCAGCTTGCCAAGGCGCGCGGCGGGCTCGCCGAGGCCCGGCAGATGTGTCCCGTAGACGACAGGAGTGACGAGGGTCACTGTGGCGGAGTCGGCCGCGAGCGCGGGGGAGGCCGGGAACAGTGCCAGCGCGAGCATGGCGAGGGCCTTTGCCTGCATCCTTCCTTCGCGCTCCTCTTGGAATCGCATTTCTTGAGTCTTGCCGCCGATGCTACATCCTGGCTTCCATCTTTAGCCATAAGGCGTGAAAGCTTGGCAGTGTCATGAGTCCTGCACCCGAAGCTGCCACAGACGGCCCTCTGGTCGGCCTGTTCGTAACCTGCCTCGTCGATCTGTTCAGGCCGAGCGTCGCTTTCGCCGCCATCAAGCTTCTCGAGGCAGGCGGAGCTCGGGTTGAGGTTCCGCGCGCGCAGGCCTGCTGCGGGCAGCCAGCGTACAATTCAGGCGATCGGGACGATGCGGTGGCGATCGCAAGGCAAGTGATCGAGGCGTTCGAGCCCTTCGACTATGTCGTGGCTCCTTCTGGCTCCTGCACCGGAATGCTCAAGGTCCATTACCCTCGCCTGCTGGCGGACGATCCTCGCTGCGCCGAGCGCGCCAAGACGCTGGCCGCCAAAAGCTACGAGCTGACCTCCTTTCTGGTGGACGTGCTCGGTCTCAGCGAGGTCGAGGCGAGCTATGAGGGAACCGTCACCTATCACGATTCATGCTCGTCCTCGCGCGAGCTTCACATCCGGGATGCACCCCGGCGACTGCTGGCAAGCGTCACCGGGCTTACCCTCATCGAGCTTCCCGAGAGCGAGATATGTTGCGGGTTCGGTGGCACATTCTCGGTGAAATACCCGGACATTTCCGGAGCGATTCTCGACGCCAAGCTGAACAATATTCTCGATACCGAGGCGAGTGCCGTCCTTGCGGGAGACCTCGGCTGCCTGATGCAGATCGCGGGCGGGCTCAGCCGCGAGCGCGCAAAGATCGAAGTGCGCCATGTCGCAGAGGTGCTGGCGGGCATGACGGACATGCCGGCCATAGCTGCCTCACTCAAATCGCGCTGAGATCATGGCTGAGGCCACCATCTCGTTTAAAAAAGCGGCCTCAGAGGCTCTTGCCGACGGCGAACTGCAGAGGGCGCTGCAGAACGTAAAGACCGGGTTTGTCGCCAAACGCGCGGCGGCCAAGTCGAGATTGCCGGAATTCGAAGCGCTACGCGCCGAGGCCCGCGCCATCAAAGACCATACGCTCACCCATCTCGATCTTTATCTCGAGGCCTATGAGAGCAAGGTCGTCGAGAGCGGAGGCAAAGTGCATTTTGCTCCGACCGCCGCGGATGCACGCGACATCGTGCTTGGACTTTGCCACGATTACGGCGCGAAGCTCGTGGCCAAAGGCAAATCGATGGTGTCCGAGGAGATCGCGCTCAATGCCCATCTTCAAGCCGCAGGCATCGAGGTAGTTGAGACCGACCTCGGCGAATATATCGTGCAGCTCAGGGGCGAGACCCCGAGCCACATCATCGCGCCCGTCATCCATCTCAACAAAGAGACGGTCGCTGCGGATTTTCGGCGAGCACATAAGGGACGGCTAACCTCGCGCAGGCTGAGCGACGTGCAAGACCTGGTGGCGGAGGCGCGCTCCGTCCTGCGCGAGAAATTCCTCGTCGCCGACGTCGGCATCACCGGGGCCAATCTGCTGATTGCCGAGACCGGCTCCTCGGTGATCGTCACCAATGAGGGCAACGGCGATCTCACGTCGACCCTGCCGCGCACGCATATCGTCATTGCCTCGATCGAGAAGATCGTGCCGACGCTCGAGGATGCCTGCACCATCCTGCGGCTGCTTTGCCGGTCGGCGACGGGGCAGGACATCACCACCTACACAACTTTCACGACCGGCCTGCGTCACGAGGGCGACCCTGACGGGCCAACCGCGTACCATGTCGTGCTGCTCGACAATGGACGGAGCGAAATGTTGGGCGGCACCTTCCAGGACATGCTCCGGTGCATCCGCTGCGGTGCCTGCCTCAATCACTGCCCGGTATACGGTGCGATAGGGGGCCACGCCTACGGCTCAGTCTATCCCGGGCCTATGGGCGCGGTGCTTACGCCGGCGCTACAAGGCCTCGACCACGTGCGTGATCTTCCCAATGCTTCGAGCCTGTGCGGCCGGTGCGAAGAGGTTTGCCCCATGAGCATCCCATTGCCCTCGATGTTGCGGGCGTGGCGGGAGCGCGACTTCGCTGAAGGCAAG
>JBKOWI010000009.1:0-21559 GCA_046724315.1 Pseudomonadota bacterium | reverse complement strand
GGTAGAGCATCATCTGCATGACGCGATCGCCGCCGGCGAAATAGATCGAGGCGAGCACCATGGTGGCTACCACGGTCACCACGTAGGTCTCGAACAGGTCGGCGGCCATGCCGGCACAGTCGCCGACATTGTCTCCCACATTGTCGGCGATGGTCGCCGGGTTGCGCGGATCGTCCTCGGGAATACCGGCTTCGACCTTGCCGACGAGATCGCCGCCCACATCCGCGCCTTTGGTGAAGATACCGCCGCCGAGCCGCGCGAAGATCGAGATGAGGGACGCGCCGAAGCCGAGCGCTACGAGTGCGTCAACCACTTCGCGCGAGGCGGGGCTAAGTCCAAGAAATTGCGTGAGGATGAGGAAATAGACCGACACGCCGAGAAGGGCGAGGCCGGCGACGAGAAGGCCGGTGATGGCGCCTGAGCGGAAGGCAAGGCTGAGCCCGTCGGCCAGGCTTTTGGTCGCGGCCTGCGCCGTCCGCACATTAGCGCGGACCGATACGTTCATGCCGATGTAGCCCGCCGCACCAGACAAGATCGCGCCAACCGCGAAACCGATCGCCTGCGGAATGCCGAGCAAATAGGCAAGAATGAGAAAGATCACCACGCCGACAACGGCGATCGTGGTGTATTGCCGGGCGAGATAGGCCTGCGCCCCTTCCTGAATGGCGGCGGCGATCTCCTGCATGCGCGCCGTGCCGGGGTCTGAGGCGAGAACGGCTCTAGTCGTCCAGACTCCGTAGGCGATCGAGAGCGTCGCGCAGAGAATAATCAGGTAAAGAACCCAGGTCATAAATTCTGCCTCGTTCGTTCGTGTGGGATTGCGGAGGAAGAGGACCGCAAACATTCAGACACTAAACGTGCCCGCGGCCTCACTGCCCCCAGAGAAAGTCGTCGTGGCGTAAGCCCGCGCGGAAAATGCCAAAGTTGTAAGCAGGACGCAACAGACGCTTGGGATCAATGAAACAGGCCGAAAGCTGCGGCTAAAGGCTAGAAATGCGTGAACCCCTTAGCCGCGAGATTGAGAATTTGCCCATCCGCACCGAGTACCCTGACCTCTCCCGGCCGGCCTTCGATGCGGCCGATCATGCTCACACCCACGCCCTTGGCCCGCGCTTCAGCCTCGAACGAGATGCCGCTCGCCTCGGGCACCGCGGCCAGGATCTCGTAATCATCGCCGCCGGTCATGAGCGCCTTAAAAAGCTCAGGCGCACACTCGAGGACTTTTCGCGCTACATCCGACAAGGGAACGCGCGAGGTGTCGATCAACGCTCCTGCATGAGAGACTTTTGCGAGCTTGTCAGCGTCGGCCACGAGGCCATCCGACACATCGATGGCGGCCGTGGCAAAGTTGCGGATGACAAGCATGAGGTCGTTCCGCGGTTCCGGCCGCCTGTAGCGCTCCACGACAAATTCCTGCTCTTCATCGCTGAGGCCCCAGGATCGCGCGAGCGACGGCTCTTTCAGGATGCGCAAGCCAAGATAGGCGTCCCCAATAGTTCCGCTCACATAGAGACGGTCCCCCTGCTTCGCTCCATGCCGCAGTACGGTGTGGCCATGCGGAACGAGGCCGAGCGCCGTGATGGTGATGCTCAAGGGACCTGGCGATGCGGTCGTGTCGCCACCCACAAGGGTCGCGCCCGCGCGTTCCTGGAAATCGCGAAGACCTGAGGCGAAGGCCTCGAGCCATGCCGCCGAAGGATGTGGCGGCAATGACAGCGCCAAGAGATAGATGTAGGGGCGCGCTCCCTTGGCGGCGAGATCGGAGAGATTGACCGCTAGAGCCTTGTGCCCGATCGACTCCGGTGGATCGTCTTTGAGGAAATGCACACCCTCGATGATCGTATCGCAGGACAGCACGATCTCCTGCCCCTCAATCGGCCTGAGCACAGCGGCGTCATCGCGCAAGCCGAGGGATGAAGTGTCGGTCGCAAGCGGAGCGAAATATCTGGCGATGATGTCGAACTCGCCAAGACTCTTCCCTCCGCCGCGCTCGATATCGTCAGCCATCGCTCGTGCCGTGTTTTGCGAACTCTGCAGGCCGCGCCTTATGTCCTAGCCGGTCGAGAATACCGTTCACCACTTTCGGCTCATCATCGGAAAAGAAGGCATGGGCGATATCCACATATTCGGAAATCGCGACGCGTGCAGGCACGTCATCGCGCTCCAGGATCTCGTAGGCGCCGGCGCGCAAGATTGCCCGGAGGATCGAATCGACGCGTGTGAGCCGCCAGCCTTCTGCCAGTTGCTTATCGATCAGCGGATCGATCTTGAGCTGTTCGCGCACCACGCCCTCGACGAGATCGCGGAAGAAGGCTGCCTCGGCGTCACAATATTGGCGGTCCTCGATTTCCTTGCCGAGACGATAGGCTTCGAACTCGGCGATCACCTCGTTCAGGTCGATGCCGGTCATGTCCATTTGATAGAGCGCCTGGACCGTGGCGAGCCGGGCTGCGCTGCGGGACGATGCGCGGGCTTGCGGTTTGCCTCGCCCGGCCATGGCGGCTAGCGCCGGCTCGCTTGGGAGAAATGCTGCTCGAGCTGCATCAGCGTCAGACATGCGCGTGCGGCGTCGCCGCCCTTATTGCGCCCGTCGACGCTCGCCCGCTCCCAGGCCTGCTCGCGGCTCTCGCAGGTCAAGATACCAAAGCCGATCGGCACCGCATGCTGCACGGCGAGCTGATGCAGGCTAGCGGCCGATTCTCGCGCCACGATGTCGTAATGGGTTGTCTCGCCTCTGATGACGCAGCCGAGCGCGATGCAGCCGCGATGCCTCCCTGCCCGGCCGACAAAGCCGTTGGCGAGCGCTAGGCTCAAGGCAAGCGCGATTTCGAGAGAGCCGGGCACGGAGAGCCGCTCATAGGTCATCTGGTTGGATTTGAGCTCTTCGGTCGCGCCACGCGCGAGCTCGTCGGCGATGTCTTCGTAGAAGCGCGCCTCGATGATGAGAACGGAGCGTGGGCCTTTGCGGGCCATGGTCTGCTACTCCAAGCCTCTGTGGCCCGTCACTTTGAGCCCATAGCCCTCAAGCCCAACGATCTTGCGCTGAGGCGAATTGGAGAGCAGCACCATCTCGCGCACGCCAAGATCGAGGAGGATTTGCGCGCCGATGCCATATTCAATGAGCCGCTGCTGGCCAGGGCCTCCGCCCTGTTCGGTGAGACGCGCGGAGATGGCATCCGGCCGCGACTCGCGGATTAAAACCACCACGCCGCGGCCTTCGCGTCCGATGATGTCCATCGCCTTGTGCACCAGCGTCTCGCGGTGGCCCGCGGTCGAAACGAGGTCATCGATCGTGTTTACCGCGTGCACACGCACGAGCACAGGCTCTCCCGAAGCGACATTGCCTTTGACGAGGGCAACATGCTCGGCAGGGTCCACGGTGGTGCAATAGACCTTGAGGTCGAAAGCACCACCAAATGGGCTCTCGATCTTGCTCTCGGCCACGACCTTGACCAGGTGATCGTAGCGCAGCCGGTAGGCGATCAGATCGGCGATGGTCGCGATCTTGAGCCCATGGCGCTGGGCAAACGCGATGAGGTCGGGAAGCCGCGCCATGGTGCCGTCGTCGTTCATAATCTCGCAGATGACGCCGGCAGCATAAAGCCCGGCAAGGCGCGCGAGATCGACAGCGGCCTCGGTATGGCCGGCGCGGATGAGCACCCCGCCCTCCTTGGCGACTAGGGGGAACACGTGGCCTGGCGTCATGATATCGCGATAGTCCTTGGTGGGATCGATGGCGACGGAGATGGTATGTGCGCGGTCATGTGCCGAGATGCCGGTCGAAACGCCTTCGCGCGCTTCAATTGACACAGTGAACGCCGTGGTTTGCCGCGCGCGGTTTGAGCGCGACATCAGCTCGAGGTGAAGCTGCTTGGCCCGCTCCGGCGTGAGCGCAAGGCAGATCAGGCCGCGGCCATACTTCGCCATGAAGTTGATGGCGTCAGGGGTCGCCATCTGCGCCGGGATGACGAGGTCGCCCTCGTTCTCGCGCTCCTCGGCGTCGACCAGGATGAACATGCGGCCGTTCCGCGCGTCCTCCACCACCACCTCGATGGGTGAGAGGAACTGATGGTATCTGGTCTTGCTGATGATGGTCACAGGGGTTCGCCTTGACTTTCGCTCAGACGTGCGGCGTAGCGCGCCATGAGATCGACTTCAAGGTTTACCAGATCGCCGGGTGCCCGGTCTCCCCATGTCGTGCGGCGAAGTGTGTAAGGAATGATGTTCACGCCGAAGCGATTGCCGTCGACCTCGTTAACTGTGAGCGACACGCCGTCGAGCGCGACCGAGCCTTTGGTGGCAATAAAGCGCGCAAGCCCAGGCGGACTCCCCAAGATGAACCTGACGCTGTCGCCGTCGGTGTGGCGCGCTAGGACCTTGGCCCGGCCGTCGATATGGCCGGTCACGAGATGGCCGCCGAGTTCTTCGCCGAGGCCGAGCGGGCGTTCGAGATTGATGCGGCGTCCTTCCTGCCACTCGCCGAGCGTGGTCCGGGCCAAGGTCTCGTTGGAGACATCAACGCTGAACTCCGCGCCCTTCTTGGCCTTGGCGGCATCGACGATGGTGAGACAACAACCGTCGCACGCGATCGACGCGCCTTCTTGGAGGTTCGAGCGCTTATAAGGCGAGGCGATGGTGAAGCGGCCGCCTTGCCGCCCGCGCAGCGTGCCTACGCCGCTGATAATGCCGGTGAACATCTTGCCATCCGCCCCCAGGCGGTCATCCGGTCTGGACCGAACGCCCGCGACCGAGTTTGCGCAAAATGACTGTTTGCGATCACCCGATCGAGCCCTTCATTCACGAAAGGTATAAGTCCATCGGGACCTGCGGGCTGAGACCCCTCGTAGATCACCATCTCGTCGATGAGATCGGCATCCAGAAAAGCGCGCGCGACCGAAGGTCCCCCTTCCACCAGCACACGCGTGATGCCGCGGCTTGCAAGCGTCTCCAAAGCGTCGCGCACGCCAAGCATGCCATGCGAGTCGACCGGCACGTAGACAATTTCGGCGCCGCGATCCTGGAGCGCATCGGTGTTGGGATGCTCCTCGTCGGCGGCGCAAACGAGCCAGACCGGCACCATTAGGTCGTCGAAGAGATGCGCTTGCGGCGGCGTCCTGAGACGCCGGTCCAGCACCACCCGCACCGGGGAGCGGCATGACATGCCGGGAAGGCGGCAGGTGAGGCTCGGATTATCGGCGAGGACGGTACCCCGGCCCACGAGGATGGCATCGTTGCGTGCACGCAGGAGGTGGGCGTGCGCGCGGGCCTCAGGGCCAGTGATCCATACCGGCGCACCGTTGCCTCTCGGCATCAGCCCATCGGCGCCGACGGCAAGCTTCAGCGTCACGGAAGGGCGGTCCTCGGTGACACGCAGGAAATGGCCAAGCGCCACCTCCGCCGCTTCGTCCGCCAACACGCCTTTCTCGACTTCAATCCCGGCAGCTCTGAGACGCTCGATGCCGCGGCCAGAGGTGCGCGGATCAGGATCGCGAATGGCGACGACGGCGCGCGCGGGCTTTGCCCTAACGATGGCATCGGCGCAAGCCATGCCTCTGCCCTCATGCGCGCATGGCTCGAGCGTGACATAGATCGTGGCGCCGCGCGCCTTGTCGCCGGCCCGGTCCAGAGCAATCGCCTCGGCATGGGGACGGCCTCCAGGCGCAGTGGTGCCGCGTCCGAGGATCTCGCCGGAAGGCGCCACCACCAGCGCGCCGACCGAGGGGTTCGGCCAAGTCAGCCCTAGCCCGCGGCGCGCCAGTTGGAGCGCCTGCGCCATATGATCTTCGTCGCTCGCGCTCATCGGGTTGATGTGGGGTTTGGACTTAGTCTTCGGCAGGGGCCGCCGCCTTCCCTGACGGCATTTCTTCATTGTTCTCGGTGGCAGCAAGCTCGCCGAGCAGCGCCTCGAAGTCCTTGGCCTCGCGGAAATTCTTGTAGACCGAGGCGAAGCGCACGTAGGCAACGTCATCGAGGCCCTTTAAGGCCTCCATCACCAGACGGCCGATGGTCTCCGACCTGATGTCGTTCTCGCCCATATTCTCGAGCCGGCGCACGATGCCGCTCACCATGCGCTCGACGCGTTCGGGATCGACGGGGCGCTTCCGCAGCGCAATTTGCACCGAGCGCATCAGCTTGTCGCGATCGAACGGCATCCGGCGCCCTGACCGCTTGACCACGGTGAGCTCCCGCAGCTGCACCCGCTCGAAGGTGGTGAAGCGGCCGCCGCAATCGGCGCAGACGCGGCGGCGCCTGATAGTCGAGTGGTCCTCGCTAGGACGCGAGTCCTTCACTTGCGTGTTGGTGCTGCCGCAATAGGGGCATCGCATGGGCGGTCGCTCTCCCCTTTCCCACCCTCACGCAAGTCTACCGGTAGATCGGATAGCGCTCGCAAAGCTCGATGGCCCGCTTCTTCACTGAGGCTTCGACCTTGCTGTTACCTTCGTCGCCGTCGGCGGCAAGCCCGTCGAGGACCTCGATGATCATGCCGCCGATCGACTGAAACTCCTTGATGCCGAAGCCGCGCGTGGTGCCCGCAGGCGAGCCAAGACGGATGCCGGAAGTGATCGCGGGTTTCTCGGGATCGAACGGCACGCCGTTCTTGTTGCAGGTGATGTTGGCGCGGCCGAGCGCAACCTCCGCCGCCTTGCCGGTCAGCTTCTTTGGTCGCAAATCAACCAGCATCAGGTGCGTGTCAGTGCCGCCAGACACGAGAGCCGCGCCGCCTTTGACCAGCGTCTCGCCCAAGGCCCTGGCGTTGTCGATCACCGACTGCGCGTAGAGCTTGAAGGACGGCTTGAGCGCCTCGCCGAATGCGACGGCCTTGGCAGCGATGATGTGCATCAACGGACCGCCCTGCAGCCCCGGGAACAGCGCCGAGTTGATTTTCTTGCCGATCTCCTCGTCGTTGGAGAGCACCATGCCGGCGCGCGGCCCGCGCAGGGTCTTGTGGGTCGTGGTGGTCACCACATGGGCATGCGGCAGAGGGCTTGGATGCAGGCCGGCAGCCACCAGTCCTGCGAAATGCGCCATGTCGACCATGAGATAAGCACCGACCGAGTCGGCAATCTCGCGGAAGCGCTTGAAATCGATGATGCGCGGATAGGCCGAGCCGCCAGCGATGATCATCGCCGGCTTGTGCTCCAGGGCAAGTTTCTCCACCGCGTCATAGTCGATGCGGTTGTCGTCCTGCCGCACACCATATTGCACGGCATTGAACCACTTGCCGGAAAGGTTCGGCGCCGCGCCGTGAGTGAGGTGTCCGCCATGGGCAAGCGACATGCCGATGATCGTGTCGCCCGGCTTGATCAGCGCGAGCATCACCGACTGATTGGCCTGCGAGCCCGAATGCGGCTGGACATTGGCGAAGGCGCAATTGAACAGGCGCTTGGCGCGGTCGATGGCGAGTTGCTCGACGACATCGACATATTGGCAGCCGCCGTAATAGCGCCTGCCCGGATAGCCTTCGGCATATTTGTTGGTGAGCAGCGTGCCGGCGGCATCGAGCACGGCGCGTGAGACGATGTTTTCCGAGGCGATGAGTTCGATCTCGTTCTGCTGACGCTCGAGCTCGTTCTCGATGGCTGAAAAGACCTCGGGGTCGGCGTCCTCCAAATGCTTGGAGAAGAACTCGTTCCCGCGCGCCTCGGCACGCCTCATCTCACTTGCCGTCATGGCCTACTACTCCTCGAGCTCGAACCCGCCCTATCCAGCCAAGGGAGGATTGGACCCGCCTAAATCTCTCGCGGGGCGCTCCCTTCAATATTTGGCTGGCTCTACCACATGTCGCGCGGTGGCGCCAGCAACACCCAAGGCGTTGCCTCGCGACGGCAGGGCGTTGAAAGCAAAGTCAACGGCTTCCTGACGAGTCGCGTCAACCTCAGCAGAAATGAGGGCGATGCGGCCTTGGATCAATAGGCCGAGGCTGTCTCCGGGCCGCTTCCGTCCTGCTGGTAGATGTCGGGGCGGAACTGCACGATGCCGTCCGGCGCCGACCAAGCCGTGATATAGGAGAAGTAGACCGGAATCGGCTTCACCAGCTTGACGTCGATCTGCTCGCCAGTCTGTTTCACCTGTTGGATGCGCTGCAAATCCCAACCGCCCGTGTCGCGTAGCAGCCAGACCACAAGCGGCTCGATGTTATCCGTACGCACGCAACCCGAGCTTTCGAACCGCACGCTCCGCCCGAACAGGCTCTTGAGCGGCGTGTCGTGCATGTAGACGCTGTCCTTGTTCGGGAAGTTGATCTTCACGAAGCCGAGCGAGTTCTGATCCCAGGGGAGCTGGCGGAACTGATAGTTGTACACCTCGGGGCCGAACCAGTTGATCTGGCGCGAGTCGACCGGATTGCCGGCGGCGTCAAAGGCCTCCATGTGGTAGGCCGCGAGCATATCCTGATTGCGCCGGGCAAACTCCTGAGCCTTCGGCACCAGGTCCTTGTAGATGATGCTCTTCGGCACGTACCAATAAGGATTGAAGTTGACCTCCTGGATCTTGCTCGAGAGCTCAGGCGTCGGACGCTCCGGCTTGCCGACCACCGTGGCGTGGCGCTGCACAACCTGCCCGTTCTCGACGGCCTCAGCCTGCGCCGCCGGGATATTGACCACCACGTAGCGATTTCCAGCGGCCGGCGCCAACGTTTGCAAGCGCTTGAGGCTCGCTTGCAATTGGGCAAGCCTCACCGTGGCCGGCACGTTCAGCGCTTCGACCGTGACCCTCATGTCGACCACGCCGGTCGGGGGCAGGCCGTGGCGAGCCTGGAACTTCTTCACGGCTGCAACAACTGCCGCGTCATATTCCTCGGGGATGCTCTGACCGACGAGATCTCCTTCGATTTCGAGCCGCCGATGCAGCGTCACGATTTCGGGGCCGCGCGAGCCAGGCTTCATCACCACGGCGGGAACCATGGGCCAGCCGCCCTGGGCCACGATTGCCTGGTAGCGCGCGATCGCAGCCTTGGTCGCAGCAATATTCGCGGAAGCAAGGGTCGGCGTTCCCAGCGCAGGGTTGGTGATCCAGGCGGCAGTCGCCGCATCGAACTCCTCTGGTGGAAGCTCGTCGCCATGGAAGGCTTGCGAGCCTGGCTGCTGCGCAGCGCGCGAGCCTCCGCCGAAGAAGCCACCGCCGTTCCTGCCGCCGAAGAAGCCGCCGCCGCCCGAGTTTCCGGAATTGTCGTCCTGATAGCCGCCTTGATAACCCCCCTGGTTCGGGTTGCCCTTGAGCCAGGAGAAGAGACCGGCACTCGAAGGCTCGGCGCTCGCGAGGAGGAGGATCGCACCAACTCCCGTAGCGGCGAGGAAGGCCCCGCCTCTCACTCTAGTCTTCCATGTCAGCATAAGCCGCTCCCCCGTCCGTTGGCGGCATGTCCCGCGTTGACTATAAGCGCTTTGCCTGCGCCACTCTAGAGCCAATGAACCGCCAATTCCTTTTCAAATCCTCTAAGGATCGATCACAGTTCTTTGGCAACGGGACACGTTACTCCCTCGTCAGCCGATCATGTCCGGCGCTCTAAATGAGCGCGGATCACGCCATGACTGAGAGTTATCCAGCGAATTTGGCTATTTTTGGCTGTGCCGCGGTTGAAAACGACGCGGCCCCGGTGGAAACCACCAGGGCCGCTAAATCTCACACTCTTGCGTGACGATTAGAGCTGATAGCGGATCTGGTCAGTCCAGAAGCGCTCGAGCCGAATCAGCGCCTTATTCAACGACTCAAGATCGTCGACGCCGATGCCGCCCACCTGCTGCAAAGACTTGAGCTGCCGCTGATAAAGCCCGTTCACCACATTGGACACCTCTTGCCCTTTCTCGGTGAGCCGCACCCGCACCGACCGCCGGTCGGTGGACGAGCGCTGATGGTGGATGTAGCCGGCATCGACCAGCTTCTTGAGATTGTACGAGACGTTGGAGCCGAGATAGAGGCCGCGGCTCGTGAGCTCGCCGGCCGTCAATTCGGCATCGCCGATGTTGAACAGCAGCAAAGCCTGCACGCTGTTGACGTCCGAGCGGCCCAAGCGTTCAAATTCATCTTTGATGACATCAAGAAGCAATCGATGAAGCCGCTCGACAAGCTTCAAGGAAACAAGATAGCGCCCCTTGAGATCTTCTACCTGAGACGCGCCCGTATGCGTCCCCTTTTTCAAGACTACACTCATCGCCTACCCTCGTTAGTTGTTGTTAAATCCCCAACTTGGCGAGGACTATAGGCAGGCCACGCTAAAATCCGCTTAAGCGGCACGCTTAAGATTGGATGAAATTCTACGATTAAATTTCTATGATATTCGTGCGCGTTTGAACCCAGGTATTAGAGACCTGGAGTGAGCTCCTTAAGCTCGAGCTCATTCTCGACAGGGCTGTCGAACATGCGTTCGATCGCCTGATCGTCGACAACTGTCAGGCGCGCCGGTTGCCAGTTCGGCGCACGTCCGCGCCCCGCGATGCGCGCAGCGATGCCCTCGCGATAATCGTGCGTCTCGATGAGATGCGAAGCGAGACGGAATTCCAGCTTGAGCGCGCTCAAGAGATCGAGCGACTTGCCGCGCTTCATCTGCGCCAAGGCGACCTTGAGAGACGTGGGTGACTTCTTGCGTAGCTCGGCTGCGGTCTCACGGGCGAAAGACTCATGCTCGCCTTTCTCTGCGTCGAGCCGCTCGAGGATCGATTCGACAGACGATGCGGCGAACACGCGATTGATCAGCGGCGTGTGCCGCACGAGCTCGCCCTCCCCGGGATCGCGGTGAAGTCCATCGAGCAGCTTGTCGATCGGATGGTTGTCGCGCAATGCGTCTTTGATCACGCCGAAATGCGCCGACGGAACGTAATGGCTCACGAGACGCTGGCGATAAGCCTCCGCCGGCCCGATAATTCGCCCGGTTAGCGCGAGATAGACTCCGGTCCATCCGAGCAGTCGCGGCAAGAAATAGGTTCCGCCAATATCGGGCAGAAAACCGATGCCGACTTGCGGCATGCCGAATTTGTAACCCTCGCCCGCGATGCAATGCGTGCCGTGCAGGGTGATGCCCACTCCTCCGCCGAGCACGAGTCCATTGATGAGAGGAACATTCGGCCTGATGAATTTGTCGAGCACCCATACATGGGTGTACGCCGCGCGGTAGAATTCCTTGATCGCGCCGAGCGCTCCCTGTTCCAGCCACTCGTGCAGGACCTTGAGATCGCCGCCGCTCGAGAACACCGTGGGATGGCTCGATTGCATGAAGACGCCATAAATCTGCGGTGCCGGAGCCCAATGGCGATAATGCTCGCTCAAAGCCTCGAACATTTCTTGGTTTAGCGCGTTTAATCGCGTAGGCCGGCTGAGCGTCACCACGCCGGCGCGACCGATTTCCTCAAACGTGATGCCGAGCGCTTCAGACACCCTCGACCACTCTTGCTCGAACTTTTGCAAAATGACGCCTCTCTTGGGCTTGCCTTGATCCGCCAAGCCTTGCCTTGAAAGGGCTCGCGGGCAGCTACCACCCAATCGGGCAAACCACAAGCTTTGCAAGGAAAAGAGTAAGGGCCGCATGACGTTTCATCCAATCGCCCGCCCCGCCCTTGCCATTCTCGTCGTACTTCCGCTCTGCGCTCAGGCCGGAAACGATGTCCCGCCGTTGCCCCAGCGCAATCCTCACCGTGGGCATGGAACGGAGGCAAAGACGCCTGTGCTGCCGGGCGATCAGCCAACCGTGCCGTGGACCGACAAGGAGGTCGCCGATGCCAAGGCGGCCTGTGCAAAAGCGCTCGAGAGTCTCACCATCGAGTACGAACAGCTCCCACCCCTGAAGCACGGCATCTGCGGCGCGCCGGCTCCAATCCTCGTCAAGTCGATCGGCAGCGAGCCTAAGGTCGCAATGGATCCGCCTGCCACTATGACTTGCGCGCTCGCGGCTGCGCTTGGCTCTTGGCTCGACAAGACGGTACAGCCCGAAGCGAGGGCGGTGCTCTCGACGCAAGTCGTCAAGCTGCGCAACGCCAGCTCCTATGTCTGCCGCAATCGCTATGGCGGCGACAGCACGCCCCTGAGCGAGCATGCGCTCGCCAATGCGCTCGACGTGTCGGAGTTCGTGTTTGGCTCAGGCGAGCACATCACCGTGCTTGAAAGCTGGCCGCGCACCGTGACGGCTCGGCCGTCTCAGCCGAAGCCCGATCGCGTTGTGGTGGCAACCCCGGTGAAGCCGGTATCTCAGCTACGGGCGGCGGACAGGCAATCCTTCGCGGTGGCCAAGGTTCAGCTAGCCGAGGCGAAGATAAATCCCTTCGTTGCCCCGACCACGGTAATCGATGCCAAGACCAATCCTTTCGTGGTTCCAACAGTGGAAGCTGAACACCCTCCTGCGGCCCCGCTTTCCGAGGTTAAACCGTCTGAGAATGCCACTCCCGAGACACAATCGAAGGCTGATGCGCGGAGCGAGTTCGTCAGGGTGGTGCACGACGACGCCTGTCACACCTTCGGCACCGTGCTAGGGCCAGAGGCCAACGAGGCGCATAAGAACCATTTTCACCTGGATATGAAGGCGCGACGGCACGCGGCTGTGTGCCAATAAAGACGAAAACGCAACCACGTCTCCAGGCGCTGTTGGCGCGGTCCCCGTCACGGTGCTAGCTTGCGCGCTCACGCGAAGAGAATACGTATAGCGCGATGGCCTCCCCTAAGGACAAGACGGTCTCCTTACGCACCGAGCGGGTGAAGCGCGCGCGCGTCAAGGCGCCAGGCGCATCGCAGCCCGGCTTTCCGGCGACCCGGCTCAGGCGCAACCGTCGCGCCGAGTGGTCGCGCCGCCTGGTGCGGGGCGCGACGCTGACCACCGACGATCTGATCTGGCCCATTTTCGTGATCGAGGGAGAACGCGTCCGCACGCCAGTTGCTGCCATGCCCGGAGTCGAGCGTCTCTCGATCGACTTCGCCGTCGATGCAGCGGAGAAGGCTGCTTCGCTCGGGATTCCGGCAGTCGCGCTCTTCTCCTACACCGAGGCCTCGCTCCGCGACGAAGACGCAAGCGAGGCGCTCAACCCCGGCAATCTCGTGTGCCGCGCGGTGCGCGCCATCAAAGCGCACGTGCCGGACATCGGTATCATCTGCGACGTGGCGCTCGATCCTTATACGAGCCACGGCCACGACGGTCTTCTGATCGACGGCGAGATCGACAATGACCGCACCATCGAGGTGTTGATCGCCCAGGCCATCGTCCAGGCCGAGGCCGGCTGCGACATCCTCGCGCCGTCAGACATGATGGATGGACGCATCGGCGCGATCAGGGCAGCGCTCGAGGAGGCAGGCTTCGTTAATACCCAGCTGCTCGCTTACGCCGCGAAATATTCCTCGGCCTTCTACGGGCCGTTCCGCGATGCGGTGGGCTCCGGCAAGCGGCTCCGCGGCGACAAGCTCACCTATCAGATGGATCCCGCCAACGGCGCGGAAGCCTTGCGCGAGGTCGCGCTCGACATCGCCGAGGGCGCGGACATGGTCATGGTCAAGCCGGGCCTTGCCTATCTCGATATCGTGTGGCGGGTGAAGACGGCGTTCAACGTGCCGACCTTCGTCTATCAGACCTCGGGCGAGTATTCGATGCTCGCCGCAGCGGCCGATCGCGGCTGGCTCGATCGCAGCCGCGTCATTCTGGAGAGCCTGATCGCCTGCAAACGCGCTGGCGCCGACGCGGTGTTCACTTATTTCGCGCCGGAGGCGGCAAAACTGCTGAAGGCGAAAGCCTAAGCGCTAGTTTGTGACCTTCACGGTCTTGAAGATCACCTTGGCGTCCTTTTGCTTATCGAAATTGTCGCCCGACAGGCCGAAACGCCATACGCCTTTCGGCGCCTGACCGCGCAACTCGCGCACTTTCGTCCCGTTGATGAAGAAGGTCACGCTGTTGCCGTTGGTCTTGACGCGCAGCATGTTGGCCGCGCCTGGCTCCTTCTTGATCGCAGGCGAATCGACATTGGCAGCGACGGTGCCAAGCCATTTGCCGTCCTGCTTGCGCGCGATCCAAAACTTGCCGTTGTTTAGCACGCCGAACTGAAAGTAGGTGCGGTTGTCCTCGCCCCAAAACAGAAGGCCTGCGCCGAGGATCGGTTGATCGCCGTTGGGCCAAACCGTCTCGGAGCAGATATCAGCATCGCGAACGGTGTAAGTCACATTGAGATTGGACTGCATATCGTCCGGCGGCAGCTTGAAGATGAAGGATCCGTCCTTCACTTCGATCGAGTCCTTAATCGGCCAGCCGCCGGCATCATCGACGAATTTGTCCTCGAAGATTACTTCCTGGCCTTCGCAGGCGACCGCGCGCAAAGCCGGTGCGCCGGTTAATACTAGCGCAAAGCCAAGCAACAGCACCGATCTTCGCATCGAAGCTCCCGTTAGACTTGCCTTGCGGTCTTTCGCCGAAAACCCTTAACGCGTTGGCACGGCCTCGGCAACCGGCGGCCTTGCCGCTGTGTGCGGGATCAATGGATCATCGATGCTTGTTTGGCAGAGGGGCCATCACCATCTAGGGCGCGAGAAATTGTCGCTTGGCCATGACTGGAGACAACATGTCCGACCAACGCACGCTTCCGCCGCGCGGCCAAAGTTTCGCCGACCAGCCATACGCGTTCGATCCGGTGGCGCAGCCTCAGCTGTTCAACGGGGTGATCGGCAAGCGCACCGTCGCTTTCATCATCGACGCCATGATCATCCTGGTGCTGACTGCCATCGCCTACGTGGTCGTGGCGCTGCTCGGGGTGATCACGCTCGGCCTCGCCTGGCTCCTGTTCGGCCTCGTCTTTCCCGCCGTCGGGCTAGGCTATAATGCGCTCACGATCGGCGGTCCGAAATCCGCGACCATCGGCCAGCGGATGATGGGACTAGAGGTCCGTATGTGGTTCGGGGGCAAGGTGACGCCTTTGATCGCGGCTTTCCACGCGCTTCTGTTCTGGTTCTCGCTCGTGATCTTCTGTCCGATCCTTCTGTGGGCCCTCTTCGATCCGCGCAAACGCTGCCTGCACGATATCCTTGCGGGCGTGGTGGTGCTCAACCGGGTCTAGTTCCGAGTCGTTCTAAACTGACGCGGGGGGATGCAGCACGCGCGCTCATGCCGGATTGCGCGTCGGGCATTCAATCAACTAAGCTTGGACCGGTTCGGATTCGTTTCCGGGCGATCGGCAGTGACAGAGCACAAGAGCAACTTTCCAGAATTTTACATAACCGCGCCGCAGCCCTGTCCCTACCTCCCCGGCCGGCTCGAGCGGAAGCTATTCACGCATCTCACCCGCGACAAGCCGCGCTTCCTCATCGACAATCTATTGAAGGGCGGCTTCCGGCGAAGCCAGAACATCGCCTACATGCCATATTGCGATTCGTGCTCGGCCTGCGTCCCGGTGCGCATCCTGGTCGAAGAATTCACGCCGCGCCGCTCGCTGAAGCGCATTGCCCGCATCAATCGCGATCTGGTCGCAACCCGCATGACGCCAGCGCCAAGCTCGGAGCAATATTCGTTGTTTCGCTCCTATATCGATGCGCGCCACGCCGATGGTGGCATGGCCGAGATGTCGGTGCTCGACTATTCGCTGATGGTCGAGGACAGCGTGGTCGAGACGTTCGTCACCGAGTACCGGCTGAAGCCCGATCCTCACGGCGACGGAAGCTCTCCCCTCCTCGCCGTGTCGCTGTGCGACCGCCTGAGCGACGGCATCTCGATGGTGTACAGCTTCTACGACCCTGACCAGCCCCATCGCAGCCTCGGCACCTACATGATCCTCGACCACGTCGATTTCGCGCGCAGCCAAGGTCATCCCTTCGTCTATCTCGGTTATTGGATCGAAGGCTCGCGCAAGATGCGCTACAAGAACCGCTTCGAGCCGCAGGAGCGCCTCACCTCCAAGGGCTGGGTCCGTTCGGCCTCCGGCGATCAGTAGCTGTTGAACCGCGGGCCGAATTTTCCTGACTTCGGGAAGCCCTTGGGCGGCAGGCGTCCGGCCTGAGCGCGCTGACCCCACCAGTCCCTGAGCTCGGTCGCGGAGAGAGTGAAGCTGCGCTTCGCGGCGTCGAGATAGGTCAGGCCTTCCTTCTTGTCGAAGACCTTGGCGTCGGCGAGTCCGCCGTCCTTATAGCGTTGGAGCCTGACACCCTTGCCGCGCGGCATTTCCGGAAGCTCGCTCAACGGGAAGAGCAATAGTTTCCGGTTGTCTCCGATCACCGCGACGCTGTCACCCGCGGCTGGCGCGACGACGACCGCCTCCTCGCCTTCGCGCACGTTGAGCACCTGCTTGCCCTTCCGCGTCATGGCGAGCACTTCGTCTTCGTTGACGATGAAGCCGTGGCCGCTCGATCCTGCGACCAGCAACTTGCGTCCCGGCTCATGCACAAACAGCTCGACCGCGTCTGCGGCCTCCTCGATGTCGATCATGAGGCGGAACGGCTCGCCGTGGCCCCTGCCCCCTGGGAGTTTGTCGGCACCAAGCGAGTAAAATCGGCCATTGGTGGCAAACAGCAAAAGCGTGTCGGTGGTCTGGGCCTTGACCGCGCGCTTCAGACGGTCGCCTTCCTTGAAGGACAGGCTGTCGATCTCGGTCTGATGGCCACGAATGGCGCGGATCCATCCCTTCTCCGACAGCACGATGGTGACCGGCTCTTTCTCGATCATCGCTTCGGCGAGATCGACCTCAACGCCCTCTGGCGCCTCGGCGAAGCTCGTACGGCGGCGGCCAAGCTCGGTTTTTTGCCCGAACTGATCTTTGAGCGCCTTGATCTCGCTGGCGACGGTCTTCCACTGCTTGTCCTTCGAGACGAGCAGCGCCTTCAGCTCTTTGCGCTCCTTGGTGAGATTCTCGTGCTCGCGCCTGATCTCCATCTCTTCGAGCTTGCGCAACGCGCGCAGCCGCATGTTGAGGATTGCCTCGGCTTGCACCTCGGTGAGCTTGAACGCCTTCATCAGCGCGGGCTTCGGCTCGTCCTTCTCGCGGATGATTTTGATGACCCTGTCGATGTTGAGATAGACGATGAGGTAGCCGTCGAGTACCTCGAGCCGGTGATCGATCTTGGCCAAGCGGAATTTCGACCGCCGGACCAGCACCGCTTGGCGGTGATCGAGCCACTCGCGCAATACCTGCCTCAGGCCGAGCACGTTCGGTACCTGGCCGCGGCTCAACACATTCATGTTGAGAGGCACGCGCGTCTCAAGCTCGGTCAGCTTGAACAGCGACTCCATGAGAAGCAGCGGGTCGACGCTCCGGCTCTTGGGCTCGAGCACGAGCCTGACTTCCTCGGTCGACTCGTCACGGACGTCGGCAAGGAGCGGCAGCTTCTTCTGAAGCAGAAGCTCGGCGATGCGGGCAACGAGCCGCGCTTTCGGGATCTGATACGGGATCTCCGTCACGATGATCTGATAGGTGCCGCGGCCGGTATCTTCTTGTTTCCATTTCGCCCGGAGCCGGAAGCTGCCGCGCCCGGTCTTGTAGGCTTTGACGATCTCCTCGCGCGGCTCGACGATTACGCCTCCCGTCGGCAGATCGGGTCCGGGCACGAGCTCGACGAGCTTGTCTGCGGTGGCGTTGGGAAACTTGATGAGATGCAACGCCGCGTCGCATAGCTCGCCGACATTGTGCGGCGGGATGTTAGTTGCCATGCCGACGGCAATGCCCGACGAGCCATTCGCGAGCAAATTGGGGAAATTGGCAGGCAGCACCGAGGGCTCCTGCTCGCGCCCATCGTAATTGGCGCGAAAGTCGACCGTGTCCTCGTCGATGCCGTCGAGCAGCCGCGCCGCAACCTCGGTCATCCGCGCTTCGGTGTAGCGCTCGGCGGCCGGGTTATCGCCGTCGATATTGCCGAAATTGCCCTGGCCATCGACCAGCGGGTAGCGGACCGAGAAATCCTGGGCGAGCCGCGCGAGCGCGTCGTAGATCGCCTGGTTGCCGTGCGGATGGAAATTACCCATTGTGTCGCCGACGATCTTCGCGCATTTGCGGAACTCGCCCTGCGGCGAAAGCCTGAGCTGCTGCATGGCGTAGAGCAGCCGGCGATGCACCGGCTTCAAGCCGTCGCGCACGTCGGGAAGCGCACGGTGCATGATGGTCGAAAGCGCGTAAGCGAGGTAGCGCTCCTCGAGCGCCTCGCGCAGATTCACAGGCTCGATCGGGCCTTGCGAATCAGGCGGCGGAATCCGTTTTCCCATAGGCCGCGCTTAGCGCATTGAGCCGCAGGGCTCAAGGGCTCGGCAACCGCAGAGGATTCCGGTCAGGGAGAGACGGCAGGGGCTTCCGGTCAGCCAGCGACGGACTCTGGTCTTCCATTTGGACTACTGCGGTCTGGGTCGTTTTGAGGCAGGAGGTATCGATGAACACCTGGATCTCCTGGTACCACCACTGATTGCCGTGCCTGAAGCCGGCGACGCCGACGCCAATCTCGTTCGAGCGCGACCGCAGCGCGCGCTCATGCCCCGGAGACTTCTTCCACAAGCGCATGGCCGCGTCCATCGCCGTATCGGAGGAGGCTCTTGCAGGTCGCGTCCATGACATGTGCCAATTCTCGCCGCGGAACTTGCAGAACTTGACCCCTCCAGCGCGTAGCCGCTGCACCGGGTTACGCCCATCGGCGCTATGGCCGCCTCTCGCAGTTTCGGCCAGGTAGTTGGCGTAGGCCTGCGCCGCGCGGCTCGCACCTTCGTTCTCGCTCAGGGGCGCCAGCCCTTTGCTCTGCCGATAGGCATTGGTCTGGTCGATGATCGCCGCCTTGGCGCCCGCGGGAATGTCGAATTGCTGCGCGTGCGCTCGTCCCGCCGTGGCGACTCCGAGCACAATGACGGCAAGCGCTGTGACACGCGGCAACAACATCGTTCAAGGATAGCGCAACGATGCTAGGCCGAGCGAGCCGCCTTGGTGGGCCGTGCGAGAATGGCGATGAGGCGCTCACGCGCTTGCGGCATGGAAAGGCCGTGCGGCACGAGCACGTCGCGCTCGATGAAGTGGCCAGTCAGAATAAAGCCCGCGACGATATCGCCCTCGCCGATGGGCGCTGCACCATCGATTAGGAAGGCGGGCAACTTGAGCAGTTTGTCGCAATACGGCTTGCCAGCATCACGCGACACGGCGCGGCCGGAGCGCGGCGACACATAGGCGAGGTCTGCATCGACGCCAGTCGCGGCGCATTCGGAAAGATCGAGCCCGAAGCCGAGCTCTCCTAGAAGCCGAAGCTCCCATTGCACGAGGAGCGCGGGCCATGTAGCTGCGTCGTCGAACGAGCGCAGCACATTCAGCGCAGCCGCATAGAGCTCGGGATGCGGGTCGCGCTCTGGCAAAAGCCGCGCGAGTCCTGCCAGCGAGGAGATGGCGGCAAGCGCCGCAGCATCGTCGAGCACGCGCGCGGCATGGGCCTCCATCAGCTCGACATTGAAGCCCCCGAGATGCTCTGACAGACGCGCGCGCCATGTCGCCCGGAGCAGATTGCCGGGCTGGAGCAACGGGCGCATGCGGCGCGACCGCCCACCCCGCACCAGCCCGAGATGCCGGCCGTGAGCGCGGCTGAAGATTTCGGCGACGATGTTCGCCTCTCCGAGCGGCTTCGCCGAAAGAAAAATGCCTTCGTCGCTCCAGTCCATCGCCTACCCTAGAGGGCAAGTGGCGATGAGCTCAAGCGTTCCGCCAATGAGGTACGCGGAAGGTCGCTACATCCCGCCGTTGACGTTGGTGTTCAGAGCATTGACGCCCGTGCTCGGAGTATTGACGCCTGTGGCTGATGACCCCTCATCGGGAGCCATTGCCGATCCAGAATTGCCCAGACTGGGCAGGGCAGCATTCGGGTTGTAGCTAGCCGATCCCGGATTGCCGGGAAGCGCGCCGAAGCTTTGCTGGCCAGGAACGCCGAGGGAGGCAGGGCCGGTGATCCCGAGCGCCCCGGTGTTGACGGGAGGCGTGCCAAGTGGCTGTGGCGTGTTGAGCGCGCCGGAGTTGGTCATTGGCGGTAGCGAACTCTGGAGCGGCGGAGCGGGCGGAAGGATGATGTTGCTGTTGCCGCCCATTGGCCTCGCGGCCTGTGCGCTGCCTGCCGCAAGGAGCAAGGCTGCCGCCGCGGCCAAGATTGGAAATGCGGATTTCATCGGGGTGACTCCTTGTAGGAAGACTGTGGCTCAACCCCGGATATGTGCCTCGGAATCGGTGTTGGGATGCGGCGCTTGGCCTCTGGGTCGGTCAGGGCAAGTAAAACGAAAGGCCCGGGAGGTACCCCGGGCCTTTCAGGCCTCTGCGAGACATTGGGCTGTCAGCCTCCACTGCTGGTGCCGCCTCCGGTCGAGCCAATGCCGCTGCTCGCGCCGCTGCTTGTGCTGCCTCCACTACTCGTGCTCGGTGTATTGATGCCGGACGCCGAGGTCCCAGTGCTCGGACTCGCGGCGGTCCCCGAGTTGTTCAGCGAGGGCAATGCGGCATTCGGGTTATAGGTCGGTGAACCGGGTTGCCCAGGAAGAGCGCCATAGCTCGGCTGCTGCGGGCTGGTCGAGCCAGGCATGCCCGGGCTTGGGCCAAAATTCTGCATCGGCGCACCGCCAGGCGCACCAGGGGCTGCGCCGGCAGCGCCGGGGGCGGTTGTTGTCGCGGCCTCAGCCGCCGTTGCTCCAAGCAACGCGGCCGCGGCCACGAGAAATACGCGTTTCATGATGGTCTCCTTAGTGATGCCTAACGGAGCGCAACGTTCCCCGTACCAGGCGGTTCCACCAAAGGTCGGCCTGACCCGAACCTAGCGGTCCTTCGGAAAATCGAGACCCATCTCGCGGTAGCGCTCGGGATCCTCGCCCCAGCGCTCGCGCACTTTGACGAACAGGAAGAGATGCACAGGCACCCCAGCGATCTCGGCGATCTCCTCGCGCGCCGCCGACCCAATCTCCTTGATGGTCTGGCCTTTCGCGCCGAGCACGATCTTGCGCTGGCTTTCGCGCGTCACATAGATCGTTTGTTCGATCCTGACGCTGCCGTCCTTCAGTTCCTTCCAGTCTGCGGTCTCGACCGTGAGCTGATAGGGAAGCTCTTCGTGCAGCCTGAGGAAGAGCTTCTCGCGGGTGATCTCGGCCGCGGTCTGGCGGAGCGAGGCATCGGTGAGCTGATCCTCGGGGAATAGCCAGGGCCCAAGCGGAACGGCGCTTGCGAGATAGGATCTGAGATCGGCGACGCCGTCGCCGGTCAGCGCCGAGACCATAAACACACGATCGAACTGCATGAGCGCCGAGATCTCGGCGGTAAGCCGCAGCAGGTCGGGCTTACTCACGAGGTCGATCTTGTTGAGGATAGCAATCGCCGGCCGCTTTACTTCAGGGAGATGCTTGAGCAGTGCGTCGAGGCTCGAATCGAGCCCGCGATGCGCGTCGATGACCACAGCGACGATGTCGGCTTCTTCTGCCCTCTCCCATGCCGCTTGCGACATGGCTCGGTCGAGCCGCCGCTTGGGCTGAAAGATTCCCGGCGTGTCGACGAGGATCACTTGCGTGTCACCGATCAGCCCGATGCCGCGCACCGGACCACGCGTCGTCTGCGCCTTATGTGTAACGATGGAGACCTTGGCGCCGACCAGCGCGTTGGTGAGGGTCGACTTGCCGCTGTTGGGG
>JBKOWI010000165.1:0-6102 GCA_046724315.1 Pseudomonadota bacterium | reverse complement strand
CCATCAGCGGAAACTCCGGCTCCATCGGCAGGAACGCCGGCTCCCTCGGCTGAGACGCCGCCGTCGGCAGAGACGCCCTCAGCCGAGTCGCCAGGAGCTTCGGCCGAAACGCCGCCCGGAACGGAAACTCCTTCGGAAGGCGAAGGGCCATTCCCGTCGCAGCCACAGCCGGTCTATCCGGAAGGACCACCTCCAGGCCAATAGGTTGGGGGAACTTGGGCGGCAGCAGACGCCTTGGCTCAGGGACTCCTCGAGCGGAGGCCCTGAAGCCTTCAGGACCTGACCGATAATTCATTTGGTCATGGGGCTTGCCATGCTAGCTTGCGCGGCCTTAGGCGCCGTGAGCGCCTGTCCCTTTGCGCGGCGTCAGGCCCGCGCTTCGGCAGGTTCTTTTCCAATCATATGGAGCCGTCTTCGCAACCATGACATTGTTTCGTCTCGCCGCCGCAGCCCTATTCGCATTCCTCGTCTCTGTGCCGGCCCAGGCCGAGGATGCGCCGGTCCACCACCATGCGCTCTCGCTGATCGGCGAGCCGAAATATCCAGCCGATTTCACCCATTTCGATTTCGTCAATCCTGATGCGCCCAAAGGCGGCAACGTGCGCATGGCTGACATCGGCTCGTTCGACAGCCTGAACCCCGTGCTCTACCGAGGAGAGCCGGCAGCCGGGCTTTCGCTCGTCTACGAGAGCCTGATGGCCGACAGTCTCGACGAGCCCTCGACCTCTTACGGGCTGATCGCGGAATGGGCGTCCTATCCTGCCGATTACTCCTCGGTCACCTTCCATCTAAGCAAAGAAGCGCGCTGGCACGATGGCACGCCAATTACGCCGGACGACGTGATCTACAGCCTCGGCGTGAACAAGGCCGCGAACCCGCGGCTTGGCCTCTACTACAAGAACGTGTCGCGCGCCGAAGCGACCGGCGACAACGAGGTCACGTTTTACTTCGACGTAAAGAACAACCGCGAGCTGCCCATGATCATGGGTCAGCTCACCATCCTGCCGAAGCATTACTGGACGGGAAAGGATACGGGCGGGAATCAGCGCGACCCGATGAAGACGACGCTAGAGCCGCCGCTCGGCTCGGGTCCCTACCGCATCAAGCAGGCGACGCCCGGGCGCTCGATCACCTATGAGCGCGTCGCCGACTATTGGGGCAAGGACCTCCCCGTGAACCGAGGCCAGTGGAACTACGACGAGATTCGGTTCGACTATTACCGCGACGAGACTGTCGCCTTTGAGAGCTTCAAGGCCGGGAATCTCGATTACTGGCAGGAGACGAGCGCGAAGAACTGGGCGACGGCTTACGATTTCGGCGCGGTGCGTGAAGGCTTCATCAGGCGCCAAGAGGTCGCGATCAAGCGCACGCAGCCGATGCAGTGCTTCGTGCTCAATTTGCGCCGCCCCCAATTTCAGGACCGCCGGGTACGCCAGGCATTCAACCTCGCCTTCGATTTCGAGTGGGCCAACAAGAACCTGTTCTACGGTCAATATTCGCGCGTCGGCAGCTATTTCCAGAACGGCGAGCTCGCCGCTCCACAAGACTTGCCGCAAGGACGCGAGCTCGAGATCTTGAACGAGGTCAAGGACGGCGTGCCGTCCGAGGTGTTCACCGAAGTCCACAAGAATCCGGCGAACAACACGCCCGACGATATCCGCGCCAATCTGCGCAAGGCTGCCATGCTCCTCAAGGATGCGGGCTGGGAGGTCAAGAACGGCGTTCTCACAAACACCAAGACGGGACAGGAGATGAGGGTCGAGTTTCTGCTCGTCTCTCCGCTTTTCGAGCGGATCGTTCAGCCCTACCTGCAAAATCTCGCGCGGCTCGGCATCAAAGGCTCGATCCGCATGGTCGACTCCGCGCAATACACGCGCCGCCTCAACGGCTTCGACTACGACATCGTGGTCGGCACCTTTGCTCAATCCGATTCGCCAGGAAACGAGCAGCGCGATTTCTGGGGCTCAGATGCTGCCGGGCGTGAAGGCAGCATGAACCTGATCGGCATCAAGGACCCGGCGATCGACAAGCTGATCGATCACGTCATCTTCTCCAAGGACCGCGCCGATCTCGTCGCGGCCACGCACGCGCTCGACCGCGTGCTGCAATGGAACGAGCTCGTGGTGCCGCAATGGTACTCACCCAAAGTGCGCATCGCCTATTGGGACCGCTACGGCCAGCCCAAAGTGCTTCCAGGCCTGACCCCTGGCTTCATGCAGGTGTGGTGGTTCGACCAGAAGCTCGCCGATAAATTGCCAGGGCCGTCGAAGCTTTGATGCGCCGCGCGCCATGGCGATCGCTCGGTTGCGCTGCGCTTGTTCTTTTTCTGGCGCTGACCGCGCCGTCGGAAGCCTCTGAGCACAAGCACGGGCTCTCGGCCTTTGGCGATCTCGCCTATCCCGCCGACTTCGACCACTTCAAATATGCCGATCCGAATGCGCCAAAGGGCGGCACGTTCTCGCTGGTCGGATGGGGCGGCGTTGCGACCTTCAACAGCCTCAACAACTACATCCTCAAGGGCGACGCTGCGCAGGGGCTAGAGCTCTTGTTTGATACGCTGATGACGCCTGCGGCGGACGAGCCAGACGCCGTCTATGGGCTCGTGGCTGAAAGCGCCGAGGTGGCTGACGACAAAATGTCGGCGACCTTCTATCTCCGGCCTGATGCCAAGTTCGCCGATGCAAGTCCCCTCACGGCCGGCGACGTCGTCTATTCCTTCGAGGCGCTCAAGACCAAGGGCCATCCGATCTATCATCAGATGCTCGAGGACGTGGTGAAAGCTGAAGCGCTCGATCCTCACACCGTGCGCTACACCTTCAAAGGCGAGCTCGTGCGCGATCTGCCGCTCACCGTTGCCGGTCTTCCCATCCTCTCCAAAGCTTATTACGCGACGCACCCGTTCGACCAGACGACGCTCGACCCGCCGCTCGGCTCTGGCCCCTACGTAGTCGACAGTCTCGCGCAAGGCCGCACCATCACCTATCGCCGCAATCCGGACTATTGGGCCAAGGACTTGCCGGTGAATCGCGGGCGCTGGAACTTCGACAAGATCCGCTTTGAATATTTCCGCGACCGCACCGCCGGCATGGAGGCTTTCAAGGCCGGCGCCTACGACTTCCGCGAAGAGTTCACCTCCAAGGTCTGGGCCACCGAGTACGACTTTCCCGCGATCCGCGACGGCCGCGTGAAGAAGGAGGTATTGCCTGACGAGACGCCGTCAGGCACGCAAGGCTTTTTCCTCAACACGCGGCGCGATGCGCTGAAAGACCCGCGGGTGCGGAAGGCGCTCGATCTCGCCTTCGACTTCGAGTGGACCAACCGCAATGTGTTCTATGGGCTCTACACGCGCACGGTGAGCTTCTTCGAGAATTCGCCGATGAAGGCCGAAGGCATGCCGTCGGACGCCGAGCGGGCGCTGCTCACAAATCTCGGCGTGCCGGTTTCCGATGAGACGCTCGGGCCCGCTTACGTACCGGCCAAGAGCGACGGCTCGGGCCAGGACCGCAACATTCTCGTCGAGGCCGGCAAGCTCCTCGACGAGGCAGGATGGACCATCAAGAACGGCGTCCGCGTCAACGACAAAGGCGAGCCGCTCAAGCTCGAGATCTTGTTCTTCGAGGACGTGTTTCAGCGGCTCGTCACGCCGTATGTGAAGAATCTCAAGCTGCTTGGGATCGATGCGCATATGCGTATGGTCGACCCAGCGCAATATCAGCAGCGCCTCAAGAGTTTCGATTTCGATATCACCACCGAGCGCTATCAGATGCGCAACACCCCTGGTGTCGAGCTTCGCAGCTATTTCGGTTCGCAGGCGGCGAAAATGAGTGGTTCGCTCAACCTCGCCGGCATCTCAGATCCTGCCCTCGATGTCTTGATCGAGCGGGTCATCGCGGCCAAAAGCCGGGACGAGCTCAACACCGCAGCCCGCGCCCTCGACCGCGTGCTGCGGGCGGGCCATTACTGGGTGCCGCACTGGTACAAGCCGTCCTTCAACGTCGCCTATTGGGACAAGTTTTCCAGGCCTGCGGTGAAACCGCGCTTCGACCGAGGCATTCTCGATACTTGGTGGTATGACGAGGCCAAAGCTGCCAAACTGACCAGGAAAGTTGCTGCGAGCCCGGACGATTCGACTGAGTCTGGCTCGCACCGCCCGCTTCTGATCATCGCCGCCTTGAGCGGGCTCGCGCTCGCAGGGTTTTTCATCTGGCGATCGAGAAGGCAAACCCGAGCCCAATGACCGCTTATATCCTTCGGCGCCTGCTGCTCATCGTTCCCACCATGCTCGGCATCATGCTGGTGACCTTTGTCATCATCCAGTTTGCGCCGGGCGGCCCGGTCGAGCGCCTGATCGCGCAACTCACCGGGACGGACGTTGGGGCGACGTCTACATTCAGTGGCGGCGGCGGCGATATGATGGGGCGTCCAGGTCAGGGGGCCACGCCGGGAGACGTGTCGGCGCCCTCGAAATATCGCGGTGCGCAAGGCCTAGATCCCGAATTCATCAAGAGCCTCGAGAAGCAGTTCGGCTTCGACAAGCCGGCCTATGAGCGCTTCTTCTTGATGATCAAGAGCTATCTCCTGTTCGATTTCGGGCAGAGCTATTTCCGCGATACGAGTGTGCTCAAGCTGATTGGCGAGAAGATGCCGGTTTCGATCTCGCTCGGGCTATGGATGACTCTGCTCTCTTACGCCATCTCGATTCCGCTCGGCATCCGCAAGGCAGTGAGCGATGGCTCCAAGTTCGATATGTGGACCAGCACGGTGATCGTTATTGCATATGCGGTTCCCGGCTTTCTGGTCGCCGTATTCCTGATCGTGTTGTTTGCCGGCGGCTCGTTCCTTCAGATTTTCCCGTTGCGCGGACTGATCTCGGAGAATTGGTGGTCGCTCCCCTGGTATTCGAAGATCCTTGATTACTTCTGGCACCTCGTTTTGCCGATGATCGCCATGATGCTCTCGGCCTTCGCCACCACCACTTTCCTCACCAAGAACTCGTTCCTCGAGGAGATCAGGAAGCAATACGTGATGACGGCGCGGGCCAAAGGGCTGCCCGAGCATAAGGTTCTGTACGGGCATGTGTTCCGCAACGCCATGCTGATCGTGATTGCTGGCTTCCCCGGCGCATTCATCGGCGCCTTTTTTGCCGGCTCGCTCCTGATCGAGACGATTTTCAGCCTCGATGGCTTGGGCCTCCTCGGCTTCGAGTCGATCGTGAACCGCGATTACCCAGTGGTGTTCGCCACGGTCTACATCTTCTCGCTGCTCGGCCTCGTCATCAATCTCATCTCCGACCTGACCTATACCTGGGTGGATCCGCGCATCGATTTCGAGACGCGCGAGGTGTGACGCCGATGGATGCGCCCACCGATACCGCAATCGTCGAGGAGGTAACGGCACAAGGACTGCCGGTGCGGCGGCCATGGCTGTCAGCGCTGCAGCGCCGACGCTGGGAGACGTTCAGGGCCAATCGTCGCGGCTTCTGGTCGCTTTGGATCTTCCTTGCGCTATTCATCGTGAGCCTGTTCGCCGAGTTCATCGCCAATGACAAGCCGATCTTGGTGAAATACGACAACCACTATTATTGGCCGATCTTCCAGTCTTACCCCGAGACCACATTCGGCGGCATCTTTGAGACCGAGGCCGAATATCGCGACCCCGCCGTCAAGGAGATGATCGCGAAAGGCGGGGGCTGGGTAGTGTGGCCACCGATACGCTTCTCCTACAACACGCAGAACAAGACCCCGCCAATGGCCTTCCCAGTGAAGCCGACCTGGGCGTTGACCGAGAAGGACTGCAAGGCCGCGGTCGAGCAGGGCTTCCATCCCTGTAATGCCGAGCTCGAATGGAACTGGGTCGGCACCGACGATCAGGGCCGCGACGTGGTCGCCCGCGTCATCTATGGCTTCCGCATCTCGGTCTTGTTCGGGCTCGTGCTCACGCTGTTCTCTTCCATCATCGGGGTGGCGACAGGCGCGGTGCAGGGCTATTTCGGCGGCTGGACCGACCTCCTGTTCCAACGCTTCATCGAAATCTGGACGAGCATTCCGCAGCTCCATCTGCTCATCATCATGGCCGCGGTGATCGAGCCGAATTTCTGGATTC
>JBKOWI010000021.1:0-4178 GCA_046724315.1 Pseudomonadota bacterium | reverse complement strand
CAGATGAGCGGCCCATGCCGCCGCAGCCGGTGGCGTGAACGAGCGCAGCCCGTTAAGCACACCGATCACAAAGGCAAGCGCGAAGACTGTCATTTCTATGCTCCCCGGCCGCAACCTCATCCGCCGGCCGACGGTTCCCCTGTGTGTTCTGCTACAACCTTACGCGAGGTGTATCCTTGACATTCCGCTATTCCAATTTCCAGGAGGCGATGTTTATGAACACGCGACTACTCATGATGCTGCGCGTGAAGGTCGCGACGCCGCAGAATCTCGGTGCCGTGCCTCTCGGGACTCGTCGGACCGCCCCTTTGAGCGGCGGGAGTTTCGAGGGTCCCCGTCTTCGCGGTACGGTTGTCGCTGGAGGAAGCGTGGACTGGCAAGTTCTCCGCTCAGATGGGGTGCTCGAAATGGACCTCCGGGTCACGCTGCAGACGGATGATGGTGCGCTCATTTCAATGAGGTCATTCGGCTTGCGGCATGGGCCGCCAGAGGTTATCGCGGCGATCGGCCGGGGCGAATCCGTCGATCCTGCCACGTACTACTTTCGCACGACGCCGCGATTCGTGACTGCCCATCCTGCCTACGCATTCTTGAATCGTATCGTCGCCGTCGCGACCGGCGATCGGCGGCCGGAAGGGCCTATCTACACCGTTCACGAAGTGCTCTGACGTCGACGCGTTTCAATGCCGCCGGTAACCTTGATGTTGTTGGAGAAAGGAGCGGCCTCACATGCAGTCTCGTTCGCTCATGGTGTTGCGTCTGTCGACTGCGGCCATCGAAGAGATCGGCGCAACGCCGCACGGTCGACTCTCTATTTTTCCAATCGTCGGCGGCTCGTTTGAGGGCGAGCGCCTTCGCGGCAGGGTGCTGGCCGGCGGCGGCGACTGGGTGACCGCCATGGCCGACGGCACGATCGAACTCGATTTGCGAGCGACCCTCGAGACCGATGACGGCGCCCTGATCCACATGACCTTTACCGGTGTGCGTGATGATGCAAACAGCTACTTCCGCACTCTCCCTCGATTTGAAACTGCGTCGCCGAAGTATGCTTTCCTCAATCGGCTGCTCGCGGTCGGCATTGGAGAGATCCGTCCAGATGGGCCCATTCACAGGATCGAGGAAATTCTCTAACAATCACCTCAACGAGACGGCGCCTGCGAAACCAGACGTGTCCATCGCCGTAGACGATCACGTCAGCGATCCTTCGTTAGCGACAGAGCAAAAACACTCTGAATCGCACCCGCCAAAAACGCATCAGACGCTGCATCCCCGCATGCCCTGACACTGTTGCCTGTGCCCCATGCCTGTATATACCTTGACACGTATATGCTCCGTGGAGTATACGAAGAGAGTGGAATCTGTATTCGAAATCATTGCGGAGCCGAACCGCCGCGCGATATTGAGCCTGCTGGTCTCGTCAGAACAGTCGGTTGGAGAGATCGAACGTCAACTTCGTATGCCGCAACCGACCGTGTCAAAGCACCTGCGAGTGCTGCGCGAGGCCGGTTTCGTGGAATCCACGGTGGACGCACAGCGCCGTCTCTACCGGCTGAAACCTGACCCACTTCAGGAACTGGATGCCTGGCTGGCTCCGTTCCGCCGGTTCTGGTCCGCTCACGTAGATGCGCTCGAACGCCACCTCGACCGCATTGATCAATCAGCACCAACGAAAAGGAAGACAAGGAGAAGAAGATGACCGATCGCCAGCAGTACACACCGGGTCCGGCCAGCGGGGCGCAGGTACGAAAGGACGGAGGGAAGTGGACGCTCATTCTCGTCAGAGAACTGCGCCACTCGCCGGAAAAAGTCTGGCAGGCGCTTACCGATCCAGCGCATCTGCGCGAATGGGCTCCATTTGACGCCGATGGAAGTCTGGGTATGGTTGGAACCACGGTGAAGCTCACCACGGTGGGAGCGCCCACGCCACAGGTTTCTGAAACAACAGTGACGCGAGCCGACGCTCCCACGGTGCTTGAGTACAACTGGGGTGGCTTCGATATCCGGTGGGAACTCGAAGCCTTTAGTGGCGGCACGCGCCTGACGCTGTGGACAAACATTGATCGCCGCTTCATCTCTATGGGTGCTGCCGGGTGGCACATTTGTTTGGATGTTCTGGATCGGCTTCTCGCCGATCAGCCCATTGGACGCATCGTCGGCCCCGAGGCCATGAAGTTCGGCGGCTGGCAGCGATTGAACGCCGAGTACGCAAAGCAGTTCGGCGTCGAGACCCCCGGTTGGCCGCCCAACGCCCCGAAGCATTGAAACGTGGGAGGAGGATGAATCTTATGGAATCGACTCTGCAGAAGCCGGCCTTCGTTGCCGCCAACACTACCCCCAAAGCGAGGACCATCGTCTACTGGATCGTCACCGCGCTCTTCTGCTTGCAGATGAGCTTCACCGCCTACGCGCAATTGACCCTGCCGCAAGTGGCGGAGGCGTTCACCCACCTCGGCTTCCCCGCCTACTTCCGGGTGGAGCTCTCGTGGGCCAAGCTCCTGGGCGTGGTGCTGATGGTTGCGCCGGTGCCGGCGCGGCTCAAGGAGTGGGTCTATGCCGGCTTCGCCATCAACATCGCCTCGGCGCTCATCGCTCACCTCTCGGTGGGTGATGGTCCGGAGGCGTGGGGCTTTGCGGCGGCCACCGGCGTGCTCTGGGGGCTCTCGTACTTCTTCTGGCGCCGCCTGCAGGCCACGCCGGCGAGCGCCTGACCGCGCACCGCCGGCCGTTTAGGTCGTAAGAGTGCGAGGAGGCGACGTTGGCGATGCTGAGCCCGTTGAGTCGAGAGGCCAGCGTGGGGATGTTGTTCACCAAGGCTGCAGGTTACGCTGAGCGCAGCTAAAATAAGTGCGAGAGTTGGAGCTGTATATGAAAAGGCCCGTCCCAGTGGAATCTGCCTTTGCATTAATCGACGAGAAGATCAAGGAACCTTGGGGACTGGCGCGGGAAGAGGCTCGCGAAAGTGCGGGAAATCATACACGAGCCAGAGGAATATCCAAGACCTGTGGATTGGCGTGCCACGATAATGTGGCAAGATCACTTGCAGGAAGGGGACGAAGTTGTCGGAGCGATCAGGAACCCCCGCTGACGATCCGTTCAGTGGTCGGCACCCAACCAGTCACGAACGGCTGACGGGACTGCCCTGGGATGCGTCGTACCACGACGGCCCTGCGCCTTGGGATATTGGCCAGCCGCAGCCAGCAATAGTGCGTTTGGCGTCCGAAGGCGGATTTGCCGGAGCGGTGCTCGATGCGGGCTGCGGGACCGGCGAGAATTCTCTTCACGTCGCATCGCTGGGATTGTCGGTTCTGGGCGTTGACGTGGCTGAGACGGCACTGACGATCGCCCGAGAGAAGGCCGACGACCGTGGGATCGAGGTTGAGTTCGTTGCGGCTGACGCGTTCCAGCTGGAGCGTTTGGGGCGCAGGTTTGAGACGGTGCTGGACTGCGGACTGTTCCACACCTTCGACGGCGGCGAGCGACCAGGATACGTGGCGAGTCTAGCGTCGGTGACCGAGCACGATGGAACCCTGTATGTGTTGTGCTTCAGTGACGATGGTCCCGATACTGGCCCGCACCCCATCAGTCAGGAAGAGCTGAGAGCAGCGTTCAACCCCAGCAATGGATGGAATGTCGTCGCCATCGAACCGGACCGGATTCAGACGAGATATCACGACGACGGCGCACCGGCCTGGTTCGCGACAATCAAACGGGTCTAGACTGCGGGGTTGCAGGTTACGCTGAGCGCAGTTCGGCGTCGAGGCCCCGAGCTGGCCGCCGAAGGGCGCTCGGTCTTGATCGCGGAAGAGACTGCCATGTCTATGGAACGTCCATTTGCTCGATAAGACATTGCTTCGCTCTGACCTTCAACTGCACTCCGGGAGCACACAGGGAACGGAAAAAAGTTCAACGTGCTCGGGTTCTCTTTTGGACCGATCATCCGAATGCAAGCGGCGGCAAATTATTCCGTAACACGGACCAAACCGGATATCCCATCAAAACCGGCGTCGAAACTCAGTATCCGCTTGATCCCATTTCGTTCCATCACGGCGACATGAATAGCATCACGTGCGGAAAGTTTTCGTTTACTAAGTACGAGGTCGCGGGCGCGTTCGGCGTCGGAGAGTTGAATCGGATAGACTTCATCGACGAGATCTAACAGCACCGCAAATGAGGGCTTG
>JBKOWI010000131.1:0-18989 GCA_046724315.1 Pseudomonadota bacterium | reverse complement strand
GCTTAATTAACGCGTCGATCTCTTCAAGCTATCACTGAAATGGCGGTCCCCACGAAAGTGGGGATCGCCATGTTGATTCTGCAATCTGCATTCCCTTCTCCTAGAGCCTCGGGCTAGATAGGCCTCCCGCTTGGGTCGAGGCATCTCGGTGATAGGGCCTGTCCACGGTAGTAGCGAGCGCCCGGCTGTCGGCTTCCTGCGCACACCGCAAAGCTGATGGACCCTCTGTTCTCCCTCCTCATCGCTCTCGTCATCGCCTTTCCGGTATTGGCCATTGTCGCCCTCGTCTTGGCGATCGGCGCACGCGAGCGAGTGAGGAAGCTCGAACTCAGGCTGGCCGGACTTGAAGGGCAGCTCTCCGGAGGAGCGCTTCAGCCCGCTCCGCCGCCTCCACTTGCACCTGAAGCCGTCAAGGAGCTAGAGGCCAAGATCGAGGAACCGGCGGCACCTGCCACACCGGAGGGATCTCCCATCATAGTACCGGCTCCCTCCGCCCGGCCGCCCAAACCTCACATCAGCCTCGAGGAACGCTTCGGCACGCAATGGGTGGTCTGGGCCGGCGGCATTGCGCTCGCACTCGGCGGCTTTTTCCTCGTGCGCTACTCAATCGAGCAGGGTTGGTTCGGTCCGGGCGCGCGGGTCTTGCTCGCAGGCATCGTCGCGCTCGCTTTGATCGCCGCCGGCGAATGGACGCGGCGCCGCGAAATCAAGAGCGGCATTGCTGGACTGCCCAAGGCGCATATCCCGAGCGTGCTCACATCGGCAGGAACGGCGATTGCCTATGCGGACATCTACGCGGCTTACGCGCTCTACGGATTCATCGGTCCTGCTGCCGCCTTCGTCTTGTTGGGTATCGTCGCCCTCGGCACGCTCGCTGCCGCGCTGATCCATGGACCCGCGCTCGCCGGCCTCGGACTGATTGGTGCGTTTATCACACCGCTCATCGTTTCGACCGAAGAGCCAAATTATTGGGCGCTCTATCTCTATCTTGCGGTAGTGACCGCGGCGTCGTTCGCACTCGCGCGGGCGCGACTCTGGCGCTGGCTCGCAGTGACGGCAGTGGTTGCCAGCGTGCTTTGGACGTTGCCCGGCCTCGACGACTTGCAGGCCTTGCCGCAACACGTGTTTCACGTCGCTGCCGGCTTCACGCTCGCGGCACTATTCATCGTCTCCGACTTCCTGTTCGGTCCTGACGTCGTCCGCGGCAAGCTCGAGTTCGTCTCATCGGCGACCCTCATCGCCTATCTCTTCGCCGCCATGCTGCTCGTGCTGGCAAGTGGCCACGACACGCTTGCTCTCATCCTGTTCGTCGTGCTGGTTACCTCGACACTGGCGATTGCCTGGCGCACCGACGCAGCCGCGCTCGCCGTACCTGCTGCGGCGATCTTCGTCACACTCATCTTCCTGCATTGGTCGCTCGATTTCGATGTCAGCCAGCTCCGCCTGCCCTCAGGTCCCGCATCCGACAGCCTGTGGAAGCCTGAGCACTATCTGTTCGGTACGCCGCTAACCCTCGGCGCGGCCTTCGCTCTGCTGTTCGGCGTATTCGGCTTTCTCGCCCAGGGCCCCGGCGAGCGCCCACTCGTGTCGGCGCTGTGGGCTGGATCGGCTGTCGCTGCGCCTATCGCCATTCTGATCGCGCTCTATTGGCGGATCGCCGGCTTCGATCGCTCAATTCCCTTTGCCGGCGCAGCCGTCGTGCTCGCCGGGCTGTTCGCCGTTGCCACCGAGGCTTTGAGCCGGCGGAGTGGCGAGCCAAGTAGCGAGGGGGCAAGTGCGATTTTCGCCACCGGCTCGATCGCCTCGCTTGCGCTTGCGCTCAGTCTCGGCCTTGAGAAGGGCTGGCTAACTGTAGCGCTCGCGCTGATGGTTCCCGGCATCGCCTGGGTGGCCGAGCAGCGGCCTCTGCCCGCGCTCCGCTGGCTTGCCGCTGCGGTAACATTCGGCGTTCTCGGGCGCATCGCTTGGGACCCGCACATCGTCGGCGATAAGGTTGGCACCACACCTGTCTTCAATTGGCTGCTCTATGGTTACGGCATACCGGCGGCATCGTTCTGGCTTGCCGGATCCCTGCTGCGCCGCCGTGCTGACGACACGCCGTCTCGCATCGTCGACGCCGCAGCCATCTTGTTCACCGTGCTTCTCATCGTGATGGAGGCGAATCACTACATCACGGGCGGCGATCCCAACGTGAGCGGGAATGCGCTGGCCGAGACCGCACTCGATGTCTCGCTTCTCCTTGCCGTGATCATCGGGCTAGAGCGGCTTCGGTTGGTCAGCGGAAGCGTCGTTCACGATTGGGGCGCACGACTGCTTGCTGCGCTCGTCCTTGCTGTCATCGTGTTCAGTCTCGGCATCGCTGACAATCCTTGGCTCACCGGCGAGGATGTCGGCGGGCCATTCATCAATTGGATTCTGCTCGGCTACGGCCTGCCAGCAGTGCTCACCGGCGTACTCGCGCGCATCACGCGAACCACCAGACCACGCTGGTACAGCTTGACGGCACTCTTCGTCGCGCTAGGCCTCGCGCTTGTCTATATCACCCTTGAAGTGGCAAGGCTCTATCACGGGCCCAATCTGACCTCGGGCTCGGTCTCCGACTCCGAGCAATACACCTATTCGGCCGTATGGCTTGCTTTCGGCGTGGCCTTGCTTGCCGCCGGCATCACGCTCCGCTCGCTTCCCTTGCGTGTCGCTTCGGCGGCGGTAATCGTGCTGACGGTGCTCAAGGTCTTTCTCATCGACATGTCCGATCTCACCGGCATCTACCGCGCCCTCTCCTTCCTCGGCCTCGGCGCCGTGCTGATCGGCATTGGCTGGTTCTATCAGCGCCTGCTTTTCCCGCGGAGTCCCATCCCAGATGAGTCCTCGACCGCCGCAACCTGACGATCTGTCACCGGCGCTTGTCTCTGCAAAGGGCGCCAACTATGGTCGCCGTTCTAACCAGCGAAACAACCTATGAACGACACGCAAAGCGAGCAAATCGACAAGACCGTCACCGGCAATTACTTCGAGGACTTCAAGCTCGGCCAGGAGATCGTGCACGCGACACCGCGCACCGTGACGGTCGGCGACGTCAGCCTGTTCACCGCGCTGTACGGGCCGCGCTTCGCCGTGCAATCTTCAGACGCTTTCGCGCATGACATTGGCTATCCGCGCGCGCCAATCGACGATTTGCTCGTGTTCCATGTCGTTATCGGCAAGACCGTGCCGGACATCTCACGCAACGCAATCGCCAATCTCGGCTACGCCGAGTTCCGCTTCCTCGCTCCCGTCTTTCCAGGTGACACCCTCGCCTCGACCTCCGAAGTGATCGGGGTCAAGGAGAACTCCAACAAGAAAAGCGGCACGGTCTATGTGCGTTCGACCGGTAAGAATCAGCGCGGACAGCCGGTGCTGTCTTATGCGCGCTGGGTGATGGTCAACAAGCGCGACATGAACGCGCCCGCGCCGGCGCCAGTGGTGCCAGAGCTTGCTACGAGCGTCGATCCGTCGACGCTCGGCGCGGCACTGCCGCCGCTCGATATCGAGGGCTATGACTATGCTCTCGCCGGCTCGCCCAAGCGCTGGGACGATTATTCAGTCGGCGACAAGATCGACCATGTCGACGGCCAGACCATCGAGGAGGCCGAGCATCAGCTCGCCACGAGGCTATTCCAGAACACCGCCCGCGTGCATTTCAATCAACATGTCGAGGGCAAGGGCCGGTTCGGGCGAAGGCTCGTCTATGGCGGGCACATCATCTCGATCGCGCGGAGCCTGAGCTTTAATGGGCTCGCCAATGCCTTCCATGTCCTTGGGCTGAACGGCGCGCGCCACGTGGCGCCGTCCTTCGCCGGCGACACCATCTATGCCTGGAGCGCGGTGCTCGACAAAGCCGAGCTTCAGGGCCGCGGCGACATGGGCGCTCTCCGGCTCCGCACCTTCGCCGTCAAGGATCGCCCCTGCGCTGACTTTCCGGGCTCGAAGCCCGACGGCGGCCACGAGGACGGCGTGGTTCTCGATATGGACTATTGGGTCGCTCTCCCGCGCTAGGAAACAACGTTATGCGACGAACCACTCTTTGGCTCGCAGCCTCAATCACTGGAACGCTCTCGCTCGCCGCGCCTGCCCTGGCGGTGGACACTGCCTCTGCCGTGCTTAAGGACGCGAGCGGCAAGGAGGTCGGCGCGGCCACTTTGACTGTCACGCCGAGCGGAGTGCTCATCAGCCTCGATCTTACGGCCGTCCCTCCTAGCGAGCATGGCTTCCACGTCCATACGACAGGCAAATGCGAGCCCCCCGACTTCAAATCGGCCGGCCCGCACTTCAACCCTGACCAGACCAAGCACGGCTTCATGACCCCCGAGGGCCCTCACGCCGGCGACCTGCCGAACCTGCATGTCCCCGCCGATGGCAAGCTGCAAGTCGAGGTCTTAGAGCCGAATGTGACCTTGAGCGGGGAGGCGCCGTTGCTCGACGCCGATGGCTCCGCGCTGGTCATTCACGCTGGTGCCGACGACTACAAGACCGATCCTGCCGGCAACTCTGGCGACCGCATCGCCTGCGGCGTCATCACCCCCTAGGCTCGGGCTCGATTGCCCCGGCCCGGCCACTTGCGTTATGACAAGGTTTGTCTGGGCAAACACAGCACGAAAAACCATGGGCGATGCCAAGCTAGCGGCGAATCGGCCGCTCTCCCCGCATCTGTCGATTTACCGGCCGATGCTCACCATGCTGATGTCCATCGCCCATCGCATCACGGGCTTCGGCAACGCGGTCGGCTTCCTCCTGCTCGCCTGGTGGCTGGTGGCCATTGCCGCGGGGCCTGAGAAATACGCCGTCGTGTCGAGCTTCTTCGGAAGCATCGTCGGGCGCACCGTACTCTTCCTGTTCTCCTGGGGACTGATTCACCACATGCTCGGCGGCATCCGACATCTCATCTGGGACACTGGCCATGGCCTCGACAAGACAAGCATCGAGATCTTCGCTCTCGCGACCATCATCGGCTCGACCGTGCTGACAATTCTCGTTTGGCTGGTGGGCTATTGGCTGAAGGGAGCGTTCTAGCCATGGCGACAGCTCTCAAGCGCGTGCGCGGGCTCGGCTCTGCCCGCAGTGGCACCGAGACCTTCTGGCGTCAGCGGGTGACCGCCGTCGCCAATATCCCGCTGGTGATTTTCCTCATCCTCGCCATCGTGACCCATATTGGCGCTGACTACGGGACGATGCGCGCCTTCATCGCCCGCCCGCTGGTCGCGCTCGCCTTCCTTGCCCTCATCATCTCGGCCGCGATCCATATGCGTATCGGGCTGAAAGAGATCATCGAGGATTACGTGCACGGCGGCGCCAAAGTCATCGTCATATTGCTCGCGACCTTCTTCGCCACAGGCGTCGGCCTCGCCTCCATCGTCGCCATCTTGAAGATCAGTTTCGGAAGCTGAGAGTTCATGCCGCAAGACGCCACCCCCCAAGACGCAACGCCGCACAACGTGCCGAAGATCAATGGCCGCGCCTATCCCATCACCGACCACGCCTATGACGTGGTGGTAGTGGGCGCAGGCGGCTCGGGCTTGCGCGCCGTGGTCGGCTGCAGCGAGGTCGGCCTGAGGACAGCCTGCATTACCAAGGTCTTTCCCACCCGCTCGCATACCGTGTCGGCGCAAGGCGGCATCGCAGCCGCGCTCGGCAATATGGGCCCCGACGACTGGCGTTGGCACATGTATGACACGGTTAAGGGTTCCGACTGGCTCGGCGACCAGGACGCCATCGAATATCTCTGCCGCAATGCTCCGCAAGCAGTCTACGAGCTCGAGCATTGGGGCGTGCCCTTCTCGCGCACCGACGACGGCAAGATCCTCCAGCGCGCCTTCGGCGGTATGACCACCAATTTCGGCAAGGGCCAGGCCAAGCGCACCTGCGCCGCGGCGGACCGCACCGGCCATGCCATGCTGCACACCATGTACGGCCAGGCGCTCCGCCACTCGGCCGAGTTCTTCATCGAGTATTTCGCCATCGACCTCATCATGGACGACGAGGGCCGCTGCCGCGGCGTGGTGGCTCTGTCGATGCAGGATGGCACGCTGCACCGTTTCCGCGCCCACCAGGTGATCCTGGCCACCGGCGGCTATGGCCGCGCCTATTTCTCCTGCACATCCGCGCATATCTGCACGGGTGACGGCAACGCCATGGTGCTCCGCGCCGGCCTGCCGCTCCAGGATATGGAGTTCGTGCAATTCCATCCGACCGGCATTTATGGCGCGGGCGTGCTCATTACCGAAGGCGCTCGTGGCGAGGGTGGCTTCCTGCGCAACGCCGAAGGCGAGAAATTCATGGAGCGCTACGCGCCGAGCGCAAAAGACCTCGCCTCGCGCGACGTGGTCTCGCGCGCCATCACCATCGAGATCAGGGAAGGTCGCGGGCACGGCACCGATAAGGATTACATGCATCTCCACCTCGACCATCTGCCGCCGCAACTCTTGCACGAGCGGCTGCCCGGCATCGCGGAGCTCGCTCGCATCTTCGCCGGCGTCGACGTGAGCGAAGAGCCGATCCCCATCATCCCGACCTGCCACTACAACATGGGTGGCATCCCCACCAACATGCATGGTGAGGCCATTTCACCGCGTGACGGTGACGCCGATGCGACCGTGCCCGGGCTGATGGCGCTCGGCGAGGCGGCTTGCGTCTCGGTGCACGGGGCGAACAGGCTCGGCTCAAATTCGCTGATCGATCTCGTCGTGTTCGGCCGCGCCGCGGCGCATCGCTGCGCCGAATTGATCCAGAAGGACAGCGCCATTCCCGAGCTGCCCAAGGGCGCGGGCGAAAATGCAATCGAGCGGCTCGACCGCTTCCGATATGCCGAAGGCTCAACGCCAACCGCTCAACTTCGGCTCCGCATGCAGAAGACCATGCAGCGCGACTGCGCCGTGTTCCGCATCAAGGAGGTGCTGAAGGAGGGTGTCACAGCGATCCGCGCCGTGTGGGACGATGCCGCCGACATCAAGGTCAGCGACCGCTCGCTAATCTGGAACACCGATCTGATCGAGACGCTCGAGTTCGACAATCTCATCTCGCAGTCGGCCGTGACCGTGCAGGGCGCGCTCGCGCGCGAAGAGTCTAGAGGCGCGCATGCGCGCGAGGACTTCCCGAAGCGCGACGACGCCAAATGGATGAAGCACACGCTCTCATATGCCGACTACGGCACGCACGAGGTGCGGCTCGACTACCGCCCGGTGCACAATTTCACACTCTCGAACGAGGTGGCTTACATCGAGCCGAAAGAGCGGGTGTATTAGCCGGAGCTACACGCAGTTAGCAGCGCATTTTGCCTAGGCGGCACGCTGATTGAGCAGCTTACCGAGCACCTTTTTCACACTCTCGAAATCGAAGGGCTTGCGCAGAAAGATCGGGTCTTTGAAACTCGCGGCGGCACCCGTCTCGCTGCCGCCGGTGGCGAAGGCAAACGGCACCCCGCGCTGCTGGAGCGTATTGGCCACCACGTAGCAATCATGGCCGCCGAGATTGATATCGAGGATCGCCGCGTCCAGCTCGCGGCTTGCGATGAGCCTGAGCCCATCCTGCACCGAGCCGGCCGGCCCAACCACCTCATAGCCGAGCTCGTTCAACCAAGCCTCGACCATCATTGAAATGAGCGGCTCGTCGTCAACGACTAGGATACACGGCACGACAGCTCACTTCCCAAAAATTGCTTGCGTGTCTCCTGCTTCAACGCGACTCTATCCAGCCCACGCCTGCTCCGCTAGGGCTTGATCTTCTTTATTTTTGAAGGGGACCTTCGACGTGCCCGCACGCCTCGTCAAAGCCGAGCAATTGCAGCGGAAGGCCCGCCTGATCAACATTATTGGCTTCACTCTCGTGCTCGCAGCGGCTGTGGCAATGGCAATCGGCCTCGTATGGTCGCGGATTGCCGACATGTGGGTCCTGCACACGCTCGAGGTGCAACAGACCGCTCAGACTTTGCTTATCTCCACCAGGGACGCCGAAAGCGCTCTACGCAGCTTTCTTTTGAGCTCGGACCCTGACGATCTGAAACCATTGCATAGTTCTCTCGAGGCGGCTCGATCCGAGCTTGATAAGCTCCGCTCGCTCACGGCCGACAACAGCTTTCAGCAGGCGCGCGTCAAGAAGCTCGACGATCTTTTGCGGGCCAAGGCCGAGCAACTTAGCAAGGGAGTAGTCTCCGCCAAAGAGGGACAGCGCGACGCGGCGCTTGCCGCCATCAATTCGCGCGAGGACCGGGAGCTCCTGAGTGGTATCAGAGAACAAGTCGAAGCGATCTTCGCCACCGAGCGCGACCTCCTCGCGCAGCGACAGTCGCGAGCCGCACTCCTCAGATACGTGCTTGGCGGGCTGATCGGCTTCGCGCTGCTGGCTGCGCTGGTCCTCGCTGCAATTCTGGCAGGCTCGACCCGCGAAGCCTTGAGAGGCCTGATCACGCGAACCGCGGAGCTCGAGGCCGAATCGAAGCTTCGCCACGAGGCGGAAGAGACTCTGCGGCAAACTCAAAAGATGGAAGCAGTGGGACAATTGTCGGGCGGCATCGCGCACGACTTCAACAACCTGCTCACCATCATCATCGGCAATCTGGACACGATCAGGCGGCAGATCGAGAAGGCGCCGCAAGCGGCGCTCGACTTTGCCGCCAAGCTCACAAAGCCGGTGCAATCGGCCATAAAGGGCGCTGACAGCGCGGCGCAGCTCACGCAGCGCCTGCTCGCCTTTTCCCGCCGCCAGGCGCTCGAGCCTAGGCGGGTCGATCTCAACCGGCTCGTCACCGACATGCTCGAAATCCTCCGCCGCTCCCTTGGAGAGGATGTTAACATCGAGACCGTTCTCGCAGCGGGCCTTTGGCCGACCTTCGCCGACCCCCATCAGGTCGAGGGCGTACTGCTAAACCTTGCCCTGAATGCAAAGGGCGCGATGCCGCGCGGCGGCCATTTGACCATCGAAACCGCCAATGCCTATCTCGATGACGCCTATACGGCGCAGTTCGGCGATGTCGAGCCCGGCCAGTACGTGCTGCTGTGTGTCACGGATACCGGCAGCGGCATCCCCCCTGACATTCTCGATAAAGTCTTCGAGCCCTTCTTCACCACCAAACCGCGCGGCGAAGGCTCCGGCCTTGGGCTCGCGATGGTGCACGGCTTCGTCAAGCAGTCGGGCGGCCACATCCGCATCTATAGCGAGGAGGGCCATGGTACGACGGTCAAGGTCTATCTGCCACGAGCCGAGCATAGCGAAAAAGTCGGCGTGGCTCCGGTTGGCAAGCTAACACATCCAGCCCCGGCGCCCTCAGCGAAGACCGGCGAGACCATTCTCGTGGTCGAGGACAATGACGGCGTGCGCGAATACGCGAAAGAGGTGCTGGAAAATCTCGGCTTCAAAGTCCTGGAAGCGGCCGAGGCGGAGGAGGCTCTGCGCCTGCTTGCCGACCCACGACGCATCGATCTTTTGTTTACCGACGTGGTGCTGCCGGGAGCCATCAACGGGCGCGTGCTCGCCATTCACGCACGCGACAAGCGCCCCGGCCTGCCTGTGCTCTACACCACAGGCTACACACGCAACGCCATCGTCCACCAGGGACGGCTCGATCCCGATGTCCATCTCCTGAACAAACCGTACACGCAGCAAGATCTCGCCCGGAAGGTGCGCGCATTGCTCGACGCGTTCCCGCCAAAATCCCCCCGAAAACCCGGCAGGAAAAACGCCAAGAAATCGCTCAAGGCATAAATCGATCCTTTTTGCATCTGTCGCGTTAGCCCTAATGGAGAGGCGACAACGAGACGAATGCAAAGTGGTTAGAGCAAAGTGGTTAGAGCACTGTATCGGGGATACGCCATCGAGGGAGAACGAAGAGGCCGAATGTGGCGGGTGCGCGTTCGCCCGTTGCGCCCCGAGCTGCCAATTCTCGGCCGCCATTCGCTGCTCAAGCCGAGCTGGACTGAAGCCGTGACTGAGGCTCGCGCCCGCATCGACCACATCTTGCTCGTCTAGTGTAATGCTTCCGCAACAATTGGCGCTTGGCTTTGCGGCCGGAACTCCTGTATGCGAGAGTCCAGGTCGGAAATAGGCGCGCGCCATGGTCCAGTTCACGCTTCCCAAAAACTCCAAGGTGAAGAAGGGCAAGGCGTGGAACCCGCCGCCGGCGGGTGCCGAAGTAGGGCGCTGGCGCGAGTACCGCATCTACCGTTTCGATCCGGAGACCGGCGAGAACCCGCGCGTCGATACCTATTGGGTCGACATGAAAGACTGCGGCCCGATGGTGCTCGACGCGCTGATCTGGATCAAGAACAACATCGATCCTACGCTCACCTTCCGCCGCTCCTGCCGCGAGGGCGTATGCGGCTCATGCTCGATGAACATTGCCGGCACCAATACGCTTGCCTGCACCATGCATGCCGACGATGCGCCGAGCGCCGCGATCGCCATCTATCCACTGCCGCATATGCCGGTGATCAAGGACCTCGTGCCCGACATGACGCGGTTCTACGCCCAGCTCCGCGCCATCGAGCCTTGGCTCAAGACTGACAGCCCCACCCCGCAGAAGGAATGGCGTCAAACTAAAGAAGACCGCGACAAGCTCGATGGGCTTTATGAGTGCATCCTGTGCGCCTGCTGCTCGACCGCCTGCCCGTCTTATTGGTGGAACAGCGAGCGCTATCTCGGCCCGGCCATTCTTTTGCAGGCCGACCGCTGGATCGAGGACAGCCGCGACGAGCGGACCGGCGAGCGGCTCGACGAGCTGGAAGACCCGTTCCGGCTCTATCGCTGCCACACGATCCTGAACTGCACCAAGGCCTGTCCCAAGGGGCTCAACCCCGCTGCCGCCATCTCCTCGCTCAAGCGCAAGATGGTCGAACGCGCCGAATGATCGACCATGTCGGCATTCCAGTGAGCGACATCGCACGCTCGACCGAGTTCTACCTCAAGGCGCTCGAGCCGCTCGGCATTTCGATCGTCATGGAGGTCTCGGCCGAACAGACAGGTCATGGCGCCGCAGTCGGCTTTGGTGCGAATTTCAAGCCGTTCTTCTGGATCGGCGGGGCCGAAGGCTTGGGTGTCGGGCACGTCCATGTGGCCTTTGCGGCGCCCTCTCGCGCCGCGGTCGACGCCTTCTACCGGGCGGCCATCACCGCCGGCGGCAAGGACAACGGCAAGCCGGGCCTGCGTCCGCATTATCACGAGAACTACTACGGTGCCTTCGTGCTCGATTTCGACGGCCACAATATCGAGGCGGTATGCCACGCCCCCGCGTAAGGGGCTGTGTCGAAAGATTTAGCCCTTAGGGCAGCGCGGCAGCGAGAAGTTGCAGGTGGGGACTTCCTGAGGCCCCTTGGCTTCATTCTTCGCCCGCTCCTCCTCGCTCTTTCCCCCCTGATAGGCATAGGGACTGGTCACATCCTTATGGGCGAAGGTGATCTTCACCACGCGGTCGTCCTGAAATACGAAGCTCGCCGTGCAGGTCCAGTTTTTGTCGTCCTTCTTCTTGAGCCCGCCCATCAATCCACCCTTCTTCTCCTGGTCGTCCTTCTTCTTGTCGGGCTTGGCGGCCTCGCTGGGCACGGGTCCTGCGCCGGTATAGTGATAGGTGAGCGTTTCGCTGCTGCCGCTCGGATAGGTCGAATAGGGCTTGCCGGCGCAGGAGATGAGTTCCTGCTTGGTCATGCCGAGATAGGGCTTGGTCGGATCGCCATAGGCAATCTGCTTGATCGTCGCCGACGGATTCGCGCACGAGGCGGCGGTCAGAGCGGCAAGGCTTGGCAGGAGCACGAGTGAGGCGCGCATTGCCTGACGCTGTTTGTCCTCAATTCCGGCGGCATGATGGCCGAGCGACAAATCGACCTGTCATGCCCGCGAAAGCGGGCATCCAGTAGCCAGGGTCCTCTCAAGTCAATTTCGTCAGGGGTTACTGGATCGCCCGGTCAAGCCGGGCGATGACAAGGTTTGTAGGAACACTCACGCTCACAGCGAAGTGGCGAAATCCCACAATAGCTTGACGTTGAGCGTAATCACCGTGGCGGCAATCGCCGCGGCGAGCACCGTCACCCAACGCGGCGCAAGAAGGGCCCCCATCTTGCGCTTGTCAGCGGTGAACATCACCAGCGGAACGATGGCGAAGGGGAGCTGAAGCGAGAGGATCACCTGCGAGAGAATGAGCAGCTTCGCCGTGCCTTCGGAGCCATACCAGATGGTGACGATCGCCGCCGGGATGATGGCGATGGCGCGGGTGAACAGACGCCGCATCCAGGGCGGCAGGCGAATATCGAGGAAGCCTTCCATCACGATCTGACCAGACAGCGTCGCCGTCACCGTCGAATTCAGTCCGCAGCAAAGCAGCGCGATGGCGAACAGCGTCGGGGCAAAGGCCGATCCGAGCAGCGGTGCCAAGAATGAATGCACCTGGTCTAACTCTGCCACGTTGGTCTGGCCGGTTCTGTGGAAGGTCGCGGCCGCCAGGATGAGGATCGAGGCGTTGATCAGCAGCGCGAACATCAGCGCGATGGTCGAATCCATGGTGGCGAGCGTGATCGCCTCACGCTTCTCCGGCAGCGACTTGCCGAAGGCGCGCGTTTGCACGATGCCGGAATGCAGATAGAGGTTATGCGGCATCACGGTCGCGCCGAGAATGCCGAGCGCGAGATAGAGCATGTCGGGGTTCTTCACGATCTCGACGGTCGGCGCGAAGCCGCGGATCACCTGGCCCCAATCGGGATCGGCCATGGCGATCTGCACCGCGAAGCATGCGGCGATCACGCCGAGCATCGCCACGATGAATGCCTCGATATAACGGAAGCCGAGCCGCTGCATGGCGAGGATCAGGAACACGTCAAGCGCGGTCAGGATCACGCCGAGCTCGAGCGGAATGCCGAACAGAAGACTGAGGCCGATCGCCGTGCCGATCACCTCGGCCAGGTCGGTCGCGCAGATGGCGAGCTCGGCGAGGCCCCATAGCGGGTACGACACCCAGCGCGGAAAGGCGTCGCGGCAGGCTTGCGCGAGGTCGCGGCGCGTGGCAATGCCGAGTCTCGCGCACAGCGCCTGGAGGATGATCGCCATGATGTTGGAGAGAAGCGCGATCGAGAGCAGCGCGTAGCCGAACTTCGATCCGCCCGCGAGCGAGGTCGCCCAGTTGCCCGGGTCCATATAGCCAACGGCGACGAGGTAGCCGGGACCCAAGAAGGCGACGAGCTTCTTCCACAGCGGGCCGGTGGGGCGCGTCCTGATCGTGCCGAACACATCCGCGAGCGACGGCTCGCGCGAGGCGCGCCGCCAGCCTTGCGCGCGGGCTTCGCGGTGCGCTGCCTCGAGTTCCGCCGCGCCCGCTTCGTTCGCGGCTCTGAATGGGCTCAGCATTCCGCCTCTCCCTCATGCGGAAAACGCGCCCCGGATTGGATCAGGAAAATGGGCTGGTAGCGCGGGTCAGGGACGCCACGCAGACGTGTGCTTAGAAGAGCGAAACTCGAACTGCCCAGCATCGGAATTCCCTCTTTCGGGGAAGCCCCTTGATGCTGGATATAGTCTAGTTGCGAATAGTTTGCAAGAGCAACTAGGCGGACAAGCTGGGAGGCGGCAGAGTGCCGCGGGGCGTGGTAGCTCCTAAGCGGCAGCTTTGTGCTTGCGGATCCGCACTGGGATCGATTTTGCGGCGGGCACGTGGCTGCGGGTGGCGTGGTGCCAGAGCGGAAGCAACGGATTGCATTCGGGATAATAGCCGGCGCAACTACCATGCGGGACGTCATAACGCGTTGCGCGGAAGCCTAAGACCTGCCGCTCGACCCCATCGCCAGCGTCACCGATGATGTCAACGATCTCGCCGTCGGCGATGCCGAGGGATCGCATGTCTGCCTCGTGCATCAACACGACCTCGCGCGTTCCATAGATGCCGCGCAGTCGGTCCTCGTAACCATAGACCGTGGTGTTGAACTGATCGTTGCTGCGCACCGTAATCAAGGTCAATATGCCGTCGCGGCGCCGGGGCAGGTCGGGATCTTCGGAAAGACAGGGCGGCGGGATGAAATTGGCCCTTCCGCTCTTCGTGTTCCACTTGCGTTGCCGCGCGGCGATTGGCCGGTCGAATCCCTTGCGCGTGGCTATGATCCGCGTGTTGAAATCGGCAAATATCTCCGGGTAGGTCGCAGCGATCGCGTCACGAACGAGAGCATAGTCATCGCTCCAGGCGTCCCAGTTCACATGAGAGCCGTCGCGCAAGGTTGCCTTGGCCAGTCCGGCGACGATTTTTGGCTCCGACCAGATATGCGGGCCAGCGGGCTCGACCTGCCCGTGTGAGGCATGAAAGCGTCCGGTGGTGTCCTCGACTGTGACGAACTGCTTGGCGCCAGCCTGCCGGTCGATCTCGATGCGACCGAGGCAAGGAAGCAGGAACGCGGCGCGGCCGTGAATGACAGCGCTCCGATTAAGCTTGGTGATGATCTGCACCGTAAGCGGCAGCTTTCGCCACCCCGCCTCCATGGCGACCGTCTCCGGCACGGCGTGGACAAAATTTCCGCCAAGGCCGACGAAAGCCTTCACCGTCCCGCCGAGAATGCCGCGACAGGCCTCCACCGTGTCGAGACCCTTCATGCGTGGAGGCTCAAAGGAATATTGCGCCGCAAGCCTGTCGAGCGGGGCAAGCTCGGGCTTCTCGGTGATGCCGACGGTCCGCTGCCCCTGCACATTCGAGTGGCCGCGCACAGGAAAAATGCCGGCGCCGGCTTTCCCGATATTGCCGCGCATGAGTAGGAAGTTGCTCAGCATCTGAATGGCGAGCACGCCCGACCGGTGCTGGGTGAGGCCCATGCCGTAGCAGGCGATCACGGCCCTTGAGTTCGCATAGACGTCGGCAGCCGACTCGATTTCTTCGCGCTTAAGCCCCGAGCAGCGTTCGATCTCAGGCCACTCGAACCCGCGCACGGCGGCTTCGAATGCGCCATAGCCGTCAGTGTGCTCGGCGATGAAATCGACGTCGAGCACCCGCTCGCTCTGATGTAGCGCTTTCGCCTTGTCGTCGGCCGCAATGAGCGCCTTGCATAGGCCGACAATCGCCGCAAGATCGCCGCCGGGATCGAGCTGGTGATACTGCGTGCTGATCTTCGTCTCGGACAGCGTCAGCATTTGCAGCGGGTTCTGCGGATTGGTGAAGCGCTCGAGCCCGCGCTCATGCAATGGATTGAAGGTGATGATCGGCACGCCGCGCTGCCGCACCTCATCGAGCTGATGCAGCATGCGCGGGCTGTTGACGCCGACATTCTGGCCGAAGAAGAACATGCAGTCGGTGTGCTCGAAATCCTCGATCTTCACCGTGCCGATCGGAACGCCGATGGTCTCCGGCAGAGCGACCGACGTGCTCTCGTGGCACATATTCGAGCTGTCGGGCAGATTGTTAGACCCGTACATGCGCGCGAACAGCTGGTACATGTAGGAGGCTTCGAGCGAGGCTCGGCCCGAGGTGTAGAACACCCCCTCTTTCGGATCTAAGCCTCGCAAAGCGCTTCCGATCTCCGCCAGGGCTTCATTCCACGCGACCGGTCGGTACTTGTCGCTCGCGGCGTCGTAGCGCATCGGCTCGGTCAGTCGGCCGGCCTCTTCGAGATCGTGATCAGACCAGCTTTCGAGCTCACTCAGCGTGTGCCTGGTAAAGAAATCAGGTCCGCAGCGGCGCGAGGTGATTTCCCACGCGGTCGCCTTCGCGCCGTTCTCGCAAAACTCGAGAGGATGCGGATCGCCGGGCTTTGCATATGAGCAGCTGACACATTGAAAGCCGGCCGGCTTGTTTTGGTGCAGGAGCGTTAGCGGGCCGATAAACGGCCGGCGCTCGCGGAAGAGGATTTGACCCACCGAACGCGCCGAGCCCCAGCCTCCGACTGGACCCCAATAGGGCTTGATTGTGCCGCGCGGCGCCATCTTCATCTCCAGATGATCACGGCCCTCCCGCAGCGCCACACCAAACAACGTAGGAATTGCTTAGGGTTCCTGCGACTCAAGCGCGGCGCCGGGAAACGCGACAGCGCCTCAATTTCCGCAAGAAACTGCGGGGCCGAGCGGGGAACGCCCTACTCAGTGAGTCTCGGGCGGCAAAAATTGCTCGGCGGCGTCCTTCGGAACAGCCAAAGGGGTGGCCGTCTGCGGGTCAGAATTGAATTTGCCGAAAACGGAGGGGTTATTGCGCATGTGTTTTTCGACAGTTGCCATTCTATCTCCGTTGGCAGGATGGTCGGAAAGCAGGGAGGGAATGTGTACCGCCTCCGCGTTCTGAAACTCCTTGAACAGCCACACCAAGCCCCACGGATTGTAACCAGCTTCGGCGCAGATATCCGAGCCCGTGACGTCGGCGTTCGACTCGGCCTCGCGCGAATATCCGAGCGAATGGAGGTGTCCGAGCAGAGCGATGGCGATGATGTGGGCGCGTGTCGGTCCGAGCAGTATGGCTGCCTCGATCTCGTGGCGTTTGATCCTGTTACGCTTCTCCATGAGGGCGACGCCGTCGCGATGAATTGTATGGGAGACTTCGTGGCACAGCGTGCCGGCAAGCTGCTCGGTGTTCTTCACGAAATAGAACAAGGAATCCACGACATAGACGTTGCCCCCTGGCGTGGCGAACGCGTTAGGCTGAGGCTCGTGAACGATGAAGAACTTGAAGGGATGCGGATAGCGCGACTGAGCCGCCCGGGAAATCGAGTCTGCTATCGGTTTCAATGTGTCGTAAAGCGGGGAGGATGCGACGATCTCCCCCTTGGCTTTCAACTCCTTATACATCTGGTCACCAAGCTCGGTTTCCTGATCAGTAACGGGCTCAGGCATGGGCGCTTGCGCGCAGCAGAGAATTGACAGCGCCAGCGCGATGGCGGTGTTCCTCAGAGCGGGAGTTTGGGGAGACATCGGGTTAATCCTGATCGCATAGAGTCTCCGCCCGCGAACTGTCACAATCAAGCGGCTCGACTACGCATTCGGCAACTGCGAGACATCGGCGCGGTTAACTCTCTCGGAAAACTGAGGGAACCGTGCAGCGTCTCTTCTCGTTGACGGCAAGTGAGGCGATCGGCCGCAATGCCTCGTCTCGACCCTTCTCCCCGCGGGGAGAGGGCTTTCGCTGCGATGCTGCAAAGCGAACGTCAGTTTCCGCAGCGGGGAATAAAGCGAGCGGAATGGAGACATCCTCTCGCACGCGTCGTCCATCAGCCTGCAATTTCAAACCTGCAACAAAATTGCGCGAGCGACGAAGCGCGAAGGTTTCCTGTTTGGTCCGCGCGCAGAAGCAAGCCGGGATGTCGCAACGGGAACCGATATCTATCTCATCCCGTTGGCCCTTCGAGCGACAACCCGAAAAGAAGGAGGCTTCTCATGAAGGCCACGGCTCTCAAGACCACATTAGGCGGCGCGATGGCGCTCGCGTTGATCGGCGGCGCTACGCTTGCCTCCGCGCCAGTTTCAGCCGACCCGGTAAAGAACGCGGTTTATCGGAACGACGGCTCAGGCACAGCGCCCTCGAGCTACTATCAGGAGGTCCGCCGCCGCGTTTTTGTGGCGCCCGCCTATGCCTACGATCCGTACTTTGACGGGCCGGCCTATTACGGTCCGTCGATCGCTTACGTGCCGCCGGTCGAGTACGCGCCGCCCGTCGCCACCTACGACTATGGCCCGCCGGTGGATTACGGCTATTACGGCCCCGGCCCAGGCGTGGCCTTCGCCGGTCCCGGCGTCGGCGTCGCCGTCGGCTACTAAAATCGCGGTCAACTCTCGGATCGTCTACTAGCAGGGACATGACTGAAATGGCCGGGCCCGCCCGGCCATTTCTTTTTGTCGTTGCCTTTTCCGTTCTCGTCATGACCGCGCTTTACCCAGTCATCGCGTTCGCGCGGAGAGGCGATGAAGCTTGCTCGATCCTTCCCCTGACGGACTGATGTGGCAGTGCAGCAACGCCCATGAGCAGTGCGAGATCGACGGGAACCTGGGAGCAGCCCGTCAGTTGAGCCGTAAAGGCGAAATGCTAGTTCAAAGGGAGGCTGACGATGAACAGAACACTCCGCAATGAGACGGTTGCTTTGGTGCTTGCTGGCGGTGCGCTGCTAGCCGCTGCTCCGGCGAACGCGAATGCCGTTGACAATGAAGGCTATTTCGGCGGGAGCTGGAGCTCGATCGGCCCGAGTAACTATTACCAGCGCCGTCATGCCGGCCGTGTCGGCCCCCTCTATAGCCACCGGGTCTACCGCGAGTATGGCGCCGCTCCTTACGCCTACTACGGCGGCCCAGCCTACTACTCGCCCTACTACTACTCATACGGCTACGGCCCACCGCTGATCGGCGGACCTGGCATCGGCTTCTCGATCGGCATCGACTAACGAGGGGAGTACGTGACATGATGCGAATTCTCGGCACCGGCCTTCCGGTTCCCTTGTGGCGGAGAGCATTCCGCAAGGAGTTGCGCGAGGAGGGCGCCCGGGCCCCCAAGGCCGAAACGCCAAAACCATCGCGCAACGCCGAGTCTGAGACGAAGGCCAAGACCAAGCAGCTCGAGAAAGTCGAGCGCAAGCGGTCTCGGCCTAACGCGGCTGACGAGCCGCCGCGCACGTGGCGCGTGCCATACACGGTAGGAGGCGAAAGCACCCTCCCGTGGTTCGTCACGCCGCTCTAGAGAGGGGTGACACGATGAGAGGCATCGTCAAAGCTGTTGCCATGGGGCTTGGACTGACTGCCGCGGCAGCGCTCGCGTCAGCGCCGGCGTTCTCGAAGGACTACGTGAGATACAGGATCTATAGGCAAAACCCGGCGGCGTGGTACTGGTTCGGACCGCCGGGCCGCGGTGAGCACATCGCGCCGAAGGCGCGCGTCGCTGCGCAGGGCTACTATATCGGCCCGCATTACCGCTCCGACATCGCGCCGGGCTACCACACCAACGGGCCTGGCATCGGCATCATGAAATAACGTTGGAGGTCGGTTTACTGACCGAGCTGCGCGCCGGCTTTCGGGACTATCGTCCAGCCGCGTGATGC
>JBKOWI010000183.1:0-5923 GCA_046724315.1 Pseudomonadota bacterium | reverse complement strand
TGGCCAATCATTGGCAAGGCAAGCGAGCTGCCCTTGGTATAGTCCGGCGTCAGAAACTGGTCGGTGGCGCCGGCGAAGTGGGACGCGCCGTCCTGGAGGCTTGCGTTCTCACCCTCAACATCGAAGGCGTAGGCGCTCCCCGGCAGCAACGCTGCCGCGCCGCAAAGCGCCAGGACAAGACTGAGATGTTTCATGGTAGTCCCCCCAAGCTGCTCTCCGTCAGCCGAAGCGAATGATAGCCATTACGGCCGCTGATGCCAACTGGGGAAAGCAGGAAATAGGGACCGGCGAGGATTACGCTGGGACCCAAGCGGCTGCTGTTTCGCAAGGCAAATCCCACTGCTACAAGCCCGCCTATGGCCGCCCCCCGCCTTCTCTACGTAGTCACCGAGGATTGGTACTTCTTGTCGCACCGGCTGCCCATGGCCCGTGCGGCAAAGGCGGCAGGCTACGAAGTGCATGTGGCATCGAGATTCACGGAGGGAAGGGCGGCCATCGAGAAGGAGGGCTTCGTCCCGCACGCGCTCTCCTGGAGCCGCGGGAGCCTCTCGGCGTTCGGCAGTCTCTCCGCCATCCTCGAACTCAGGCGCCTTCTGCGCAAGCTCGATCCCGATATTCTCCATAACATTTCTCTGAAACCCGTCCTGCTCGGTACGACCGCAAGCCTCGGCCTTTCCCGCATGGCGGTGGTGAATAGCGTGACTGGCCTCGGCACTCTCTTCATCGGCGAAGCCAAGGTGAGCGGAATCACGCGAGGCGCCGTGCGCTTTGCGCTCAAGCATCTCTTGCGGCGACAGCGAAGCAAGACCGTGGTGCAGAATCCCGATGATCGCGCCTTCGTCATCGACCTAGGCGCGCCGGCAGAGAGTGTGGCTCTCATCCCGGGTTCAGGCGTTGACACCAAGCTGCTCACGCCGCTGCCCGAACCTCCACCGCCGGTGACAGCTGCCTATGTCGGGCGCATGCTCGCGGACAAGGGCGTGCATACGCTGATCCAAGCCTTTGCTCTGCTCGGCAAGCGTGGGTCCTCGCTTCAGCTCCTGCTCGCCGGCGACACCGACAAGGAAAATCCGGGCTCCCTAGTGCCGGAGCAGCTTCGCGAGTTTGCAAGCCTGTATGGCATCAGCTGGCTCGGCCATGTCGCCGATATCCGCGGCGTGTGGGCGCGCGCGCATTTTGCTGTGCTCGCATCGCGGCGGGAGGGCTTGCCGAAGAGCCTGCTCGAAGCGGCGGCCTGCGGCCGCGCCATGGTCGCCACCGACGCGCCAGGCTGCCGCGAAATCGCGATCGAAGCGGAGACGGCTCTCACCGTGCCGGTGGATGATGTGAATGCCTTGGCTGCCGCCATGGAGAAGCTCGCAGGCGATGCGGCTTTGCGGGAGAAATTCGGCAAGGCGGCGCGGGCTCTCGTTGAAGCCAAGTTCTCGGCAGAGTCGATCGGCCGACAGACCGTGGCGCTTTACGAGTCGCTCAAGGCGCCGTAGCGCCGTTCTCGGCGCGCATCATCTTGGCGATGCCGTCGCGGGTCGCGACTTGAGGGCGCCAGCCGATGCACATCAGCTTCGATGGATCGATGATGAAGTTGCCCGAAACGCGCTCCCATTCAGATTCTCTGCCAAAGGACTTCATCAGCCGCTTGACGCCACCGAGTGGCACTTTCACGAGATAAGGCGGGCGGCGAAGTCCTTCGCGCATCGCGGCGACGAGGTCCGCCACGCTGATCGGCTCGGCGTCGGCCACCAGGAAGCTCTCATTTGCCGCGCGCTCGGAGGTGAGCGCAAGCGAGATGCCCGAAACGAAATTGTCCAGCGCGAGCAGCGAGCGGCGGTTATCGAAGCCGGCAAAGGGAAGCGGCATGGGCGTTTTGGCGAGCGTTGCCAAGGACGCGATATTGCCTTTCACGCCCTTGCCGTAGACCACTGCAGGCCTGAGCACAGTAAAGGGAACGCCGCTTGCGGCGATGAGACGCTCACCTTCGAGCTTCGAGCGCCCATAGGCGTCGGTCGGTTGCGGAGGGTCTTTCTCGGTGATGACATGGTCGGCCGAAAGTCCCGCTTGCGCCCGTACCGAGGAGATGAACACGAGCCGTTCGACCTTGCCCCGGGCCGCCTGCGCGAGCTCGCCCGCAGCTTCTGCGTTGATGCGGGTGTAAAGCGAATCTGGCAATGAGCCCGATGCATGCGCGATGCCGGCGAGGTGCACGACATGCGTCACGCCATCGAGCATCTTTGACCAGTCGGCGGGGCGCGCAAGATCAGGCAGGGCGGCGCGCTCGATGCTGGTCGGTGCGAGCAGCGCAGAAGGATTGCGTGCCGCGGCCCTGACTTTCCAGCCTTCCTTGGCGAGAGCGTTGACGACGCACTTGCCGATGAAGCCAGAGGCGCCGGTGACGAGAACGCGCCGTTCCAACTCAGCGTCCCCGCGCGAGCGCAAGGAGCACGAGCGCCGTCGCGAGCACGCCGACGATAAGGCATAAGATGTCCACGGGAAGCGACCGTGCGATCACGGTAATGACGGCGAGAAAGGCGAGGAGAAGACCGAGCAAGAAGACCCGCGCCGTGACCTGCGGTACACGCAGACCTTGGGTGACGGCACGCTGATAGAAATGCGTTTTGTGCGGCGAGAGGAACGCCTCGCCCGCGACGATGCGGCGGAAAAGCGTGAGCGTCGCGTCGGATAGCGGATAGAGCGCCAGGAGAAGCCCGGCGGCGAGGTGCGCCTTGGCTACGAAGATCAGCATGAAGGCAAGGCAAAATCCGATCGGAAGGCTGCCGGCGTCGCCGAGAAACACCTTGGCCGGATGCTTGTTGAACGCGGCGAAGCCGAGGATGGCCCCTAGCAGGACGATCCCGAGTAACCCGACCCCAGCCGGAACTGTCCCCAAAGCTTGCAACGCCGCAATCCCAAGCGTCATGGGCACCACCATCGCGACGGTCATCCAGTCGAGCCCATCGAGGAAATTGATGGCGTTCACGAACCAAACCGCGCCGAGCACGATCAAAGCCCTCTCGACCGCCAGGGGAAGAATGTCGGGAAAGACCTGAAATCCTCGCGGCAAGCTCAAGGCCAGCACGATCGCCGCGAGCGTCTGACCGACCAGGCGCCACGACACAGGCAGAGCGTGCGCATCGTCAAGCGCGCCGAGCACGCTGAGTGCGGCAGCGGCGGCAAGAACGGGGAGGAGGCTCGGCCCGGCAACTCCCGGCCAGAAATGAGCGGCCAGGCCACAACCCGTTAGCACCGATAAAGTGACCGCGAGTCCTGCACCTTGTGGCGTCGCGACAGTGTGGGCCGAACGGTGGTTAGGCGCCGCCATGAGATAGCGTACTAGCAGGGGCTTCAGAACAAGGATCAGAATGGCGGAAAGGATCGCACATCCCAGGACCAACAGGGCCCATAGCGCAGGTTGGTCGGAAAACATCAGCTCAATGGAGCGTGCGCGAGACGGGTTGCCATTCGCCCTTCGCGGGCACCGTGTGGTCTGTGCTGGCAGGCACGTAACCCTCGACCGTCGCGCGCAGTAGCTCCTGCACGTCGGCTTCGTCCATTCTTTGAATTGCGTCCTCGAGGCGCTCGAGAGCCGCGCTAAGCTCCTCGTAAGGGAGGATCGGCTCTGAGTTCTTGAAGATGCGCGGATGGCTGGTGCCGGTCGTGTTCTCGCCGATCAAGAGCTCCTCGTACAACTTCTCGCCGCGCCGCAAGCCCACATATTCGATGGCGATATCACCGTCGGGGTGAGTCTCGTCCCTCACCTCGAGTCCCGACAGGCGGACCATGGTGCGGGCAAGGTCGTCGATCTTGACCGGTGTCCCCATCTCCAGCACGAACACCTCTCCGCCGCTTGCCATGGTGCCGGCCTGAATCACAAGCTGGGCTGCTTCGGGGATCGACATGAAATAGCGGATCACCTCCGGATGGGTAACGGTCACGGGACCGCCTGCCTTGATCTGATTGCGGAACCGCCGCACCACTGAGCCCGACGAGTCGAGCACGTTGCCGAAGCGCACCATCGTGAAGATGGTGGAGGTGCCGCGGTTCTCTGCGAGCGCCTGCAAGATCTGCTCGGCCAGGCGCTTGCTGGCCCCCATGATGCTGGTCGGGCGCACTGCCTTATCGCTCGATACCAGCACGACGCGCTCGACGCCAAGCTTCTTGGCGGTTTCGGCCAGCGCAAGCGTACCGAACGTGTTGTTCCGCAAGCCGGCGAAGGGATTGGCTTCGACGATCGGCACGTGCTTGTAGGCGGCCGCATGATAGATGACCTCGACGCCGAGCTGCTGGATGGTGCGGGAGACGAGTTTTCGGTCGAGCACAGAGCCCAGCACCTCGACCACGGCCGTCTCGGAGTGCGCGCTACTTCCGGCTTCTATCTCCATGCGGCGCTTCAGCTGCTCGATCTCCATCGAAATTTCGTAAAGCGCGACCTCGGACAGCTCGAACAGCACGAGCGTCTTGGGTCCGAGCTTTAGCAATTGGCGAGTGAGCTCGGCGCCGATCGAGCCGCCGGCTCCGGTGATCATCACCACCTTGCCGCTCACATTGGCAGTCAGCAGCTCGAGATCAGGGCTGACCGGATCGCGCCCCAGCAGGTCCTCGACCTCGATGGGACGAAGGTCGCTCACCTCGACGCGGCCCGAGGCGATCTCCTCGAGCGCGGGCAAGGTCTTGACCATGACGGGATAGGCTTCGAGCAGCTTGAGCGCGAGGCGCCGCTCGCCGCGCAGCGCCGATGGCGTCGCGAGCAGGACCTCCTTCACCCCGTCCTTGTCGATCACCCTGCTGATCTTCTCAGGCCTCACCACCTTGACGCCGTGCACGAACTGGCCCGCGAGCGACGGGTTTGAATCGATAAAGGCGACGGTCTTGTACTTGCCGGTCTCGTTAAGCGCGCGCAAAAGCTGGATGCCGATCGTGCCTGCGCCATAGATGATGACAGCCTTTCTCTCGTCGAAGCTCACCGGCTTGTGCTGCGGCGCGGCTCGAAGCAGTGCTGCCCCCGCCCATTGCCGGCTCAGGCGAATGAGGAGCGCGGCAATCAGGCCATAGATCACGACGGCGGACCGCGGATGATCTCTGACGCCGCTCATATAGACGACGAGCGCCCAGGCGACCGTGGCGATAATCACCGCCAAATAGATCTTGGTCGTCCCCTCAGGCCCGATGAAACGCGTCACGAGTTTGTAGAGACCGCGCAAATGGAAGACGGCGACGCCGATCAACGGAGCCGACGCCATGAGCAGGATCTTGGGCTGGGTGTCCGGGACGTAGAGCTGGCTTAGTCGGAGCGAATAGGCGGCCCACAATGCTAGGGTAAGCAGCAGGAGGTCGTTGAAGATGAGGACGGTCCGCTTGAACCAGCGAGGACGCTCGATCAACCACACGGCAAGCTGCATTAAGGGCCACCCCGACCCGGTCTTACGCCGGACCCACGAGCTTCAGTCCACGGTGGGAGATTGCTGCACCATAACCGAACGGATGAGGGAACGGAAGTGAGCCGATGGGCTCAAAGCCGCGGGAAACCGGGCTTTCCTATGCCCTCCGGGCGTGCTTTAGCCCTGGATCAAGACATAAAGGCGGCGGGGACCGTGCGCACCTCTGACGATCGTCTGCTCGATATCTGCCGTCCGCGACGGTCCGCTGATCATGTTGACGGTGCGCGGCAGCGTTCGTTCGCCGTAGATCTTGCGCAAGCGATCCCAAGCCTCCTCGTACGAGCCGACGATATCCGAAGCTTTGACGAGGACCATGTGAAACTCGGGCAGGAAATTGAGAGTGGTGGGGTTGTCGGCACCTGAAACGAGAAACAAAGTGCCGGTCTCGGCCGCGGCGACGATGGCGCGTGAAAGGCAGGCTTTGTCTGACGGTTCGGCGCGTCCGTACACGCGGCTGATGTCCCACGCCGCTTTCCAGGGGAGCGCGGCAA
>JBKOWI010000126.1:0-5118 GCA_046724315.1 Pseudomonadota bacterium | reverse complement strand
AGGGCCCGGTGCCGACAAGACGTCCGCGATTGGCGTGCCGAGAAGCGCCCGCCGCATCTGGCGACAGATGCGGAACCATAGGTTTGCGCTTTTCGGCGCGCCATCCCCCTTCACTCGAAGGGGAGCTGTTTGACATGACCTTGCGCGTCCGCGCGGCGAGGCGATGAACGGTGCCTGCCCTGTCAGTCGCGCCCGAGAAGCACGTCGCGCAAAACGACCGCGTCGTTGTGTGCCTCGTCATGGGCCGAGTACACGAGCGTTACCTTATGATGCCGCGCCAAAGACCGGAGCTCGGCAAGCAGATCAGGGTGCTCGCAAATCTCTTCGGCGTAGCGGCGGCGAAATTGCTCCCAGCGTTCTGGGTCATGAGCGAACCATTTGCGGAGTTCGGTGGATGGCGCGATCTCCTTCATCCAACGATCGAGGGAGGCCTTCTGTTTGGAGACTCCGCGCGGCCACAGCCTGTCGACGAGGACGCGCGTACCGTCCTCAGCCGACGGCGGTTCATAGGCCCGCTTCAGCTTGACGTTGGCGGCCGAAACCCTTGCGCTCATGTCCGTCGCTCCTGCGTGCCGAGGCAGCGCGACCTGTTGCAATCGCGAATTACTCGGCAGCGTGCTTCTTTCTGTGCCAGCGCGCGGCGGCATCTGCGTCGTTCGCCTCGGCTTCGACCCAACGGCTTCCGCCGGGACCAGATTCGCGCTTCCAGAACGGCGCGCTGTTCTTGAGGTAGTCCATCAGGAACTTGGCGGCATCGAACGCAGCGTCGCGATGCTCCGACGCCGTCACCACGAGAACGATATTGTCGCCCGGCTTGAGCCTACCATAGCGATGCACGACAAGGCTCGCCTGCAATGGCCAGCGCGCCTGTGCCTCGGCTTCGATGCGCGAAAGCTCGCGCTCGGTCATGCCGGGATAATGCTCGAGAGTCATCTCCTCGACCCCACCGTCCTGGTCGCGCACGGTGCCGGTGAAGGTGACGATCGCGCCGATGTCGGTGCGCCCCGCGGTGAGCTTCGCGACCTCGGCGCCGATGTCGAAATCTTCCTGCTGGACGCGGATCACGTCAGCCTCCGGTTACCGGCGGGAAGAAGGCGATCTCGCGCGCGGCGCCGATCCGCGCGTCATGGCGCACGTGGCTCTGGTCGATCGCCGCGCGGATCACTTGCTCGCGCTCGAAGGCGTTGGCGAATTCGGGCCCGCGCGATTTGAGCCAGGCGATCAGCTCGGCGACCGTCGCAACGTTCTCCGGAATCGCGACCTCCTCGGAGGCGTGGCCGACCTTCTCCTTGACCCAGGCGAAATAGAGGAGCCGCATCGGTCAGTCCTTCTCGGTCACGAGATGCGCGATCGCGGCGCGGAGATAGTCGTAGCCGGTATAGAGCGTGAAGATCGCGGCGATCCATAATAGCGTCAGTCCAAACACCGTGGTGTAGGGCCAGATCTTGTCTCCGGCGCTGCCGGCAAGCAGGAAACCGATCGCCACCATCTGCACCACGGTCTTCCATTTGGCGAGCGCAGTGACGGGTACGGGAACCGCGAGCGTGCCGAGAAACTCGCGCAGGCCCGACACGAGGATCTCGCGGCAGAGGATGATCACGCCTGCCCACAGCGACCAGCCCGCGATGGTCTGGTCTGCGGCGAGCATCAGAAGCGCCGCGGCGACGATCAGCTTGTCGGCGATCGGGTCGAGCATGCGGCCGATCACGCTTTGCTGCTCCCAGGCGCGCGCGAGATAGCCGTCGAGGAAGTCGCTCACGCCCGCTGCAATAAAGATCCACATCGCGGTCCAGCGGCCCCAATCCGCTGCGACGAAGAAGCAGGCGACCAGGGCAGGGATGGCCAGGATGCGGAAATAGGTGAGCAGGTTGGGCAGGCTCACGAATTTGCCGCGACGCTGGTCGCGCGGCCTGCGGCGTGCCTTCAAACCCTGCTCAGCCATGTCCTGCCCGCTCACGGTCGCTCACCCGTGGAAGTGATCATAGATGGTCTTGGCCATTTGCGCGCTGATGCCGCCCACCGCCTGAAGATCGGCGATACCCGCCCGGCTAACCGCCTTGGCCGAGCCGAAATGCTGGAGCAGGGCACGCTTGCGCGCGGGTCCGATACCGGGCACCTCGTCGAGAGGAGAGGCGGTGATCGCCTTCTTGCGTTTGGCGCGATGGGCCCCGATGGCAAACCGGTGCGCCTCGTCCCTGAGCTTCTGGATGCAGTAAAGCACCGGGTCGCGAGGTTCCAACAGAAGCGGCCCCTTGCCCTTGAGATAGATGCGCTCGCGGCCGGCATTGCGGTCGGGACCTTTGGCTACCGCGGCGATCTTGATCTCGGAAAGCCCGAGCTCGTCGAGCACCTCATAGGCCGCGCCGAGCTGGCCCGGACCGCCGTCGATCAATACGAGGTCAGGCGCCGCCCATCCGTTCACCTCGCCCTTCTCCTTGGCGAGCCTGCTGAAGCGGCGCGTCAGCATCTCGCGCATCATGGCGTAATCGTCGCCCGGGGCAAGGTCTTCATTCCTCATGTTGAACTTGCGGTATTGAGCTCTGATGAAGCCTTCGGGACCCGCAACGATCATGGCCCCCACCGGGTTCGTGCCGGAGATATGGCTGTTGTCGTAAACTTCGATCCGCTCCGGCGCTTCGTCGAGGTCGAGCAGCTCGGCGAGGCTCGAGAAGATCGCAGCCTGCGACGTCGAGTCGGCAAGTCGTCGCGCCAGTGCCTCGCGCGCATTGACCAGCGCGTGCTCGACAAGATCGCGCCGCTCTCCGCGCACCGGCCTGCCGACCTCGATCTTGCGCCCGGCGCGCAGCGACAAGGCTTCAGCGAGCAGTTTGCGCCCTCCGATTTCATGCGAAAGGAGCACCAGCTTGGGCGGCGGCTTATCGTCATAGAACTGGGCGACGAACGACTCGAGCACCTCCTCGACCGAGAGGCTTTTGTCCGCGCGCGGGAAATAGGCACGATTGCCCCAGTTGTTGCCGGTGCGGAAGATAAAGACCTGGATGCAGGTCTGCCCCGCCTCCTGATGCGCAGCGAATACGTCCGCCTCCTTCACGCTATGCGGATTGATGCCCTGGCGCGACTGGATGTGTGAGAGGGCGGTCAACCGGTCGCGGAAGCTCGCGGCGCGCTCGTAGTCTTGCTTGAGGCTCGCCTCGTCCATCAACGCATGCAGCCTGCGCTTCACCTCATCGCTCTCGCCGGTGAGGAAGGCGAGCGCCTCGTCGACCAGCCTGCCGTAGTCCTCCACCGAGATTTCCCCGGTGCACGGCGCCGAGCAGCGCTTGATCTGATAGAGCAGGCAGGGTCGGAGCCGGCTCTCGAAATAGGCGTCCGAGCACGACCTCAGCAAGAAGGCGCGTTGCAAAGTGTTAATGGTGCGCCCGACCGCTCCGGCCGAGGCAAACGGACCGAAATAATCGCCTTTGCGGCTGCGTGCGCCGCGATGCTTGAGAATCTGCGGCACCGCATGATCGCGGGCGATGAGGATGAAGGGGAAGGACTTATCGTCCCGGAGAACCACGTTGAAGCGGGGCTTCAGCCGCTTGATGAGGTTGGCCTCAAGCAGGAGCGCCTCAATCTCGGTCGCCGTGGTGACGAATTCCATTGCCGCGGTGTCGGCGACCATGCGGGCGATGCGGTTGTTGTGCCCTTGCCCACGGGCATAGCTCTGCACCCGCTTCTTGAGATGACGCGCCTTGCCGACATAGAGGACTTCGCCTGCCGGATCGATCATGCGGTAGACGCCAGGACCTGCGGGGGCCGTCTTGGCATAGCGGCCGATCACGGGCGCGCCGGTCTCGACGTCGCGCAAGGCATTGAGCGCGCGCTGAATGAGCGAAGGCTGGGCGCTGTCCGGATTCTCTAACGGCATGGGATCATGGAGGTTTTGCCCACGCCAGGAGCGTGGCTCGTAAGCCGAAGGTAAGGTCTTAGCACAACCCGGTTCAAGGGCCGGGACAGCGTTATCTCTCGCCGGTGCTCCAGGCGAGATGCTGGCCCGAATCTAAGGCGATCATCTGGCCGGTCACGGAAGGCGTATCGATCAGGAATCCTATCGCTGCGGCGACATCCTCGGCGCTGACGGGGTGCTTGAGCAAGGTTGCGCCAACCTCGCGCTCGAATGAAGCTTTGTCTTGAGTCTGACTGGGCAAAACAGGACCAGGTGCTATAGCGTTGACCCTGACACGAGGTGCGAGCGCCTGTGCCAATACTTGCGTTGCGACCCACAGGCCGGACTTGGCGATGGTGTAGGAGAAGTATTCAGGATCGAGGCGCAGAACTTTCTGGTCGAGCATGTTGATGACGTTGCCGCAGGCGCCGTCGGGAAGTTGCTTGGCGAAGGCTTGCGTGAGGAAGACCGGCGCCCGCAGATTAATCTGGAGGTGAGCTTGCCAACTCTGCCGGTCGAGGCTTTCGATCGAATCCCAATCGAAGCAGGCCGCGTTGTTGATGAGGCAAGTTACCGGTCCTAGTCGGTCGGCGCAGGCCGCAGTGAGCGCCGAAAGCCCCTCGATTTCCGCTAGGTCAGCCTGGAGCGCTGTCGAGCTGCCGCCCATCGCCTCGATTTGGGCCACAAGCGCCGAAGCAGCAGGCGCAGAAGCGTGGTAATGCACGCCCACCCGCCAGCCTCGCCGCGCAAAATCCAAGGCAATGACACGGCCGAGCCGTCTTGCCGCGCCGGTCACCAGCACGGTCCCGGGTTCTGCGTCACGCACCATGAGTCTTGCGATAAGGAGCCCGCGAATCGGCTCGCAGAAGCGAATTTCTGATATCCGAAATCATTCTAATAGGCATCCTTGCCCTAACAAGGCTTCCCCTGCTGCCGCAGAAGTCGTGGAAGTGGAAAACGCAACCTAATGAATTAGCAACTCAATTGATCTTCGCTGGAGCTTTGGGCAATTGCTCCTCTTCTATGCAGTCTTTCATAGTAGTAGAAACGCCATAAATGTACGCATAAGCCCAAAGTGGCTAAAAGCGCTTGGACCATTGCAGAATAGTCACACTCGCGGCATCTCGCCCAAGTGGAGGAACATCACCTTCACGATTGGCGGGCTCGAATATACCTATCCGGGCGCCAACACCGACATCGACTATTTCGAGTTGAAGACGGGTGGGACC
>JBKOWI010000149.1:0-2910 GCA_046724315.1 Pseudomonadota bacterium | reverse complement strand
CTTACCGTGCCGGTCGGTCCGTGGCGCTGCTTGCCGATGATCACCTCGGCCTTGCCGTAGGCGTTTTCGATGTTGTTTCGCCACTTGACGTGTTCGTCTGTGTTCGGAGTCGGCTCCCTATTCTCTAGATAATATTCCTCGCGGTACACGAACAACACCACATCGGCATCCTGCTCGATCGAGCCTGATTCCCGTAAATCGGCGAGTTGCGGGCGCTTGTCTTCGCGCTGTTCGACCTGGCGGGAGAGCTGTGAGAGGGCAAGAATGGGTACGTGGAGTTCTTTGGCAAGGGCTTTGAGCCCCGTCGTAATCTCAGTCACTTCCTGCACGCGGCCTTCGGCGGCCCGTCTGGAGGAGCCGGATAGGAGCTGGAGATAGTCAACGACGATGAAGCCGAGGCCTCTCTGGCGCTTCAAGCGCCGCGCCCGGGCGGCAAGCTGAGCCACGGTGATGCCGCCGGTTTGGTCGATATAAAGAGGCAGGTTCTGGAGCTCCTGCGAGACTTCCACAATGCGGTCGAAGTCCTCGGAGTTGATGCGGCCGCGGCGTATTTGCTCTGATGGGATTTCGGCCTGCTCAGAAATAATGCGCGTGGCGAGCTGCTCGGCCGACATTTCCAGCGAGAAGAAACCGACAACCGCGCCGTCGAGCACCTTATCCGAGTCCGGATCGGCCACGTAGGTTTTGGCCACGTGATAGGCGATGTTGGTGGCAAGCGCCGTCTTTCCCATGGCTGGCCGGCCAGCTAGAATAACGAGATCTGACGGTTGCAACCCCCCCATCTTCAAGTCTAGATCGACAAATCCAGTCGCGAGTCCTGAAAGCCCGCCGTCCCGCCGATAGGCATTGGCGGCCATGTCGATGGCAACCGTAAGTGCGGAGGTGAATGGCTCAAAGCCCGATCCGTATTTTCCCGTTTCAGCAAGCTCAAAGAGCCGTAGTTCCGCTTGCTCAATCTGCGAGTTAGGTGGCGCATCGATAGGGGAATCGTAGGCCGTGTTCACCATGATCTCGCCAATTTCAATGAGCTGACGACGGATGGCTAGGTCGTAGATGGTGCGGCCGTAGTCCTCGGCGTTGATGATGGTGGTAGCGTTGGCTGCTAGGCGACCGAGATACTGAGGTACGGTTAGGTCCCCTACCGGCACTTCATTCTCAAAATAGGTTTTTAGCGTGATGGGAGTTGCACGCTTACCACCACGGATTAACTGCGAGACGCTCTCGTAAATCCTACTATGCAGTGGATTGATAAAATGTCTCGGCTGCAAAAAGCTGGACACTCGGTCGAGGGCTTCATTGTTTACTAGAATCGCGCCCAGAAGTGCCTGCTCAGCCTCTTGATTATGGGGAGGCGCGCGGAAGACCGGCGTCTCGGGCTGAAGCGGCCGAATCAATGCATTGCTCATAGCCCGACACTACCGCAAAGGAAGAGGGCAGCTAGATGTCAGCCTGTGAACATCGGGGAGATCGTGCGCTCGCCCACAAGCGGCGATGGCGCTAGCTCGCACTGCGTCGCTTTCGCTGCAGTGCAGGATGGCTGTCGCGCATACGGAGCTCCCGCTCGGCTTCATGCATGTAGTCGCGTGTGAGCGGCAGAGCTTTCTGGTCTTTTGTCATCTGCAACTGGAACACCATCAGGTTCTGATAGCGAAACGCCGTCTCGGCGCCTGCAAGATACATCTCCCACATCCGGCAAAACCGCTCACCGAACTTCGCCGCCGCCACATGCCAGGAAGCGCGGAAGCGCTGCCGCCAATGACGTAAAGTCGAGGCGTAATGGAGCCTCAGAATCTCAAGGTCGGTGACAATCAGGCGTTCGCGCTCGATGGGTGGGAAAACCTCACTCAAGGCAGGGATATAGCCGCCCGGGAAAATGTACTTGGCGATGAAGGGGTTAGTCGAAGCTGGTCCGTCGAAGCGGCCGATCGAATGGAGTACGGCGACGCCATCGTCCGTAAGTAGCCTCCCAAGCCTGTCAAAGAAGCTTCGATAGTGGGTTGTCCCGACATGCTCGAACATGCCGACCGAAACGATGCGGTCAAATTTGCCTTCGAGCTTCCTATAGTCGCAAAGCTCGAAGTTGACCGAACGCGAGAGTCCCATGGCGCGCGCCCGTTCCTGCGAAACTTTGAGCTGCTCTTCGCTCAAGGTGATGCCAGTCACCTCGACATGGGCAGTCTTGGCGAGATAAAGCGCAAGGCCGCCCCAGCCGGAACCGATATCAAGGATCTTGAGTCCATCGCAAAGGTGGAGCTTGGCCGCGAGATGCCGCTTCTTGGCGGCCTGCGCTTCCTCGAGCGAGGTGCCGTCCGCCTCGAAATAAGCGCAGGAATATTGCCGGTCGGCATCCAGAAATAGGTCGTAGAGACTGCTGTCGAGATCGTAGTGACGCGCGACGTTGCGCTTGGCTCGCCGCGTAGGATTGTAGCTCTGAAGCGGTCTTACCAACGAACGCGCATCGTCAATAAGCTGGAACCAGCGCGGCCAGCGCATCGCCGCGAGATTTTTAAGGATCACTTCGAGAAAGTCGTAGATCGTCCCCTGCTCAATGATCAGCCGGCCATCCATATAGGCCTCGCCGATCGCGAGCGACGGGTTGAGCGCGAGTCTGATCTCGGTCCATTTGTCGGTGATACGCGCGGTAACGGGCGGACCGCTAAAATCACCGAAGCCATAGTTACGGCATTCGGCGTCGATCAGGTTTAAATGACCTGTCGTGATGAGCCGATCGAGGATGTAGCGGAGCGGGCGGAACATCGCAGTACTTAGCTGAACGAGGGCCTCCAACCCGAGCTCAGAACGCTAGAACTCTCTCATCTTAGAAAGTTGTGCAATGCAAAACAATCGTCAGCAGGGAGAGTTCCTCGCCACGTTGGTTAAGGACTCCGCATTTGGGGAAGCCTACTCTGT
>JBKOWI010000220.1:0-7349 GCA_046724315.1 Pseudomonadota bacterium | reverse complement strand
CGGCTGCCGACCTGAGAATGTGCAGCACTTAGGCTTGGTTCCTTGCAGTCGACCGGCGGGAAGACGCTAAGCGCCAGAGCTATATGGACTTGCGGGCTTTGACGGCAGCGGCGAGAGTCCCTTCGTCGAGGTAGTCGAGCTCGCCACCGATCGGCACACCATGCGCGAGCCGCGAGACCGCAACGTTGCAACCGGCGAGCTGGTCCATCAGGTAATGCGCGGTCGATTGTCCCTCGACCGTGGCATTCAGCGCGAGCAGCACTTCCTTGACGCTAGGGTCTCGGGCGCGCTCGATCAGCTTGGCGATGGAGAGATCATCTGGGCCGACGCCGTCGAGCGGCGACAGCGTGCCGCCCAATACGTGATAGAGCCCGTTGAGCACGCTCGCGCGCTCGAGTGCCCAGAGATCGCCTACCTCCTCAACCACGCAAATCAGAGAGCGCTCGCGGGCCGGATCGCGGCAGAGCGTGCACGGGCTTTGCGTATCGATATTGCCGCAAGTCTCGCAGGTGAGGATGGCGTCGCGGGTCTCGGCAAGCGCCGCGGCGAGCGGACCGAGCAGCTGCTCCTTCTTCTTGATGAGGGCAAGCGCCGCGCGACGCGCAGAGCGGGGACCTAACCCCGGCAGCCGCGCAAGCAACTGGATCAGCCGCTCGATCTCGGGGCCTGCCGCAACCTTAGCCATGAGCACTGGAAGCCATCAAAACAGCTTGAGGCCGGGAGGAAGGGGAAGGCCGCCGGTGAGCGATTTCATCTTTTCCTTCATCGCCTCCTCGACCTTGTTCTTGGCATCGTTATGCGCGGCGACGATGAGATCTTCGAGAATCTCGGACTCCTCGGGCTTGAACAGCGACGGATCGATCTTGACGCCGGCCATGTCGCCCTTGCCGGTGAGCGTCACCACCACCATGCCGCCGCCGGATCGGCCTTCGATGCGCGTGCGCTCCATCTCTGCCTGCATCTCGGCCATGCGGCCCTGCAACTCCTGCGCCTGCTTCATCATTTGCCCGAAATTCTTCATCGCGTGGTCCCGTCCTCTTTGAGCTCGTCAGGTTCGTCGGGCACGTCGGCTTCCGCCTCGGGCTGCGGTGTGGGTCGTACAGCTGCGATGCGCGCACCAGGGAAATGCTGCATCACCTCTTTCACCGCAGGATGCTCGCGGATCGTCTCGATCTCGCGCGCCTCCTTCGCGCGGCGCTGCACGCCAAGGGGGTCTGCGCCTGTCTCGTCACTCACCGCCACGATCCACACGCGGCCTGTCCACATTTTGAGCTTGCGCATGAGCTCCTGAGTGAGGTCGCGGGGCGCTTGAGGCAGAGGATTGACCTCGATCGTGCCCGGCTTGAACCGAACGAGCCGCACCTGCTCGAGCAGCGCGTGCTTGAGCTTCAAGTCGCGCTTCGTCTCGGCAAGCGCAACCACGTCCTCGAAGCTCTTGAGTTGAGGGGCAACGTCGCGAGATTCAGGATTTTCATCGTCCGCACTGTCAAACACAGCGGGCGGGGCTTCAGCCTCGGCATGGACGGGTTTGCGCGAAGGTTTCGGCGTGCCGCCGGCAGAGGCGGGAGCGGCGGTCATCCCCGCGCCATCCTGCAAGCGGCGGGCAAGATCGGCCGGCGACGGCAGGTCTGCCGTGTAAGCGAGTCTGACCAGGACCATGTCGGCGGCGGCGTGCGGGCGGGAGCTCTCCCGCACCTCCTCATGGCCCTTCAACAGCATTTGCCAGGCACGAGCGAGAGCCGGCATCGGCAAACGCTCCGCGAGGCTCACGGCGCGCTCGCGCTCGGCCTCGCTTGCGGCGGGATCGGCGCTGTCCTTTCCAGCGGCCTTGACCAGCGTTACGGCATGCACGGCATCGGCGAGATCGGCGATGATCTGGCCTGGCTCGGCGCCGTCCCTAGTGAGCCCGGAAAGCGCGCGGAGCGCACCGCCGGCATCGCCGGACAGAACAGTCTCGAGCAGGTCGAAGACGCGTGAGCGATCGGCAAGGCCGAGTAGACCGCGCACGGCATCGGTCTCGACCTGTCCTCCGCCGAATGCAATGGCGCGATCCAAGATCGACAGCGCATCGCGCACCGAGCCTTCGCTGGCGCGAGCGATCAGGGCGAGTGCAGCGGGATCTGCCTTGGCCCCCTCTTGCTCCACGACCTGGGCGAGATGCTGCGCGAGCTGATCGATCTCGATCCGCCTGAGATCGAAACGCTGGCAACGCGATATCACCGTCACCGGCACTTTACGAACTTCGGTCGTGGCGAAGATGAACTTCACATGCTCAGGAGGCTCCTCCAGTGTCTTGAGCAGGCCGTTGAAGGCCTGCTTCGACAGCATGTGGACCTCGTCGATGATGTAGACCTTGTAGCGGGCGGTGTTCGGCTTGTAGTGCGCGCTGTCGATCAGCTCGCGGATGTCGTCGATACCGGTGTGGGAGGCCGCATCCATCTCGACCACGTCGAGGTGCCGGCTCTCGAGGATGGCGCGGCAGTGCACGCCCTCCTCGGCCATATCGAGAGTTGGCACTTTCGCGCTGGGCGTCTCGTAGTTCAGCGCACGCGCGATGAGCCGCGCAGTCGTGGTCTTGCCGACGCCGCGCACGCCGGTGAGCATATAGGCTTGCGCAATCCGCCCCGAGGCGAAGGCATTACGCAGCGTTCGCACCATGGCGTCCTGGCCGATCAGCTCGGCGAAGACCTTAGGCCGGTATTTGCGGGCGAGTGCCGCGTGGCTTGCCGCGGCAGGCTCGGAGGCTTGCGCGGCAGGGCCATCAGCCTTGCCCTTGCCGGCAGGCTTCGGCGCGCTCTTCTCTCGATCTTCGACTTCGGCCACGAGCGGACTTTCACGCGAAGGCTATGTGCAGCGGGCGCCAAGGCGAGGCGCCCGGTACGCACTATAACGCTTTAAGGCGAGGTGGGAGGCTGGACGAGCAACCCGCGAAACGCTCGTTAGGGCTGCTTCCTTCCGGACCTGACCCGGTTGGCGAGGGACGCGCCTGCCGCCAACCTCCCTCTTAAGTATATCGGGAATAGCTGGCCGTGTGGCAACCCAATGCTTGCAACCTGCTGTACGGCGGGATCCACCAAGCTCTTGTTACCCGCAACAGCGTTCGTTTCGCGGGTGCGGCGGGAAAATGCATTCCAAAGCGCTCAAACGGCGAAGGCCGCCGCATGTTTGGCCGCTTGGGCCGTGCAAGCAGTCCGCGCGCTTAGGCCGCGGGCCCAAAGCGGAACCATACCCTGATCGGGAGCTATGCTTTGGCAATCGTTCTAGAGTGGCCAAGCAAAGGCTTTGCCGGACGTGAACAGCGGCATCTTCGGGAAAGCGAGCAGGCTGGCGCACCTCATAGCGAGGGCTGGCGCGAGACGAGTTCTATCCTTGCTCAAATGGTTACCGGCGGAGCAGCGCGCAGACCTAATCGATCTTCTCCTCAGCGAACCTGCCGTCGTCGACACACCGCACGGCAAAATACGGTTTTTGAATCACAGCGGCGCCGGCTACTGGCGGGCGCGCGCGATCATGACCAAAGAGCCGGGTTCCCTCGAGTGGATCGACTCAATGGTGCCCGGTTCGGTATTTTGGGACATCGGCGCCAATATCGGTGTGTTGACGCTATATGCTGCAATGCGCGGTGACCTGAAGGTCTGGGCCTTCGAGCCAGCGGCGGTCAACTACTACAATCTAGTGGCCAACTGCGAATTGAACGGTTTGGAGAGACGCGTCCGATGTCTGCAGCTTGGTTTCACGACACGTCGGGAATCATGGACTTGCACGTTTCGCAATTAATGTCGGCGCGCTCCTTCACCTTCAAAGAAAGCAAGAAGCTGGATCCAAAACGGGAGAGTTTCCCATCAATTCAGGCTCTTCAGGTCTGCACTATCGATGAGTTCATCGCGCGCTATGGCGCGCCCTGCCCGAACTACATAAAGATCGACGTGCCGGGCCTCACACAGGAGATCTTTGCCGGCGCAACGCAAACGCTCGCAAATCCGGCGCTTAGACAGATTCAGGTTAAGGCGAGAGAGCACAAAGGTGGCCGGCGCATCGCCGAGCTCCTGGCCCCGCTGGGTTTTAAATTGATGCGCCCCGGCATGAGGTGCGACGGGAAGCTCAAAGCCATCTCGTCCTTGTCCGCGATATTTTAGGCACCAATGACGTAGCGGCGCCGGCACCCAGTGCAAGCAATCAAGTTGGCTTTCGAAGAGGGGCGGCGGAACCTTCCAGGTAAGCAGAAGGTTTTCTCGCGCGAGACTCGCTTCATCTCTGGGCAATGCAAGGAGTGCTCGCATGACCAATCCCTCCGATAAAGGTGTTTGCCGCCGCTCGTTGTTAAAGAGCGTGCCGATGATCGCCGGAGCCATCATTTCCACAAGCGCCGTCCCGCAAAATCTGTTCGCGCAACAGAAACTCACGCACGAGGCCGCCAAATATCAGGACCACCCAAAAGATGGGCAGCAATGCTCGGGCTGCGTCCAATTCGTCGCGCCGGCGTCGTGCAAGGTGGTTGAGGACCCAATCGCCGCGAGCGGATGGTGCCAACTGTTCACCGCCAAGCCAGCGTAGAGTCTGATCGAGCAGTCAGTCCTGCGAGGCTTTGAGCTCGGCGCGGAAGGTACTCGCCGGGTAGGTGCCGAGTACTGTCACCTCGCTCGAGAAGAAATGCAGTTCCTCCATGGCGAGCTTGACCGGCCGCTCGTCGGGATGGCCTTCGATATCGGCATAAAACATGGTGGCGTTGAATGAGCCCTCGAGCTGATAGGACTCGAGCTTCGTCATGTTGACGCCGTTAGTGGCGAAGCCTCCGAGCGCCTTGTAGAGCGCGGCCGGCACGTTGCGGACACGGAACACGAAGCTCGTGATCACGGGACCGTCGACGGCGCGCACTTTCTCAGGGCTAGCGGACAGGACAACGAAGCGCGTGGTGTTGTGCTCGGCATCCTCGATGCCGGCTTTTGCCACTTTGAGCCCGTAGATGTCGGCCGCCAATTTCGACGCGATCACGGCAAAGCTGCGGTCGCCGGTCTCGCGCAAATGCCGCGCGGCGCCAGCCGTGTCGGCCTCGACCACCGGCCTCAACTTCAAGGCGCGGATCGCATTCCGGCATTGGCCAAGCGCCATGATGTGGCTGTGCACGGTCTTGAGCTCGGTGAGTTTCACGCCGGGAAGCGTGAGCAGCTGATGGCGCACGCGCTCGAAATGCTCGGCGACGATATGAAGTCCCGAATGGGGAAGGAGGTGATGGATATCGGCGACGCGGCCGGCCACCGAATTCTCGATCGGGATCATGGCGAGCTTGGCCTTGCCGGTTTTCACCGCAGCGATGGCATCCTCGAAGGTGGGGCAGGCAAGCGCCTCCATGCGCGGATAAGCATCCTGCGCGGCGAGATGCGAATTTGCCCCCGGCTCGCCCTGAAAGGCGATTCTGTTTGAACGCGATTTCTTCATCGGCTTGGGAAAACGGGCGAGGTCAGCGGCGGGACTTGAACAGTTCACGCGCCCGCGCAAGGTCGGCCGGAGTATCGACACCGAGCGGGACAGTGTCAACGAGCCCGACATGAATGCGCATACCGGCTTCCAGCGCTCTGAGCTGCTCGAGTTTCTCCCTGAGCTCGAGGGGCGACGGAGGTAGCGACACGAAGCGCTGCAATGCCTGCCGCCGGTAAGCATAGATGCCGATATGATGATAGAGCGGCCCCTCGCCATAAGGCGCAGTAGCGCGGGTGAAATAGAGGGCGCGCAACACCGACCCACCTTTAAGCGGCGACCCCACCACCTTCACCACATTCGGATCGGTGCACTCCTCCTCCCGCGTGATGGCTGCGGCGATGGTAGCAATATCGGCGTCGTGCTCGCGGAGCGCGGCAAGGCAGCTCCGCACGAGCTTTGGATCGAGCGTGGGCAAATCCCCTTGCAGATTGACCACGACCTCAAAGGCGCCTCGCGGATCGAATTTCTCGATGGTCTCGAACACCCGGTCTGATCCGCTCGGATGATCTGCACGCGTTATCAGCGCCTTACCACCAGCGAGAAGGACCTTGTCCCGCACCGCTTCGGAATCGGTTGCGACAACCACAGGGCCGCAATCGGCCTCCACTGCGCGCCGCCAGACATGAACGATCATCGGCTCGCCCGCGATATCGGCCAGAGGCTTATCGGGGAGTCGTGTCGCTTTCAGCCTTGCTGGGATGACGATCAGACAGTCCATGGCGGGCTGAGGTAGCACGGGATAAGTTCCCACGCGACAATGAGGCTTAGAGCCGATGTCCGGGTTGCAACAAGGGCATACGCCCTTTAGTCTCGCGCCGCGTCGCAAGAGCTACGCTAGCCAAGTAGCCCTGCTGGGGGATGAGGATCATGGACTATTACCGCCTAAATCAGATCGCGATGGCCGTGCTGGGGGCCTTGCTGCTGTTCTTCGGCACGCGGACGATCGTCAATATCGCCTTCCAGGAGCACAAGCCCGAGGTCGCCGAGCAAAAAGCCGAAGAGAAGAAGCCGGCCGAGGGCGGTGCCAATCTTGCGACGTTGCTTGCGAGTGCCAACCCGGCGCATGGCGCAGATGTCGCCAAGAAGTGCTCGATCTGCCACAACTTCGATAAGGGCGGTCCGAACATGATCGGACCTGACCTCTATGGCGTGCTCGGCCGGAAGGTCGCATCGCATGAGGGCTACGAATATTCCGAGGCGCTCAAAGCAAAGGCTGCCGAGCTCGGCAACTGGGATTACGAGAAGATCGACCATATGATCAACAACCCGGGCGCATTCGTCCCGGGTACCAAGATGGCGCTCTTCCCCGGCCTGCCGGACCCCAAGGAGCGCGCCGACGTGCTCGTCTTCCTGCGCACCAAAAACGACAACCCGCCCCCCCTGCCTCAGGCCCCTGCTGGAGGCGCTCCGACTGCCGAACAGAAGCCTGCTGAAGCCGAAAAGCCTGCAGCCGCAGCCGGCGGCGCAGAGATCGACAAGTTGCTCGCCTCGGCAGACCCGAAGCAGGGCGAGGCTGACGCAGCTTTGTGCAAAGTGTGCCACACCTTCGATAAAGGCGGCGCGGCGGTGGTCGGACCTAACGTCTACGGCGTGATTGGACGGAAGATCGCCTCGGTCGAGGGCTTCAATTACACCGACGCTCTCAAGGCGCATCAAAAAGACGGCGTCTGGACCTACGAGCTTCTCGATCCCTGGCTCACCAATCCGCAAGCCTTCGCGCCCGGAACGGCGATGGCGTTCCCCGGCATCCCCGATGCCAAGAAGCGCGCCAACGTCATTGCCTTCTTGCGCTCCAAGAGCGACACCCCGCCGCCTCTGCCAAGTGCTGGCGGCGCTGCACCCGAGAAGAAACCCGAAGGGACTCCTGCTAC
>JBKOWI010000113.1:0-18595 GCA_046724315.1 Pseudomonadota bacterium | reverse complement strand
GACCTGCGATTCAGGATTACGTCTTCTACCATCTCGCGGAGCTCTGGGTCGATGTCATCGTAAAGCGCGAGTTGGCCGGCATTGACGATGCCCATGTCCATGCCGGCTTGGATCGCGTGATAGAGGAACACCGAATGCATCGCTTCACGTACCCGCTCATTGCCGCGGAAGGCGAACGAGAGGTTCGACACGCCCCCAGAGACGTGCACGTAGGGAAGCTCGGTCTTAATGCGACGCGTCGCCTCGATATAGGCGTGGGCGTAATCATTGTGCTCCTCGATACCCGTCGCCACGGCGAAGATGTTGGGATCGAAAATGATGTCCTCTGGCGGGAAGCCGACCTTCTCGGTCAGCAGCTTGTAGGCACGCTGGCAGATGGCGAACTTGCGCTCAGCGGTCTCGGCCTGGCCCTGCTCGTCGAAGGCCATCACTACGACCGCGGCGCCGTAGCGGCGCACTTTGCGCGCATGATCGAGAAACGGCCCCTCGCCTTCCTTGAGGCTGATCGAGTTCACGACCGACTTGCCTTGCACGCATTTGAGCCCGGCCTCGATCACCGACCATTTCGACGAGTCGATCATGATCGGCACGCGCGAGATATCGGGCTCGGCGGCGAGCAGGTTGAGTAAGGTGACCATGGCCTTCTCTGAGTCTAGCATGCCCTCGTCCATATTGACGTCGAGCATGTTGGCGCCGTTCTCGACCTGCTGGCGTGCGACTTCGAGCGCCGCGGCGTAGTCGTTCGCCTCGATCAGCTTGCGGAAGCGCGCGGAGCCGGTGACGTTGGTCCGCTCGCCAACCATGACGAAATTCTGCGCACCGTTTGTCATGCTGACTCGGACCTAACCATGCACAAAGGGCTCAAGGCCCGAGAGGCGCATCTTGTGCGCAAGTTGCGGGACTTGGCGCGGCTTATACTTGCAGACGGCACCGGCGATCGCGCGGATGTGGTCAGGCGTCGTTCCGCAGCAGCCACCGACGATATTAATGAGCCCGGTCTTGGCCCACTCCTCCAATAGCCCGGACATATGTTCAGGGCTCTCGTCATAGGCGCCCATTTCGTTGGGAAGGCCGGCATTGGGATAGACGCTGACCAGCGTATCGGCGACGTGCGCGATCTCATCGACCGAAGGCCTAAGCTGTTCCGCGCCAAAGGCGCAGTTGAGCCCGAAGGAAAACGGCTTCAGGTGCTGCATCGAGTACCAGAAGGCCTCGGGCGTTTGGCCGGAGAGGTTGCGTCCAGAAAGATCGGTGATCGTGCCGGACACCATGATTGGCAATTCGACGCCGAGCTCGTCGAACACCTGCTCGACGGCAAAGCCCGCCGCCTTGGCATTCAGCGTGTCGAAGACGGTCTCGATTAGGATGATATCGACACCGCCGTCGATCAGCCCGCGCGCCTGCGTGGCATAAGCCTCGACCAGAGCGTCGTAACTCACATTGCGGAAGCCCGGATTGTTCACGTCAGGCGAGATCGAAGCGGTGCGGTTGGTCGGGCCCATGGCGCCGGCAACGAATCTCGGCTTGTCCGGCGTCTTCCTGGTCCAGGCGTCGGCCGCCTCGCGGGCGAGCCTCGCAGCAGCGACATTCATTTCGTAAGCGATCTCGGCGAGACCATAGTCCGATTGCGAGATGGCTTGCGCGTTGAAGGTATTGGTTTCGACGATGTCTGCGCCCGCTTCGAGATAGGCATTATGGATCTCACTGATGATTTTGGGCCGGGTCAACACGAGGAGATCGTTGTTGCCCTTGAGGTCGCGCGCGAAATCTTTGAAGCGCTCGCCCCTGTAGCCAGCCTCGTCCAGCTTGTAGCGCTGGATCATGGTACCCATCGCGCCGTCGAGGATGAGGATGCGCTCCTTGGCCTCGCGCTTCAGCGCCGCGGTACGCTCGTCTCTGGTCATGATGCAACCTTTGCTTCGGTGAATGCCTTTGCCGGGCGCTGGCCCAAGAGATGGCAGATGGCATAAACGAGGTCGGCACGGTTCAGCGTGTAGAAGTGGAACTCGGTGATGCCCTGATCGACCAGGCCAAGAACTTGCTCCGCGGCCACAGCGGCAGCGACCAAATGGCGCGTCTCCTGATCTTCGTCGAGACCTTCGAAGCGATGACCAATCCAGTCCGGGACACTCGCACCCGATTTCGCGGCGAACCCGGCTACCTGCTTGAAATTATGGATTGGAATGAGACCGGGCACGATCGGCACGGTGATGCCGCGCGACTGCACCCGGTCGAGAAAGCGGAAATAGACTTCGTTGTCGAAGAAGAACTGGGTGATGGCGGTGGTGGCGCCGGCATCGATCTTGGCCTTCAGCATATCGATGTCCGCCTCGATGCTCGGCGATTCCGGATGCTTCTCCGGATAGCAGGCGACCGAGATCTCGAAGGGCGCAATCTTCTTGATGCCGGCGGTGAGGTCGGCGGCATTGACGTAACCGCCTGGCGTCGGCGTGTAGCAATCGCCCACGCCGCCTGGAGGATCGCCGCGCAGCGACACGATATGGCGCACGCCAAGATCCCAATAGTCGCGGATGACCTCGTCGAGCTCGGGCTTCGTCGCCGCCACGCAGGTGAGATGAGCGGCCGGTTTAAGCGTGGTCTCGCGCAGAATGCGAGCAAGCGTCGCGTGCGTGCGCTCGCGCGTCGAGCCGCCAGCGCCATAGGTGACGGACACATAGTTTGGCCTTAAGGGCTCCAGCCTGCGGATCGAGCGCCAGAGAGTCTCCTCCATCGCCGCGGTCTTGGGCGGGAAGAACTCGAACGACACATCTATCGCTCCTCGGCCGAGAAACCGGCTCTTATGTTCGGTGGATGAGAGCATTACGCGGCGACCCCTACTTTACTGCCCAGTCTTTTCTTGTTTGAGTCGGCCGGTTTCAATCCAAGCCAGAGCGATACGGTAAGTTTGCCTTGTGAAGGCTCAGGACTTAGCTCGGCGAAGCGTTCGAGTTTCAGACCTGCGTTTTCGAATAGGCGGCCGAGCTGATCGCGGGCAAAGCCTAGCCGCCTGTGGGCTGATTGCTCGCGCAGGAACTCGAGCTCATGCGGCGCAAAATCGACCACGAGCAATTTGCCGCCGGGCCTAAGCACCCGCGCGGCCTCGGCGATCGCGGCCGAGGGATCGTCGAGGAAATGCAAGACCTGATGCAGCACCACGGCATCGGCGGCGCCATCAGGCAGAGGAACATTATAAAGATCGCCGTGGCGGACTTGCGCGTGGGATAGGCCTGCCCGCTCGAGCTTCATGCGCGCGTAAGCAAGCATGGCGTGATTGAGGTCGAAGCCGAGTGCGCGTAAGGCGCGGGCGCCGAACAGCTCGAGAATGCGGCCGGTCCCCGTGCCGAGATCGACGAGAAGACCGAACGGCCCCTGCCCGAGCGCTTCGTCCATGGCCGCTTCGACTTGGCTTTCGGCGACGTGGAGCGCGCGAATGTTGTCCCATTCGCTTGCATGCGCCTTGAAATATGCCTGCGCTGCTTCGGCACGCGCCTTCTGCACGGCTGCCGCACGCGCGCGGTCGCGGGCAAGGGTGAGGTCGCATTGATCGAGGCTCGCCACGATAGCGGTCGCAAGTGCGGCTTCGGCACCGCTGTCGGCAAGGCGGAAGAACACCCAAGAGCCTTCGCGGAAGCGCCTGATGAGCCCGGCCTCGGCCATCAGCTTCAAATGCCGACTGATGCGTGGCTGGCTCTGTCCCAGAATCTGGGTCAGGTCCTTCACGTTTAGCTCGCCGCCGGCAAGCAGTGCGAGGATACGGAGCCGCGTGGCCTCCCCCGCAGCGCGAAGTACCCCAAGGCTTTGGGCCCGAGAGAGGCCCGGCGATGCAAAACGAGCGTCTTGGCCATCTGACATAAAGATATGTTTATATCTTCTCGCCGAGGAATTCAAGGCCCGCGGGAGCGCCCTTTCCAGTCAAGCCCGCGCGAATTTTTTGTATTTGATGCGCTTGGGCAGCACGGCGTCCTCGCCGAGCCGGCGCTTCTTGTCCTCCTCGTAATCGGCGAAATTGCCCTCGAACCATTCGACATGGCTGTCGCCCTCGAAGGACAGGATGTGCGTCGCGATGCGATCCAAGAAGAAGCGGTCGTGGCTGATGATGACCGCGCAGCCGGGGAAATCCTCGAGCGCTGCCTCGAGCGACGACAGTGTCTCCACGTCGAGATCGTTGGTCGGCTCGTCGAGCAGGATTAGGTTGGCGCCCGATTTCAGCATCTTGGCGAGATGCACGCGGTTGCGCTCGCCGCCCGAAAGCTGACCGACCTTCTTCTGTTGGTCGGGCCCCTTGAAATTGAACCAGCCGACATAGGCGCGTGACGGAACCTCGCGGTTGCCGAGTTTGATCACGTCTTTGCCGCCAGAGATCTCCTCGAATACGGTTTTCTTGCCGTCGAGCGCGTCGCGCGACTGGTCGACATAGCCGAGTTTCACCGTGTCGCCGACGCGGATCGATCCATCGTCGGGCTTGTCCTGACCGACGATCATGCGGAACAGCGTGGTCTTTCCGGCACCGTTAGGCCCGATCACGCCGACAATTCCACCGGGCGGCAGCTTGAAGGAGAGATCGTCGATCAGGAGCATCTCGCCAAAACCTTTCTCCAAATGCTCAGCATCGATCACAACGTCGCCGAGGCGGGGCCCGGGCGGGATGGTGATCTGTGCCCTTCCCGTCCGGTCCTTGCCGGCCTCCGCCAGAAGCTCTTCATAGGCGCGGATCCGGGCCTTCGACTTCGCCTGGCGCGCTTTGGGGCTTGCTCTGATCCAGTCGAGCTCGCGCGCGAGCGTCCGCTCACGGGCCTCGTCCTGCTTGCCCTCGACCTCGAGCCGCTTCGCCTTTTGCTCCAGCCATGACGAGTAGCTCCCTTTGTAGGGGGTGCCCGCCCCACGATCGAGCTCGAGGGTCCATTCGGTGATGTTGTCGAGAAAGTAGCGGTCGTGCGTCACCATAATCACGGTGCCGGGGTAATCGCGCAAATGATGCTCGAGCCAGGCGACGCTTTCGGCGTCGAGATGGTTGGTCGGCTCGTCGAGCAGCAAGATGTCGGGCTTTGACAACAACAGCCGGCAGAGCGCTACGCGCCGCCGCTCGCCACCGGACAGCGTCTTCACATCCGCCTCGCCCGGCGGGCAACGGAGAGCATCCATCGCCTGCTCGACCTGCGCATCGAGGTCCCACAAGCCTTGGGCGTCGATTTCGTCCTGGAGTTTCGCCATCTCGTCGGCGGTCTCGTCGGAATAGTTCATCGCGAGCTCATTGTAACGATCGAGCTTGGTCTTCTTCTCGGCCACGCCTTCCATGACGTTGCCGGTCACGTCCTTCGACTCGTCGAGTTGCGGCTCTTGCGGCAAATAGCCCACCGAGACGCCGCCGGCAGCCCAGGCCTCTCCGAGAAACTCCCTCTCTTCTGCTGCCATGATTCGAAGTAGCGTCGATTTGCCCGCGCCGTTCACGCCCACCACGCCGATCTTGGCGCCAGGCAAGAAGGCTAGCGTGACGTCCTTCAGGACCTGCTTCCCGCCAGGATAGGTCTTGGACAGCTTGTTCATCACATAGACGTATTGAGGGGTGGCCATGGCACTCCGTGTTCGCGAATTGGCTGGAAGGCGCCCTGTCTAATGGCCTTATGCGACATAATCCAGCGTCGAATTGCCAAATCGGAACGCACCGTCGCGACCAGAGTTTGTCGCACGAGACGCAAGGAAGCGGTCCCAACCTCAAGATGGAGTTTTGCAAATGAATAGTAAGTCACTTGTCGCCGTCGGAGCCGGGCTGATCCTGCTGGGATCGGTCGCCGCTGCCTCCGCGAAGTCAAACCAGGAATTCCTCACCGACGCCATTCAGGGAAATCTCGTGGAGATTTCCCTGGGCCAGCTCGCCCAGAAGAACGCCGGCAGCGACGGCGTGCGCTCGTTCGGTCAGATGCTCGTCCAGGATCACTCGGCCGCCAACGAGAAGGCGACATCTCTCGCCCAGACGCAAGGCGTGACTCCGCCGACGGAACCGAAGCCGAAGGCGAAACAGGAGTACGATCGGCTGTCGAAGCTTAACGGCCAGGCCTTTGACGAGAAATTCGCCAAGCACATAGTGGCCGACCACAAGAAGGACATCAAAGAGTTCGAGAAGCAGGCCAAGGGCAGCGACGATGTGGCGAGCTTCGCCAAGGACACGTTGCCGACGCTTAAGAAGCACCTGCAAACGGCGCAGTCCTTGGAGAGCGGCAAATCGGCTCAGAAATAGTCGCTGGCTAGCTAGTTTCAGAGAAAAGCTGCGGCAGGCGTGCTTTCAATTTTGCGGCAAGCACGTCGAGCGGGTTGTCGCGCGGCGGTTCGATTTCCGACAGCGCCTTTGCGAAGGACGGGGGCGTGAGTTCGGCGATCGGCAAGACTCGGCACCATCCGTTGGCGACCATGAAATTACGATAGTCCTGCTCCTCATCAGTAAAACGGTGAGCTGCCGGCGCCGCCCCGACCACAGGCAGCCGCGCGGAGACCGCTTCCGAGATCATCGTGCTCGAGTCCTCTGTGCAAACGATCACATCGGTCTTGCCAAAGATTTCAGGAAGGGTGCCAGGGCCCGCGGTGCGGTAATCGATGAAGCGGGCGATCACGGTGTCGTCCTCAGCGAGCGCCGTGATCTTGTCGGCCACCGAAGCGGGCGTTCGCCGCGAGGTGGACGCGAGCCACTTTGTGCCCCAGGCGCGTGAGATTTCCGCGGCGAAGTCGAGAAGCCGGTCCCATTCCTCACTTTGGTAACGGAATGGTCCCGCATTGCCGCCAATGAGCAGCCCCGCAACGCGGGGATAGAGATCGGGTCCATAGCGGGGAATCATGGCCGGGCGGCCGAGCGCGTCGGGATCGATCGAAGAGGGTTTGAGCGCCACCATGTGCTGCGGGCTGGTCGCGTCGCGCTCATAAGAGGAGATGATCAGGCTGAAATGTTCGGGGCCGAGACCGCGCAGCAGCGAGCCGCAAAAGATGCTCGGGATGCCGAGGAACCGGTTGACGCAGATATTGGGCATCAATGTCTCGCCTCCCGCCGAGACCACGAGGTCCGCCTTGGGCAGCGCGTAGGCATCGATGCGATAGGACATGCGCAGCATGCGCGGAGGAAAGAAGGTCTTGGCATTGATGCGCGCCCGCAGCCAGCGCGTCGGCACGATCCATTTGCGGTTGACCTCGATGCGGGTGACCTCGACGGGGCGGAGCCGGGCAATTGCCGCAATCACCCCCTGCGCGAGGTGATAGTGCCCAGGGCGCGTATCGGCGAGGAAAATGATTCTAAGCGGCGTCACGAGGTTAGTGGCATGCTGTTGTGCGAGAGCAAGAGCGAAGCCCCGCGTCATAGCGCACACTTGCGGGCCGCTTCAAAGACTCGTTTTTTAGGCGGCTTGGCAAATCGGCCTCGTGTCCACACAATCGGCAGCAGAAAGCAGTGAGGAGCAGTCCCGTGGTAGAGAAACTCACCGAGGCGGATTGGATCCTCAGGGCGATGGTCGCGGTCGCGGCGGCCGACGGCAGGCTCGACGCACGCGAAGTCGGGCTGATCCAGCAGGTCTACGAGGAGCGGACCGGCCGTCCGGTGGATGTGAGCGGTGTGGCGAGCGCCGCCGAGGTTTATGCCACCAAACGAGACATTCTCGCCGAGCTCGCCGCCATCTCAGGCAGCATGAGTCGGCAGACCAAGGAGGAGATCATCCGTTCGGCGTACCTCGTGCTCCTTGCCGATGGCCGGATTGCCGGGGAGGAGCGCAAGAAGCTGAAAGACATCGCCATCGCACTGCAAGTACCGGAGATTCATTTCGGCGCGATTCTCGAGGACCTAGCCATCTCGCTCGAGCAGCAGAAGAGCTAGCCTAGGCGACCTCGAGCTGTTTCAGCGTCTCTTGATTTGCCGCCTTGGCAGGCTCCGCGGTGAACAACAGGCGTTGCACCTCGCGGTGATAGGCTGCGCTTTCGGTGATCACGCGTACATTGCGGAAGCCTGCACGCTCGAGCAGCTCACGCACAAAGGCCTCTTGCCCTTGGCTTTGCTCCGGCAGGAACTCCGTCCACGAGCTCTCGCTGGCTGTCCCGATCTCGAACACAAGGATCTTGCTCACGCGTGTGGCGAGCACCTGAAGAAAGCGCTCCGCGACGCCAAGTCCAAAGCCGCGGATCATGTGATGCAGCACCGACAGGCAGAGCACAGCGTCGAACTGCGGCAGGCCGCGGATCGCCTCCGGCGTCACGAAGGCCCTGGCTACCGCTGCGCGCGGCACGCGGTCGTGGAGTCGGGCAAGCTCGCCGACAGTGCCGACGTCGGTCGCCTCGATGCCGATGGCGAACAGGTTGAGATCGGCTGCGGCACGGCGGACGAACCAGCCCTCCGCACAACCGATATCGAGCACGTTTTTCACGCCGTAGTCGCGCAGCACCTCGGCGACCGCGTGCCATCGCTCGTCGGTGTCGCGGACATTGGCAAAACGCCTGCCCCCGATTTCGACCGGCTGATAAGGCCTGCCGCCCGCCTTGGCCACGTGGAACGCAGCTTCGATTAGGCCAAACGCGAAGCGCCAGCGCAGACCGCGCAAGACCTTTCTCGCCCGACTTCCCAGCGATCGCCGCCGCAGTCGCTCGGGATAAGAGGTGAGTCCCTCGATAACTGCCGCAGTCATGCCGGTGCCCAATCAGATACGCCGCAGCAGGCGGAAGCGGCGATGGCCGGGCCGCGACGGCTCGGGCGTTACGAAGACGAGATGGACGTCATCGTGCTCCCTCCGCACGCCGTCGAGGAAGCTTTCCCACTCCGAAGCCCATCGCTTCAGTCCGTTTTTTGAGGCATAGAGGCCAAGCAGCCGGAGCTGCTCCTCCCTCAGGAGCTTCGGCTTCTTGCCGGTGATCCGGTAGATCGTTTCGCGGATCTTGCGCTTGAGCGGGCGCGTCCAGCGCCGCTTGTCCCACCACTCGACATAGTCGCGATCGGCGGCGCGCTTGAGGAACTGCTCGAGCAGAACCTCGCGGTTCGGCGCCAGGGTCAGCACTGTCAGCGCCGCACCTGATGCGGTCAGCTCTTTGATGGCTGGATCGTTGGCGTAGTGCTCGAAGCGTTTGGCAAAGGGGCGCATGATATCGTAGTGGACCACGAGGCCTGGCGTGCGGGCACGGCGCGCTCGGATGCGCGCTAGCCCTTCCCGCGACAGCTCGTTGCCGCTCGTGCGTTGCCAGTTTTTGGCCTCTGGCGGGAGAGAGTCTGAGATGTCTTTGGGGAGGCGGTCATACACGAACTCGCTCATGATCGTGCTCTTGCCAGAGCCAGAGGGGCCGGCGATGAGAAAGATATGCTTGAGGTCGCCGGCCCTGGCCGCGACACGGACTTCGCGCCGGTCCTCCCGCACCGGGCGCGGGCTCTCGAAGGCGAGGCCCGAACGAAGCGCTATGCTATTGGTCAAAATCCCCCTCCCCCCGAGGTCCCCGTCATCGAGATGACATACTAGACTCGTTTGGTAGAGATTGTCGTGATAAGCACGTCCAAATATCCCCGCCCTTGGCGAATAAATTTGCTTTTGCAGAGGCTTGCCGCGGGCTGGGCATGATCGTCTCCCACACCCATAAATTCATTTTCCTCAAGACCAAGAAGACGGCCGGGACGAGCATCGAGCTTGCCTTGAGCGAGCTATGCGGACCCGACGACGTCATCACGCCGCTGACCGAGATCGACGAGGCACAGCGCGCTGGCAAACGCGGCGCGCAGAATTGGCGGCTGCACGGCTGGTGGGACAGCCCGCGGTTCCTGTGGAAGCGGCGCTGGCTGAAATTCACCGCCGAAGATTATGGTTTCTACAATCACATGCCGGCGGCGGAGGCGAAGGCGCTGCTCGACGACGACAAGGCCTGGCGGAGCTATTTCAAATTCGCCTTCGATCGCAATCCGTGGGACCGGCAGGTCTCGTGGTATCACCACCGCTATCGGCGGAAGGACACCCCGCCGCCCTTCGCCGAGTTCATGCATTCGGACCGGCGCGCGCGCGTCAACAATTACGACATCTATTCGATCGACGGAGGGCTCGCGGTCGATTTCGTTGGGCGCTTCGAGAATCTCGAAGGGGACCTGAAGCGCGCGCTCGATCAGGTCGGGCTCAAGCTCGACACCGCCCTCCCCCACGCCAAGACCACCTTCCGGCGGAGCTCAGCGCCTTACCGCGACTATTATGACGGAGACACGCGCGCCATGGTCGGCGATTGGTATGCGCAGGAGATTGCGCTCCTCGATTACGCGTTCTGAAGCGGGCCCATGATCCTCTCGCACGAGCATAAGTTCATCTTCCTCAAGACGAAGAAAACGGCGGGCACCGCGATCGAGGCCGCGCTGTCTGAGCTGTGCGGACCGCTCGACGTGATCACGCCCTATCGCGAGGAGAGCGAGCAGGACCGCAAAGGCCTCCCGCCGCAGAACTACCGCATCGAGAATCCGCTGAAGCCGAAGCGCCCGCTCTGGCGGAAGCTGCTCGGCAGGCCCGAGCGCTACTACCATCCGAGCGTGGGCTATTACGAGCACATGCCGGCATGGCGCGTGCGCGACTATGTCGGCGAGGAGGTGTGGCGCAGCTATTTCAAGTTCGCCTTCGACCGCAACCCCTGGGACCGGCAGGTCTCCTGGTATCTCTACAAGACCAAGTCGAAGCGCGCGCGGCCGAGCTTCGAGCGCTTCATGCAGGACCGGGCCCGCGCCTTCGTCACCAATTATGCGCAATACACGATCGAGGGCGCCCTCGCCGTCGATTTCGTCGGCCGCTACGAGCGGCTGGAGGAAGATCTCAACGCGGCGCTGGCAAAGGCCGGCGTCCCAGGCTGCGGGGTGAAAGTGCCGCACACCAACGTCACGCCAAACAAGGATTCACAGCGCGGCTACCGCAGCTACTACTCGCCCGACACGCGCGAGCTCGTCGCCCGCTGGTATCAGCCCGAAATCACCCTGCTGGGCTACGGGTTTTGATGGTGGGCCCGGGAGGGCTCGAACCTCCAACCAGACGGTTATGAGCCGTCGGCTCTAACCAGTTGAGCTACGGGCCCCAAGACGCTTCCGAAATCCCTTGTCGCATCAATGGGGATTTCGCGCCTCCCAATTTCCGCCTCATAGCAGACTTCCTCATGCCTAGCGAACAGCTCGCAGCAGGGGCTTACCTCGTGGGGATGCTTCGGGCTGGCTCATAGCTTAATGCCCAACTCGCGAGGGATCCCCATGACATCGATGGCGCGAAAATATCTCTTTGCCACGCTTGCCTTCCTTGCCGCAGCAGCCCCAACCGTGAGCCAAGTTGCACTCGCCGACGACAAGGAGCCGCCCAAGCGTACCATCACCATGTCCGGCAAGGGCACGGTCAAGTCCGCGCCGGACAAGGTCACGGTCAGCGCCGGCGTGGAGAGCCAGGCGCCGACCGCGAAGGACGCGCTCGCCAAGAACACCGCCGCGATGACTAAGGTCGTCGATGCGCTTAAGAGCGCGGGGATCGATCCCAAGGACATCCAGACCACCGATTTCTCGGTGAACCCGCAATATGAGGATCGTGACGACGACAAAAAGCCTCCGCGCATCGTGGGCTACGACGTTAACAATATGGTCTACGTGACCATGCGCGATACCGCCAAGATCGGCGCGGTGCTCGACCAGCTTGTGCAGGCTGGCTCGAACTCGATCGGCGGCGTCTATTTCAGCGTCGACAAGCCGGAGGAGCTCGAGAAGGAGGCGCGCAAGCTCGCCATCGAAGACGCCATCGCCAAGGCCAAGCTCTATGTCGGGGCGACCGGCGCGGAGCTCGGACCGGTGCAAACCATCAGCGAGCAAGGCGGCTACGTGCCCTATTATCCCGCAGCACCTAGGATGGAAGCCAAAGCCGCGACGCACCCGGTTCCGATCGAGCCCGGCACACAGAACACCAATATCGAGGTGCAGGTGACCTGGGAGCTCAAATAAGCGGTTCGAATTAATCAAAGTCGAACCGGCGGGTTTAGCCGTAGTTTATTTGGCATGGCTTTTCCCGCCGCCAGACCTGCCGCGCCGCAAGACAAGCATGCGCGCGACCGCGCCGTCATGGTCGCGCACCATCTCGAAGCGCGCGGCATCTCCGATCCGCTTGTGCTTGCCGCCATGAGCGGGGTCGCGCGCGAGGCCTTCGTGTCCGACCCGCTGAAGGAATTCGCCTACGAGGATTCGGCTCTGCCCATCGAGGCGGGGCAAACCATCTCGCAGCCTTACATCGTCGCCCGCATGATCGAGCTGCTCGAGCTCGAGCCAGGCAACAAGGTGCTCGAGGTCGGCGCGGGCTCTGGCTATGCGACTGCGGTGATGAGCCGCATCGCTGGCAAGGTCTACGCGATAGAGCGCCACGACGAGCTTGCCAAGCTCGCGCGTAGGCGCCTCAAGGCGCTTGGTTATTCCAATGTCGAGATCATCTGCGCCGACGGCACCAAGGGCCTGCCCGAGCAGGCGCAGTTCGATGCAATATTGGTGTCCGCCGGCGGCCCTAAGGTGCCCGAAGCCCTGAAGCAGCAATTGGCGATCGGTGGGCGCCTCGTCATTCCGGTCGGGCGTGATGTCCACCAGACGCTTCTGCGGGTGCGCCGCATCGACAAAGACGAGTTCGAGCAGGAGGACTACGGCGCCGTAACCTTCGTGCCGCTGATCGGCGCCGAAGGCTGGGTCGAGCCTGAACAGGCGAAGGCCACCAAGATTGATGCCGAAACTTCCGGTTTTGCCGACGGACTGCTCGTCCCATCGCAGCGCGCGCGCGTCATACGCTCCAAGATCAGCAATCTCATCGCCGAGGCGGCGGAGCCGTTCAGCGACCTAGGCGAACTTGCCGCTCTTGCCGAGCGCTTCGCGGGAAAGCGCGTGGTCCTGCTGGGCGAGGCCACGCACGGCACGGCGGAGTTCTACGATGCACGCGCCGCGATCACCGAGATGCTGGTGGCGAAGCACGGCTTCAACATTGTATCAGTAGAAGCCGATTGGCCTGACGCCAGAGTCTACGATGCCTATGTGCGCGGGCTGCCGCGCCCGAAAGTGCCGAAGAGAGCCTTCATCCGCTTTCCCACCTGGATGTGGCGCAACGACCAGGTCGCCGAATTCCTCGACCGGCTCGAGGCCATCAATCGCAGGATCGGTGCTCCCGAGAAGAAGTGCGGCTTCTACGGCCTCGACGTTTACAGCCTCAGCGCCTCGATCGAGGCGGTGCTCACCTATCTCGACGCGGTCGATCCAGAGGCGGCGCGCGTCGCGCGCGAGCGCTATGGCTGCTTGACGCCGTGGCGCGCAGAGCCCGTCCGATACGGGCGCATGGCTCTTTCGCGCGACTATGCGGTCTGCCAGAAGCCGGTGATCGATGCGCTGCTAGATCTGCTTCACAAGCGGCTCGACTATTTGCAGCGTGACGGCGAGGCGTTCTTCAACGCCGAGCAGAATGCGCGCATCGTCACGGCCGCCGAACAATACTATCGCGTGATGTATTACGGCGACGCCGTGTCGTGGAATCTGCGCGACCAGCATATGTTCGACACGCTTGAGCGCCTGCTTGCCCAGCGCGGACCCGACTCAAAAGCCGTGGTGTGGGCCCACAACTCGCATATCGGTAACGCGGAGTTCACCGAGATGGGCCAGGTCAGGGGCGAGCATAATATCGGTCAGCTCTCGCGCTCCCGGTTTGGCGAGGACGCGGCGCTGATCGGCTTCGGCACGGATCGCGGCACTGTCGCCGCGGCATCGGACTGGGACGGGCCGATGGAGATCAAGCGCGTCCGCCCGGCTCGCGACGATTCCTATGAAGGCCGCTCGCGTGACGCCGATATCCCGGCCTTCTTCCTCGAGACCGGCCCTGGACAGAAAGAGCGCGTGCGCTCTGAACTTGCCGAGCCCCTCCTCGAGCGCGCCATTGGCGTGATCTACCGGCCCGAGACCGAGTTTCTCTCGCACTATTTCCAGGCCGAGCTGTCGCGACAGTTCGATGCCTGGATCTGGTTCACCGAGACACGCGCCGTGGCCGCCCAAAAAACCGCCTACGCCGCTGCCGGGCCTGACGAAACCTACCCCTTCGGCCTATAATCCCCGCCCGCCTTACTCCGTTCATATCATTGCCGTTTTGTAACGGGTGCTGCGCGCACGCGCGTGGTAAAAACGAGGGGCGGAGGGAAATACCGGACAAAAACAAAACCATGAGATCGCGTTGGCTCACGATCTTCCTCGTCGCCGGCCTGGCGGCCGGAGGCGCCTACTATTATTGGCAGCATCACACCGACTCTAAGCTCGACATCCAGACCGTCGCCGCGAAGAAGAGCGATGTGCGCCGGGTAGTCTCGACCTCCGGCGCGGTCAGCGCGCTGATCAGCGTCGATATCGGCTCGCAGCTTTCCGGCAATATCAGCGAAGTCAACGTCGATTACAGCTCTGAGGTGAAGAAGGACCAGGTGCTTGCCCGCATCGAGCCCTCGACCTTCGAGACACGCGTACGGCAAGGCGAGGCGGCGGTCGCCGTGGCGAAGGCCAATGTGGCGCTACAGCAGGCGGCAGTCGAGCGCGCCGAAGCCAATCTACACAAGGCCGAGCTCGATCTGCATCGCGCGCAGGAGCTGGTAACGAGAGGCGCCGGCGCGCAAGTCACTCTCGACACGGCACTCGCCGCGCAGCAGAGCGGCCAGGCAGACCTCGACAGCGCTAAGGCCAACCTTGAAAACGCCAAGGCAAATGTCGCGCTGAACGAGGCCACACTCGACAGCGCCCGCATCGATCTCGAGCGCACCTATATCCGCGCGCCGCTCGACGGCGTCATCATCGACCGCACCGTGCAAGTCGGGCAGACCGTGGCGGCGAGCCTGTCGGCGCCTAAGCTGTTCACCATGGCGCAAGACCTTTCCCAAGTGCAGATCCAGGCGCAGGTCGACGAGGCCGATATCGGCCAAGTCACGAGCGACAACACCGTGACCTTCACCGTTGATGCCTATCCGGATATGAAGTTCGAAGGCAAGGTCGAGCAGATCAGATTGGCTCCGGTCTCGCTTGCCAATGTCGTCACCTACACGGTGGTGATCGGCGCCGACAATCCCATGGGCCGGCTACTGCCGGGCATGACGGCCAATGTCGAGATCGTCACGGGCGAGCATAAAGACGTCGTGACCGTACCAAACGAGGCGCTCAGATTCCAGCCACGCGGAGCCGTGCAGGAGGCGCTGGTGCGCGACTCTTCGCAGACCGGCGCGTTGCAAGTTGCCTCCGACGATCGCAGCGCGCGCATGTTGGCGAGGCTCAAGGATCAGCTCGAGCTGAGCGAGCAGGATTTGAGCAAGATCAAGGTCGCCCTCGAGGCCGAGTTCGCCGCCATCAAGAGCGCGGGGCCACCTGGCACCGGCGCGTCCCAGCAGGACATGCGCGATCAGGCCCGCATGCGGGTCGCCAAAGTGCTGCGCGCCGTCCTCCCGGCCGACAAATATCAGAAATACGAGGAGATGCAGCGGCAGAGGCCGACAGGCCCTCGGCGCGCCACGCTGTGGACCTATGAGAACGGCGCGCTCGTGCCGCATGACGTTCGTCTAGGTCTTGCCGATTCGAGCATGACCGAGGTGGTCCAAGGCTTGCCGGAAGGCGCCCAGGTCGTGACGCGCGTGCGCGAGCTGGCGCCGTGAGGATTGAAGTTTTACCCCAAGCGCCATGCGATGTGGCGGCTCTCCCGCCGCGGCAGATCGTTGCCCGCGATCTGATCAAGACTTACCGGCTCGGCGGCAGCACGATTGCCGCGCTCCAAGGAATCAACGTCGAGGTTTCCCGCGGCGAATATCTCGCCGTGACCGGAGCATCGGGCTCGGGCAAGTCAACCTTCATGAATCTTGTCGGCGCGCTCGACACGCCGACCTCAGGCTCGCTCAAGATCGAAGGCCGCGAACTTGGTGGACTCGATTCCGACGAGCTTGCCACCTACCGCAACGAGAAGATCGGCTTCGTCTTCCAGAACTTCAATCTGCTTGCGCGCACCAGCGCCCTCGATAACGTGGCGCTGCCCCTGCTCTACTCGCGGCACGGCCACAAAGGCGCGCGCGAGAAGGCGAAGGAATGCCTCGCCGAGGTCGGGCTCGCGCATCGCGAAGCGCATCAGCCGACCGAGCTTTCTGGCGGCCAGCAACAGCGCGTCGCCATCGCCCGCGCGCTGATCAACGATCCGCATATCATTCTCGCCGACGAGCCGACCGGCGCGCTCGACAGCCATACCACTGACGAGATCATCAAGCTGTTCGAACAGCTTAATGCGACCGGCATCACAGTGATCATCGTCACCCATGAGCCCGACATCGCCAAGCGCGCGCATCGGCGCATCACCTTCCGCGACGGCGAGATCGTGAGCGACGTGTCATGAATCCCCTCGCCTCCTGCAAGGTCGCCATCGCCGCGCTCAAGGTGAACGCGCTCAGGAGCTTCCTCGCCATGCTCGGCGTGATTATCGGCGTCGCCTCGGTGATCGTCATGGTGTCGGTGGCGACCGGGGCCGGCCAGGCCATCGAGGATCGCATCAAGGCGCTCGGTACCAATGTGCTTGTGGTCATGCCGGGCTCTTTCACCTCCGGCGGGCGGCGCGCCGGCGAAGGGACGGCAGTGTCGTTGTCCGAGGCCGACCTTGCCGCGATCCGCACCAAAGTTCCGAACGTCTCCGCCGCGGCGGGGACCGTGAGCGGCTCGGCCCCCCTCGTGGTCGGCGACGCCAACTGGACCACATCGGTCACCGGCGTGAACGAGGACTTCCTCGAAGTGCGCGACTGGCCGGTCGCCGAGGGCCGGAGCTTCACGGAGGCCGAGCTCCGGTCGGGCGCCAAGGTCGCCATCCTCGGCGCCACCACCGCCCGCGAGCTGTTCAGCACGGCGCCGGTCATCGGCGAGCAGGTGCGCATCAAGAACGTGCCCTTCACCGTGATCGGCGTGCTCACCACCAAGGGCCAGTCGGGGTGGGGTGGCGATCAGGATGACACCGCGCTCGTGCCGCTCGCCACTGCACGCCGCCGGCTGTTCGGCGCCGAGCAGACCGTGCCCGACAATCTCCGCTCGATCATGGTCGAGGTCTCCTCGGCAGGCGAGATGAACGAGGCGCAAGAGGAGATCGAGACGCTGCTCCGCGAGCGCCGCCACGTCCGCACCGGCGGTCCCGACGACTTCCAGGTGCGCAACATGGCAGAGTTCATCAGGGCGCGGAGCGAGACGCAGAGCATCTTGAGTCTCCTGCTCGGCGCCACCGCCGCCATCTCGCTGGTCGTGGGCGGCATCGGCATCATGAATATCATGCTGGTGTCGGTCACCGAGCGCACCAAGGAGATCGGGCTGCGAATGGCGGTTGGTGCCAGGCGGCGCGATATCCTGAGCCAGTTCCTGATCGAGGCGGTGACGCTGTGCGTGACCGGAGGGCTGATCGGGCTCACGATCGGCGGCAGTGCCGCGCTCGCCATGTCGATCTGGGGCGAGTGGCCGATCGCGCTCTCGCCCAGCCTCGTCGTGATCGCACTGGTCTCGGCGGGGCTGGTCGGCGTGTTCTTCGGCTATTACCCCGCGCGCCGCGCTTCGCTCATGAACCCGATCGACGCGCTCCGCTACGAATGAGCCTCAAGCCGCGCGCTTCACCTCGTTGCCCTCGCAGAGCACCACCACGGTCGGATGGTAGTTGCGCGCCTCCTCGGCCGGGATTTGGCAATACGCGACGATGATCACCTTGTCGCCCGTCTGCACGAGCCTGGCCGCCGCGCCGTTCACCGCCACGTCGCGCGAGCCGCGCGGCGCCTCGATGGCGTAGGTGGTGAAGCGGCCGCCGGTATTGATGTCGAACACATCGACCTGCTCGTGCGGCAGGATGCCGGAAAGATCCAGCAGGTCGCGGTCGATGGCGATCGAGCCCTCGTAATCGAGATCGGCGCCGGTCACGGTGGCCCGATGCAGCTTCGACTTCAACACAGTGAGGAGCATTGGTCGCTTGGCCTAGGATCGCGCACGGGAGCTGAGCCCTGCGCATATAGATCACGGCCGCCGCTGTTGCAATGCAGCACAAGCCCGCAGGCTGACAAGGCCCTGGCGCAATCGCTAATGTCCGGCACGCTTCGCGCCTCTGTAGCGCCCTCGAGCACAAGGACCGCACCCAATGCCCACCTTCGAGATCGATCCCCTGATCGCCGCGGCTGTCGTCGTCGCCACCGCTTGCACCGACGCGGTCTATGTGCTGTTCACCAACGCCGTGGTGCGCCGCCGCCGCATGCCGGCGGCCACGTGGAGCAGCGTCTGGTACCTGCTCTCCTCGTTCGCCGTCATCAACTACACGCATCACTGGAGCTACGTGATCTTCGCCGCGCTCGGCTCGTTCATCGGCGCCTATATCACCATCACCTTCCTGCATCCCGGTCCTTCCTATCCGACCCAGCCGCCCGGCTCCTCACCGGCTTGACCCTCTTCGTCATGGCCGGGCTTGTCCCGGCCATCCAATGGTGATTCTGAATGCTGGATCGCCTGGCCTATTGGATGCCCGGAACAAGTCCGCGCATGACGAGGAAGGCAGGCATGCCGAAATTTCTCGCGGGTTTTGCCCGCGAGGCATGAGGGGGATGGCGC
>JBKOWI010000210.1:0-10617 GCA_046724315.1 Pseudomonadota bacterium | reverse complement strand
GGAGCCGATCATCAAGGCGCGCACATGAGACGCATCGAAGGGCAACGCGCAGCAGCCTTCAGGGCCGGCGAGCCCGCGCGCCAGTGCCTCGCGTCCCGCGAGCTGGCTCACCTCGCCAGAAAATTGACCGGCGTGGTGGGTAGTAATTGGCGTTTCGGTCCCAAGCGCGTTTCGGCGGGTGACGTCGATTGCGCCTTTGAGCACGAGCCAGGCCGGAGCGTTGCGCTGGCCGATATCGAAAACGATTTCGCCCGGTTCAAAATGTCTTATCGGCCCACTGGCGAAGCGTTTGGCGGTCTCGACCTGGCCCGCGTCAAGCGTCGGGAACATCTGGTGGTGGCGTGTCTCGATGATACTCATGGCGATCTCTTGGAAATGCTAATTGTCCGATTTTAACCCGCCGGGGCGGCTTGCGCACAACCCTCATGCAGACCGCTCGCCCTACAGGCCAAGGTCGCTCAGCGAAGGATGATCGTGGGGACGCGGGCCGAGCGGCCAACGGTATTTCCGATCGTTCTCGCCGATCGGCAGGTCGTTGATGCTGGCGATCCGGCGCCGCATCAGGCCGTTCTCCGCGAACTCCCAGTTTTCGTTGCCGTAGCTCCTGAACCAATTTCCGCTGTCGTCATGCCACTCATAGGCGAAACGAACGGCGATGCGGTTGTCACGAAAAGTCCACAGCTCCTTGATCAGCCGATAGTCGAGCTCGCGGTTCCACTTGCGCGTGAGGAAGTCCACGATCTCGGCGCGGCCGGATAGGAACTCTGCGCGATTCCGCCACACGCTGTCTTCCGTGTAGGCGAGCGCCACGGTCTGAGGCTGGCGGGTATTCCAGGCGTCCTCAGCCTTGCGCACCTTCTCGATGGCGGTGTCGACACTGAAGGGCGGAAAGGGCGGACGCTCTTCGCTCACGGCTTCTACTCACACGATGGATTTGGCATAGAGGTCGGTGCGGCGGTCGCGGAAGAAGCCCCATTCGGCACGGTATTCCGCGATCTCGTCCAAGTCGAAACGATGCAGCAGCACGCCTTCCTCCGTCTCGCCGAAGCTCGCGACCAGCTCGCCGAGATGATCGGCGATAAAGGAATGGCCGTAGTAGCTCTGGGTAGTGCCATCGTTCTCTTCGACGCCGATGCGGTTCGCGGCCACCACAGGCACGGCATTGGCCACCGCGTGTCCCTGCATTACGCGCTGCCATGGTCTATGCGTGTCGAGCGAAGGATCGTAAGGCTCCGAGCCGATGGCCGTCGGGTAGAGCAGCAGGTCGGCGCCTTGCAGCACCATCGCGCGAGCGCTCTCCGGATACCACTGGTCCCAGCAGATGCCGACGCCGATCACGCCGGCCTTTGTCGTCCACGCCTTGAAGCCGGTGTCGCCGGGCCGAAAGTAATATTTCTCCTGATAACCGGGCCCGTCGGGGATGTGACTCTTGCGGTAGACGCCGAGCACTTTGCCGTTGGCGTCGGCAACTGCGACGCTGTTGTAGTAGCGTGGGCCGTCCTTCTCGAAGAACGAGATGGGGATGACAACCTTAAGCTCCTTGGCGAGGCTCTGGAGGGCGAGCACGCAAGGATGCTCCTCTACAGGATAGGCGGTCGCGAACCATTTCGGGTCCTGCCGCGTCGGGAAGTAGATGCTCTGGAGCAGCTCCGACGGCAGGACCACGTCCGCACCGCGCTTGGCCGCCTCGCGGATGAAGCCTTCCGTCTTGGCGATGTTGGCCTTCATGTCGTGGCCATAGGAGGTTTGAATGGCCGCGACGGTGATCGTGCGCCCCGCCATCACTCCGGCTCCTCTCGGGTGATGCAGTGAAACGAGCCGCCGCCGGCGTCGCCGTTGCCGAGCAGCCCGCGCGACGATAGCCCGATGACCTTGCGGCCGGGAAACAGCTTCTGCAAAGCCTGGACCGCAGCGTCTGCGCTCGGTGTCCCGTAAACGGGCACGACCACCACGCCATTGGCGATGACGAAGTTCATGTGCGAGGCGGGAAGCGCTTCGCCTTTGTCAGCCAGCACAAGGCCAGGACTTGGAATGCGGGTCACGCGAAGTCTGCGGCCGCGCGCATCGGTAGCGCGCTCCAGCACCTGCGCGGCAGCCTCCAAGGCTTCGCTATTGGGATCGTCGGCGCCGAAAGGCGATTGGCATACGAGATGCCCTGGGGCGACGAAGCGCGCGACATTGTCGATATGACCATCGGTGTGGTCGTTCTTGAGGCCGCCGTGCAGCCAGATGATCTTCTCCGCGCCGAAGGCATGACAAAGAGCGGCTTCGGCTTCCGCTTCCGTCCAACCGTTGCGGTTCGCGTTAAGAAGCACCTCGCTCGTCGTGAGAATCGTGCCCTGGCCGTCATGCTCAACGGCGCCGCCTTCCAGCACGAATCCGAATTTGCGGATCGGCGTGCCGGCCAGGCGGGCAATCTCGTCGCCAACCGTTGCATCGTCGGGCAAGTCGAATTTGCCCCCCCAGCCATTGCACCGGAACCTGAGCGCAACGACGCCCTCTCGGTTCCGAGCAAAGATCGGACCCGTATCGCGGAGCCAGATATCTCCGTATTTCGCCGGCGCGATCTTGGCGGCCTCTCCGAGGCTCGCCCGAGCCGAAGCTTCCGCCTCCGCGCCGTTCACCAGTACCCGCACGCCATTGCTTGGAGCGAGCGCGCACACCATCGCCGCCACGTCGCGGCGCGGCGTTTCCAAGTCTCCGTTCCACTGCTCGGGATCGGCCGGCCAAGCGGTCCAGATCGCCTTCTGCGGCGCCCATTCCGCCGGGACGGCGATCGTATCTTCGGCCACGGTGTCTCTCATGCCGCTTAGGTATAGAGAGTGTGCCGCGGCGCAAGATGAATCTAATGGGCCGCCCGCTGAGACTGCGTGCTTTCGATAGACTCCGGCTTCTCGCCTTTGACGATGATGCGCTCGGGCTCGAGCAAGCGCAGGCCGCCGTCACCCGCGATTGCCAAGGTGTGGATATAGAAAGCGGTATCCACATCGTCGGTCACGCCCATCACGGGCGACGGGGCGGAGATGATGGGAAAGCCTGCGCATTCGCCCATCCAATCGATATGACGGTGGCCGTGCATCAGGATTGCGCGCCCGGCCAAAGGCTTCAGTTGCCGCAACACCCAGTTGCCGTTGATCAGCGCCGTGCCGATGCGCTCCGATAGCGCCTTGGCGGCCCAAGGATATTCAACCAGATGGTGGTGCAGCCCGATCAGCCAGCAGGCCTCTGGATATTGCTCTTGGACGATGTTGAAGGCCTCGATCTGTTCGGCCGAGATCATGCCGAGCGCATTGGTGAAGGAGAAATGCGTGTCCGCATTGGAGTTGAACAGGATGATGCCAAGACCGTCAGGCTCATTGGGCGGGACCACCATGGGAAAGATCTTGGCCCATAAATCGGCCAGCTCGGTCGAGAAATGCGGACGTGCGGAATCGGCGAACCTGGCGATCTTCGCGCGGTGCGGCGCGATCGCTTCAGCAAGCGTCTTGCCAAGCCGGCGCCTGGTGCGATCGACCACCCGGACGCGCGTTCCCTGCACCGCATCCATGGCGGACATGGTGCGCAACTCGCGTAAGCGTCGGTTGGGACTCATGGGCAAATCCATGCGGGCCGGATTGGCGCGGTCGACGATGTTGAGATCGTGGTTGCCGGGCAGCATCGGCACGAGCTTCGCAAGCTCTGGATGCCTCGCAAGATCGTCGAGGAACTCGGCCCATTCAGAGGAAATTCCCGCATCGGTCATGTCGCCGGTGAGGAGGATGCAATCGAGCGGCTCACGCACATGCATCGCGTCGAGTTGTCTGAGCAGCCGCTTGAACCGCTCATTGCCGCGGGGGCCGAGCCTCCCGCTCTCCAGTCGAAAGCCGTAACGCTCGCCGACCCCATGCACGTCGGACAAGTGCGCGACACGCCACCGTCGCGACTCGAACGGAGCCGTTTGAAAGGCTTTAAGAGTACGCGGCTGATCCATCGCGGCATCGGCGAAGCCCCAGACCAGCGCTGCCATACCAAGATAGGAAGCGACGATGACCACGCTATTGGCAAACGCGGCTGATGCGACGCGGCTCCAGGAGTTCAGTTCCGAGATATCACCGAACAGATGAACCCCTGGCCACACCCACAGCACGACGAGCGCCGCTATGACGAAAACCAAAACACCGGCCACAGCCGCGGCAGCGGCCCGCACTTTGCCCCTCCTGACATCGCCGAGGCGGCGCGCGAAGAGCTGCTCGGCGACTTGGCGCAGCGCTTCGCGGCAGGTCGCGTAGCCGGGCTCAACTACAACAGAGTTCAGAGACCAGAAGCTCAGCTCCACCCAGCGAAACAGCGGCCTCCAGCCGAACCAGCCAAGCGCCAAAAGCCCCGCGAACAGCACTACCGACCATACGCCGATGACGAGCGAGGCGATCTTGTTGGTGACCGTAATCAGCCAGAAAGAGACCAGCATCGGAGCAAGCCCGATAAGGAGGCCCGGCAGGATGAGCAGCACCACCCAAGCCACAACCAGCTTGGCGAAACTGATTTCGACCAACATGCTGCCGGCAAGGGAAAGCAGCGAGCGCCGCTGGGTGCTCGACGCGTCGTCCTCGACATCGCCAAATCGAGGATCGATGACCGAGTTGAGATCGGCGCTTGCGTGCTTGGCGCCGATTTTGGACGGCATGTGCGGCATGCTATACGAAGCTCGCATCCACCATTCGACTTCGATCCAAGATGATCTTCCGCCAACTATTCGATAGCACCTCGAGCACCTATACCTATTTGCTCGCAAGCCGCCACGGCGCAGAAGCGCTAATCATCGATCCTGTGCTCGAGCGGGTGGACCGTTACGTTCAGCTCCTCAAGGAGCTGGATCTTAGGCTAGTCAAGGCGATCGACACCCATCTCCACGCCGATCATATCACCGGACTCGATGCGCTGGGGGAACGCACGCGCTGCATCACGGTGATGGGCGAGCAGACCAAGGCTGACGTCGTGTCCATCCGCGTGGCCGATGGCGACCGCGTCGATATCGAAGGCTTGAGCCTTGAGGCGCTCTATACGCCGGGCCATACCGACGACTCCTACAGCTTCATCCTGCCCGACCGCGTATTCACAGGCGATACGCTGCTCATTCGCGGCACCGGCCGGACCGACTTTCAGAATGGCGACCCGCGCGCGCAATACAATTCGCTGTTCGGGCGCCTGCTCAAGCTTCCCGACGAGACGCTGGTCTATCCGGCGCACGATTATAAGGGCGACACGGTCTCGACCATCGCCGAGGAGAAGGCGTTCAACCCGCGCCTACAGGTCAAGTCCATCGACGAATATGTCGACCTGATGAACCATCTCAATTTGCCCAATCCCAAGATGATGGACGTCGCCATCCCGGCCAATATGCATATCGGTCTCGCTCGCGACGTGGTCGCAAGCCAAGGCTGGACGCTCAGTGCCGAAGAGGCAAAAGCCGTTTTAGGCAAACCGGACATTGCCTTGATCGACCTCAGAGAAGACCAGGAGAGACGAAAGGACGGAATCATCCCTGGCTCCTTACACGTTCCATACCCCCAAGTGGAGGAAAGCCTGAAGACCGATGGGCTGCTCTATCAGCTCGGCAGGGACGGCGGCAGGCGTCTCGTCTTCTATTGCACCTTCGGTCAGAGGTCGGCGATGGCGGTTCAGGCGGCGCAAGCCGCCGGGCTCGTCAACGCGCGCCACGTTCAGGGCGGCATGCGGGCGTGGCGGCAAGCTGAAGGGCCACTCGCGGGCTAGCGTTTGAGTGCCGGCAGGCTCGACGGAACGAAAAGAAGTCACTAAGAAAAACTGGTCATGCGCTCGTCCACCCATCGCCTCGCCGGCAGCCTCTCAGCCATTTTCGTGCTTCTCGCTTTTCCTGTCACGGACGCGCGGGCCAATGCAAAGGTTTGCCGCAACCAGGAGCAGCGCTATGAGCAGATCGAGCGGCAGGCCAGCTCGGTCGAGATCAACCTTGCCCTATTTTCGGCCGCCGACAAAGGCTGCCTCGACCTTGCCAAACGGCTTCTCGAGGAAGGTGCCTCGGTCGAGGCGAGGGACCGTCTCGGCGCCATGCCTCTTGCGCGGGCGGCTGCAGCAGGCGAGGCCGAGCTCGCGATATTGTTCCTGGAGCATAGCGCGCCGATCGATGCGCGAAATCTGGAGGGCTCGACCGCGCTTTATCAGGCGGCCGAGAACGGACGGCTGCCCATGGTCAAGCTCCTGGTCGAGCGCGGAGCCAATGTGAGCGTCCCCGGCCGCAACGGCATCACCCCGCTTTCGGCAGCCGCCTTTATGGGCAGCGTTCCCATCGTCGAGCTTCTGATGGAGAAGGGCGCCGATCCCAAGACGATCGACAACACCAACAAGGCCGCCATCGTCTATGCCGCAGGCCGGGGCTTCCCCGCCGTGGTGCGCGTCTTTCTCGACCACGGCGTTGACGTGAATGCCCGGTACGGCCACGACCTCACCGCGCTGATGTGGGCGTCGGGCCATTCCGAGGAGGCAGGCGTCAACGATGTGACCGAGGAGATGACTCTCTTCCTCGATCGCGGCGCGCATATCGATGATCAGGACGATCGCGGCCGCACCGCGCTCATGATCGCAGCCGAGCTCAACCACGCCGCGGCAGTGGATCTCCTGCTTGCGCGCGGAGCCGACAAGTCGATCAAGGACAAGCAGGGCAAGACGGCAAGCGATCTCACCTCGCTCACCGCGCTTCGCGACAAGCTTGCAGCCGTCCCAAATTAGATCGCCATTGTCATTCCCGCGAAAGCGGGAATCGAGTAACCCCTGCCGTCGTTGATTTGCTAGGGCAGGGATTACTGGATTGCCCGGTCAAGCCGGGCAATGACCCGTGCAGAATGACTGAGTCTTATTGGCCCTGACCGAGATAGGCGTCGATTTGCAGGCCAGCGAGATATTGGCCCAAGACAGCGATGTCATCCGGCGAGATCGATTTCATCAGGTCAGACATACCGGGATTGTTGCCGCGCGTCTTGTCGCGGAAATCGTTCATCGTCTTCACGAGGTAATCGTGGTTCTGGCCCGCGAGCCTGGCTGTCGTGCCGTCGCCCTGGAAATAGGCGAGGTGGCATCCCGGGCAGCCAACCGAGGCGGCAATGGACTGGGCCTTGGTGGCAACGTCGGCCGGTGCAGGAGGCTGCTGCAGATTGGGCCATTTCAGTTTCGAGAAATAAGTGGCGAGCGCACTGACATCGGCGGGATCGATGGTCGCGGCGATCGGAGACATGATGTCGTTCTTGCGTGCGCCGCTCTTGAAGTCGCGTAGCTGATAGATCAGGTAGCCGGCGTTTTGTCCCCAAATCACCGGAATGTTCTTTTGCGTCGGGATGCCCGCCTCGCCGTGGCAGGGGGCGCAAACCTTGGCCTTCGCTTCCATGGGATCTTGGGCAAGCGCACTTTGGCTTGCGAGGATCATGGCTGCGAACAAAGCGATGTGGCCAGCACGGAAGGGAAGGGAGGGACGCAACATGGCCGCAGCCTTTCGTGACCGGGGTCTAGAGATCCAGCTAAAGGAAAGGACGGGGCATTGCTGCCCCGTCCCGCTCAGGTCCTAGTATTGCTCGCCTTTTCTAGGCGACGGAAGCATCAATCAACCGTGAAAGCGATGATGTTGTTCCCGCGCTTGAAGTCGATCTGGGTGTTACCGCCCGCGCCGACCACGATGTACTGCTTGCCGTCCACCGAGTAGGACGCCGGCGGCGCATTGACGCCAGCTCCTGCGAAGAACGACCACAGCACCTTGCCGGTCTTGGCGTCATAAGCCCTGAACCAGCCGTCGCCTTCGCCGGTGAACATGAGCCCGCCTGCCGTCGTGAGCGCGCCGCCCATCATCGGCAGCGGCGTCTTGACCTGCCAGGCGATCTTGCCGGTGTTGTAGTCGACGGCGGTGACGTTGCCGAATGACTCCTCAGTGGGGATCACCTTGAAGGCGCCGCCGAGCCACAGCTTGCCGCCCGGATAGTCGGAGGCCTCGACGAAATAGTTCATGGGCTGGTGCAGATTGACCGCGTAGCTCAGCCCAAGATCGGGATTGACCGCCATCGGCGACCATTCGACGCCGCCATTGGCGCCGGGCAGCATGCGTGCGCCTTGAGCCGTCGGCAGCGTCCACATATTCTCCTGGGCCACCATTGCCTCGGAGAAGCGGATCAGGCTGCAGTCGTCCCGATTGTGCACGTAAACATGCCCGGTCTTGCCGGCGTGAATGACGCCCGGCACTGTCTTGCCGTCCTTGTCCTTGACGTCGACCAGGATCGGCGGGCTGACCGCGTCGAGGTCCCACACGTCATGGGCGATATATTGGAAGTGGCAGACATATTTGCCGGTGTCGAGATCGAGCGACACGAGCGAGTCGGTGTAGAGATTGTCGCCCGGGCGAATGGCGCCGTAGAGATCGGGCGAGGGGTTGCCGACCACGAAATAGATTCGCTTGGTCTTGAGGTCGACCGCCGGGTTCTGCCACACGCCGCCGCCGAGGGTCTTGTAGGGATCGCCGCCCTTGGCGAGCTGGGCCTTCTCTGCCTCGATGTCGCGATGCATGTCGCGGCCCGTGGCGTCCTTGGTGGCCCACACGCCGACCGAGTTCTCAGGGATGGTGTCGAAGTTCCACACGAGCTTGCCGGTATTGGCGTCATAGGCACGCACGAAACCGCGGATGCCGTACTCGCCGCCGTTGGTGCCGATCAGGATCTTCCCGTCGATCGCGGTCGGGGCCATCGTCTCGCTATAGCCGAGCGAGGGATCGGCGAGATCGGTCTGCCACACGATGCTGCCGGTCTTGGCATCGAGCGCGAGAAGCTTCGCGTCTAGCGTGGCGAGATAGACCTTGTCGCCATAGACCGCGACGCCACGGTTGTTGGGGCCGCAGCAATAGGTCGTGATCGGACCCATATTGTGCTTGTAGTGCCAATACTGCTCGCCGGTTTTGGCATTGATCGCATAGACGTGATCGAACGAAGTGGTGACGTACATCACGCCGTTGACGACGATCGGCGTCGTTTCGAGCGACTCCTTCACCTCTGTCTGGAAGATCCAGGCGGGATGAAGGTGGGCGACGTTAGACGTGTTGATCTGCTTGCCCGGAAAATAACGTGTCTGCGTGTAGTTGCCGTTGGTGTGAAGGAAATTATTCTCGTCAGTCGCCGCTGCGTTGAGCTGGTCTTGCGTCACTGACGGCGCGGGGGCGTTCTTGGCACCTGCTCCACCCGCAGGTGCGGTTTCTCCGGACCAGGCCGGGTTCGCTGCCCAGGCAAGGCCTAATACGAGCGCGCCCGTTAGCGCGCCACGCACTTTCCAACTCACCATCTGATCCTCCCTTGGATGTGGTCCCGTATCGGCCGGTGTGACCGGTCGCTTCACTCGGGTTCGCACGCTAAAAAGACTGCGCGCGGCCCTGCCATTTGTCAATAAAGGGCATGGTTAAGGGCCCAATGCGGGCGGCGGACTGGCAGCAAGATTTGCCACACGCGCGTGCGTCAGTTGCTGTTTTGCGAGGCAGTGAGCGGGTAAATTCGCGACCCGAATTGCAGGTCATGCATGGCACAAGTCCTTGATGCGTGAGCAGGTCTTTTCCCCGTCGCAGTCCCGCCAGCGTCGGCTGCGCCCCCCCCCGCGACGTCCCCAGCCGCGCCACGCGGGCTCTATCAGGCAGGGCCTTACGCCAACTGTCTTGGCTGTGCTGCTTCTGCTGATTGCGCCTTCCGCTTTGGCTGAACCGCAGTCCGAGGGCGAGCCACCATCGCCATCGGCGCCGGCCGCGGCCTTGACCATGGTGCCGGTCGGCTATCTCAAGCAGGAGGTGAAGCAGCCTCTTCACTTGTCGCGGCTGAATGTCGAGCCGGAGGATCTGGGTGTCGCCGGCGCAGAGATCGCGCTCAAGGACAACAACACTACGGGCCGTTTCACCAAGCAGCAATTCACCCTCGACGTGGAGAAGGTGCCGGTTGGCGGCGACGCCGCGGCGTCGCTTCAGAAGCTCGCTGACAGCGGCCATCATTTCGTCCTGGTCGATGCGCCGGCCGACACGCTTCTGAAACTCTCCGATTCAATCAAAGGCAAAGACGTCCTCCTGTTCAATGTCGGGGCAGAGGATGTGAATCTTCGCCAGGAGGACTGCCGCGCCAATGTGCTGCACACGGCGCCCGACCGCGACATGCTGGCCGATGCGCTCGCACAATATCTCGTGTGGAAGAAATGGCAGCGCTGGTTCGTGGCGAAGGGCGTCTTCCCAGAGGATCTCGCCTATCTCGATGCAATCCGCCGAGCCGCTAAGCGCTTTGGCGGCACCATCGTCGAGGAGCGCGAATATAAGGGGAGCTTGGAGGCGCGTCGCACCGATTCAGGCCAGCAGCAAATCCAGCAGCAGATGCCGGTCTTCACGCAAGGCGCGCCCGACTACGACGTGCTGATCGTAGCTGACGAGCGCGAAGTGTTCGGGCCTTATCTTCCCTACCGCACTTGGGACCCGCGGCCGGTGGCCGGCACCGCAGGTCTGAAGGCCATGAGCTGGCATCCAGCGCATGAGCAATGGGGCGCCACCCAGATGCAGAACCGCTTTCAGCGTTTCGCCAATCGCTTCATGCTGCCGCTTGACTATCA
>JBKOWI010000010.1:0-17408 GCA_046724315.1 Pseudomonadota bacterium | reverse complement strand
GCCGTGATCAGTGATCCTGAGCGCTCGGCGGCCTCGACCACCACCACGCCAAGCGAGATCCCGGAGATGAGGCGGTTGCGGCGCGGGAAGTCCTTGCCGCGCGGCGAGAAGCTTGGCGCTCGCTCGCTGATGAGAAGGCCTGGCTCGGCGATCGCTCGATGCAGCTCTTCGTTTTCCGGCGGGTAGACATTGTCGATGCCGGCAGCAAGCACGGCAATAGTGCCTAGCTCAAGCGCCGCAAGATGAGCGGCCGTATCGATGCCTCGGGCAAGGCCTGAGGCAATCACGAAGCCCTCATCCCCAAGTTCGGTCGCGACGGAGCTGCCTTAGAGCTTGCTTTCGCCAATCCGTGTCTCCTCGCCGCGCACGAGCCGGCCAATATTGGCGGCGTGGCGGATATAAAGAAGCGCGGTGAGCAGCAGGAACAGGCCTGCAAGCCGCCATTGCGCCGTGACTGCGAGAACGCCAACGCTCACTGCGCTCGCGGCTAGCGCCGACAGCGATGAGTAGCGGGTGACAACCGCGATCAGCAGCCACACGGCGCAGAACACCACCCCGGCAGGCCAATAAAGCCCGAGCAGAACACCGATGAAGGTGGCAACGCCTTTGCCGCCGTCAAAGCGAAGCCATACCGGAAACAGGTGGCCGAGAAATGCGCCCAAGGCTGCAAGCATGGCCGCGGTCTCGCCCCATCGCACGGCAACCAGAACGGCGAGAGTGCCTTTTGCGGCGTCGAGAAGCAGCGTGAGCGCAGCAAGCCACTTACTTCCGGCGCGCAGCACATTGGTCGCCCCGATATTGCCCGAGCCGATCTTCCTGAGATCGCCAAGACCAAAGATCCTGGCAAGGATCAGGCCGAATGGAATGGACCCGAGGAGATAGCCAAAGGCCAAAGCCGACAGGTAGACGAGGGTGCTACTCCAATCGGCAGGAGGAGACATCGAGCACCCCTTGGTGACGCGTCGCTAACCGCTACTCTTGATCAGCGTAGTTGTAGACCGGCCGTCCGGCAACGAGCGTGAGAACAGCGCGGCCCTCGAGCCGCGCCCCGTCGAAGGGTGTGTTCTTGGACTTGGAGCATAGGCGGTCAGGCTCGACCACCCATGGCGTGTCGAGCTCGATAAGCACGAGGTCGGCAGGCGCGCCCTTGGCAAGGCGTCCGCTGTTCAACTTAAGCAGCCTCGCCGGATTCGCGGTGAGCACCCGTAGGAGCCGAAGCAGCTCGACCTCGCCATTATGGTAGAGGCGAAGTGCGGCACCGAGCAGCGTCTCGAGCCCAACTGCGCCGTCAGCCGCTTCGGCAAAAGGCCTGCGTTTGCCCTCGGCGCCTCTAGGGTCATGCGCCGACACGATCACGTCGATATCACCGCTAGCCAAGCCTTCCACCATGGCGCGCCGGTCATCCTCAGACCTGAGCGGCGGCTTCATCTTGAAGAAGGTGCGATATGGGCCGATGTCGTTCTCGTTCAAGGTGAGGTGGTTGATCGAGACTCCACAGGTGACAGGCAGTCCCATGAGCTTCGCGGTTCGGATGATATCGAGCGAGGCACGGCAGGAGATCTGGGCCGCGTGATAGCGGCCTCCGGTCAGGTCGACGAGACGGATGTCGCGCTCGAGCATGATGGTCTCTGAGGCAGCTGGCACGCCGCGAAGCCCTAGCCTTGTGGCCACCTCGCCCTCGTTCATCACTCCGTCCTCGCCAAGCGTGGGATCTTCCAGGTGATGAGTGATGAGGGCACCGAAGTCCTTGGCATAAGCGAGCACGTTGCGCATGACCTTGGCATTCGCAACGCTCGTCTTGCCGTTGCCGAAGGCGATGGCGCCGGCATCGCGCAGGAGGCCGATCTCCGTCATCTCCTGGCCGAGAAGGCCTTTGGTCATGGCGGCCATGGGGTGAACATTGACGAGAGCCGTGTCGCGCGCCCGGCGCAGGATGAAATCGACAAGCGCGACGTCGTCGATCACGGGCTCAGTGTTGGGCATGCAAACCATGGTGGTAACGCCACCAGCGGCAGCGGCTCGGCTCGCCGTCGCAAGCGTTTCGCGATGCTCAAGTCCCGGCTCTCCGGCGGAGACCATCATGTCGATGAGACCAGGGGCCAGCACGCGGCCGCCACAGTCCACGACCTGGGCGTCGCCGATTGCGCCCGCCGCGACGTGGCGGCCCAAATCGGCAATGCGGTCGTCGATGATCAAAAGCCCGCCGAGTTGGTCTAGACCTGAGGCAGGGTCGATGAGCCGCGCATTGACGAGGGCGATATGGCGGGCCGCTGCGCGCTGATTTGGTGCGTTCATGGCATTATTGGTTTGGCAGATGGCGGGCCAAGGCTTGAAGCACCGCCATGCGGACCGCGACACCCATCTCGACCTGCTCGCGGATCACGCTCTGCGGGTCGTCGGCGACGTTCGAGTCGATTTCGACGCCCCGGTTCATGGGACCTGGATGCATGACGAGAGCGTCGGGCTTGGCGCGGGCGAGCTTTTCGTAATCGAGGCCGAAGAAGTGGAAATATTCACGCTGGCTCGGCACGAGACTCGAAGCCATGCGCTCGCGCTGAAGTCTCAGCATCATTACGATGTCGGCGTCGACCAGGCCTTCCCACATCGAGGTGTAGACTTCGACCCCGAGCCGCTCGATGCCCGAGGCAAGAAGGGTTGAGGGCGCGACGACGCGGACGCGGGCGCCGAGCGTATTCAGAAGCAGGATATTGGAGCGCGCAACCCGCGAATGGAGGATATCGCCGCAGATTGCAACGACGAGGCCATCGATATGGTCTTTATGGCGGCGGATAGTGAGCGCGTCGAGCAGCGCTTGCGTCGGATGCTCGTGGCTGCCGTCGCCGGCGTTGATCACCGAACAATCCACCTTCTGCGATAGGAGCTGGACAGCGCCCGCCGCGTGGTGGCGCACCACCAGGAGGTCCGGCCGCATGGCGTTGAGCGTTACCGCCGTGTCGATCAGCGTTTCGCCCTTCTGCACCGAAGAGGTACTGACCGACATGTTCATCACGTCAGCGCCGAGCCTCTTGCCGGCAAGCTCGAAGGAGCTCTGCGTCCGGGTCGAGGCCTCAAAGAAGAGGTTGATCAGCGTCCGGCCGCGCAGATCGTCGCGCTTTTTGTCGATCTGGCGACTGAGCTTGCTAGCCTCCTCGGAAAGGTCGAGCAGCCCGGTGATCTCGGCGCGCGAAAGGCCTTCGATTCCAAGGAGATGGCGGTGAGGAAAGGAGACGTTTGGGGCTTCGGCCGCGAATGTCATTAAAGCGAACTGTATAAGCCGGCTTTGCTGGAGCGGCAAGCTTGCGAACGGAACTAAGGTAAGCTTGCCCTAATGCGGCCTTGGCAGGCTAAGGCAATGAGCGAGCGACCTTTCCCAGACGAGCAGGCCTTCAATCAGAGCCCGCCTTTTCAAGACGTGAACCTGTTCACGTCGGACACGGCTCTTCAGGAGGCTGTGCGGCGAGAGGGTGCCGCGTCGGCCTACGAAGACCTCAGTACGTTTGGCGCTCTCGCTGGGAGCGCCGCCTCGCTTGAGCTCGGACGCCTCGCTAATGAGCATCCGCCTCAGCTCGAAAGCTTCGATCCGCGGGGCGACCGGATCGATCATGTCGAGTTTCACCCGGCTTACCATCAGCTCATGGCGATCAGCACGGCGCAGGGCCTGCATTGCTCGACTTGGGAGCATCTCCTCTCGGGTACGAGACCAAAGCCCGGTGCGCATGTGGCGCGTTGCGCCGGAAGCTACATGGCTGCGCAGATGGAGGCCGGGCATTGCTGCCCCATTACCATGACTCACGCAGCGGTTGCCTCTCTGCGCCACGCTCCCGGCATTGCGCGGGACCTTGTGCCTAAGATCGTGTGCCGCTCCTACGATTCCGGCATCGCACCGATCGGAGAAAAGTCTGCCATCACGCTCGGCATGGGCATGACCGAGCGGCAGGGCGGTACCGACGTGCGCGCCAACACGACGCGCGCTGAACCTGTGGATGGGCGTGGCGTCGGCAAGGCATATGGAATCACCGGCCACAAGTGGTTCCTTTCCGCGCCCATGTCCGACGCCTTCCTATTGCTTGCGCAGGCTGAAGGCGGCCTCTCTTGCTTTCTCCTGCCGCGGCTTACGACCAATGGCGCCCTCAACGGCCTCAAGCTGCAGCGCCTCAAGGATAAGCTGGGAAATCGCTCGAATGCCTCGGTGGAAGTTGAGTTTGATCGCGCGGAAGGTTTGCTGGTTGGCGAGGAGGGCAGGGGCATCCCGACCATCATCGACATGGTCACCCTGACGCGGCTCGATTGCGCCGTGTCCTCTGCCGGATTGATGCGTCTGGCGCTTGCCCGCGCCATCCATCACGCGCGCCATCGCAGCGTGTTCCAGAGACGGCTCATCGATCAGCCGCTCATGGCGCAGGTGCTCGCGGATATGGCGCTCGACGTTGAGGCGGCAACGGCGCTTGCCTTCAGGCTCGCTCGCGCCTTCGACTGCGAAGATGCGAGCGAGGTTGCCTATCGTCGGCTAATGACGCCGGTCACCAAATATTGGGTGTGCAAGACGGCGCCCTCGCTCGCCTATGAGGCCATGGAGTGCCTTGGCGGCAACGGCTATGTGGAAGATGGTGGCTTCCCGCGTCTCTATCGTGAGGTGCCCGTCAACGCCATTTGGGAAGGCTCGGGCAACGTCATGTGCCTTGATGTGTTGCGCGTGGTCGAGCGCGAGCCTGACGCTTTCGACAAAGTTCTTGCGGAGATCGAGATGGCAGGTGTGGCCGAGCCACGGCTGAAAGAGGCACTCACTCGTATCAAGGCACTCGCCCGGGACGTCGGGCGCGATCAGACTACGGCGCGCACTCTGGTCGAGCTGCTTGCGCTTGCCGGTGCCGCCTCGCTCCTCGCCAGCAATGCTCCCCATGCTATGAGCGATGCCTTCCTCGCTACGCGACTTCAGGGCTCCTGGCGCAATACTTACGGCGCTGGGATAGCACACGCCGACACGCGCGCCATAGTTGCTCGCGCAGCACCTCAACATCAGTGAAAACGCGAAGTTGAGACTTTGTCACATCCTCGGCGGGTGTCGGGGGTGCGAATCTTGCTATGCTGCTGCACCTTCGGAACGCTTCAACGAAGGCACATCAATCGAGGGAGAACGAGACATGCGCAAGTTTGCGATTGCGCTAGGTATCATGGCAGCCGTGTTGTTCGCAGGCGTAGCATGGAAGGCTGATGCGACGACATGGAGATCAGGGACGTTGAACCTCCCCAGCGCAGCCAAAAACTATTCACCGGTCGAGAATACTGCCTGCTATGGATGGGGCCGCCATTGCCCCCCAGGTTTCCACTGGTTCTGTGGGCCGCGCCGCTGCTGGTGCGTGCGCTGTTAGGGTGATGCGGGCGACACTTGCCTACGATTCGTCAAGGCCGCCCAACTTGGCGGCCTTGACTCTTTGAGTTGTGTCCCGGAACCGATCATCTCTTCGCGCTTGTCAGCCTTGGGAATTTCAATACCTTGCAGCTCAGTGATTCGTTCGTGAGTTGGCGATCAGACATGACGGCGGTGGGTTTGCCGTTGAAGAGGCTGCGCCATGATGAGCTTACCTTTCCTTCTGTTTGCCTGCGGACTCGGTGCGGCTTGGCTCAGACAGCGTGGAGCTGCTATGGGCTTTTGGGTCGCGGGTCTCGTGGTGCTGCTCGTCCTATTCCGCTTGTATATGAGCGATGTATTGAACATCGCTCTGTGACTTAGGGGAAAAGTTTGCCTGGCGACCTGTCAAGGCTTCTCAACGCCTTGGGGCTGATTCTTGTCGACACGGTGCTTGCACTGGCCTTTGTCGATCAGCTCTGGTTCCGCGACCTGCCCTGTCCCCTGTGCATTCTTCAAAGAGCGGGCTTTATCGCTGCGGGTTTTGGGCTCGCGCTCAACATGATCTTCGGCCCGCGCCCGAGCCATTACGGAATGACCATCCTAGGTGCGGCAACCGGCGCCGCCATCTCGATGCGGCAGATCCTCCTGCATATCGTCCCGGGTTCGGGCTCATATGGCAATGACATCCTCGGCCTGCATCTCTACACCTGGGCATTCATTGCCTTTGCTCTGATGATAATTGGCAGCGCACTCCTGCTGCTTGATGATCGGCAATTCGCCCGCACCGAACCCTGGTCGAGCAACCTCAACGTGTTGCCGTTGACGGCGTTTATGGTGTTCGTCGTCCTCGCGGTCGGCAATGTGATCTCGACGCTGCTGATCTGTGGCGGAAGCCTTTGCCCCGATGCTCCGACCGGGTATCTGGTTCCCTAACCGGGCTGAGCGAGGCGCTTCAGCCGGTCGAGCGCGCCTTGCAAAATATAGGCTGCGGCCATCCGGTCGATCACCTCGGCGCGGCGCTTGCGCGATGCGTCGGCTTCGATCAAGTGTCGCTCGACGGCGGCGGTCGAAAGCCGCTCGTCCCAAAACGCCAGCGGAAGATCGACGCGACTGGCGAGGTTGCGGGCGAAGGCACGCGTCGATTGGGCCCGCGGCCCCTCGGACCCGTCGAGATTGATGGGCAGGCCGATCACGATCGCGCCAACTTTATTCGCGTCGGTCGCCCTAATGATCAATTTCACGTCCTCGGTGAATTTCGTGCGGCGGATGGTCTCGTAAGGCGTGGCGATCGAGTGGGTTACATCCGACAAGGCCATGCCGATGGTCTTGGTGCCCACGTCGAGCCCGAGCAACCGCGTCTCTGGCTGAAGCAGCTCGGCCAGGTCTTCAATTGCAACGATAGGTGCTACAGTCACGGGCGGAGCATCAGAGAGGGAAGCGCATGAAGATCACGTGGTTCGGCCATTCCTGCTTCCGCATCGAGACCGGCGGCTCGAACATCCTGATCGATCCGTTCTTGACCGGCGATGCCACCTTCGAGGATGCGGAGATTCCCTTGCACAAGGTTATCAAGGGCTTGACCCATGTGGCGCTCACCCATGGGCACGAGGATCATACGGGCGACACGGTGCGCATCTGCAAGGAGACCGACGCCCAGCTTCTCGCCGTGCACGAGCTCGCCACCTATATGGCCGGCCGTGGCGTCGAGAAGATCGACCCCGGCAATACCGGCGGCACGCTCTATCACGACGACTTCGAGCTCACCTTCGTACCCGCCTGGCATTCCGCCTCCAACATCGTCGACGGGCGCCCCGTCTATCTCGGTGCCTGCTGCGGGCTCGTGATTGCCGCAACCGAAGGCAAGACCGTCTATCACATGGGAGACACCGCGATCTTCTCCGACATGGCGCTGATCAACGAACTCTACCGCCCGGAGGTCGGCTTCGTGCCGATCGGCGACCGCTATACCATGGGCGCCAAGACCGCGGCGCTTGCCTGTAAGCGCTTCTTCCAATTCGAGGTGGTTGTGCCATGCCACTACGGCACCTTCCCGGTGCTCGATCAGACACCGGACAAATTCATTGCCGAGATGGACAGCAATGTCGTGGTTGTTCCCGAGGTCGGCGTGCCCTTCGAGGTTTGACCGCATTGCCGCCCGTGCGGCCCGGTGCTAGAGAAACGCTGGTAGACCGCAGCCAGTAAAACTTGCCGCCCTACCATGTCCGTCGATCGCGCCACCGTCCGCCGCATCGCCCGCCTCGCCCGCATCGCCATCACCGACGAGGAGGCGAGGCGGCTCGAGCAGGAGCTCTCTGGCATTCTTGACTGGGTGGCCCAGCTCGACGAGATCGACACGAGCACCGTCCCGCCGATGACGCGCGTTGTTGCCATGAAAATGAAGATGCGCAAAGACGAGGTGACCGATGGCTTCTGCGCCGACGATATCCTCAAGAACGCGCCCAAAGTCGACGACGATTATTTCGTCGTACCCAAGATCGTCGAATAGGAGAGCCGTCATGCGTCGCACAGCTCTACTCGTGACGGGGATTTGGTTGCTCGGCACGGGCCCCCTCGCTGCGCAAAGTCTGCCTGAGGGCACTTTCGCCTCATCCAATGAGGGCTGCGCCAAGCTTGAGACCAAGACGCCTGCCGAGCTTGGTGAGGATCTCGATTTTACGGTGGTGTCCAAGGCGGGTCTCACCGGTTATCAGCAGCGATGCGACTTTCTCAATGTCACCGCTCACAACGCGACGAGCTGGCTCGCTACCGCCTATTGCGAGGAGCAGGGCTATGCCTATCCCGATCTCTTCGCCATCGCGCAGAAGGAGGATGGCAGCTTACGCGTGACGCGGCTCGCCACCCAGCCAGAGAGTTACGACGGCGCCACTACTGACGATTCGGAGCTCGCCGACCAAAATCCCGCTGGCGCTGATGCCGCGAATCCCGGCACGAGCGATCAATCCTCTGCCCAAGCACAGGCCGAGGACGACCTTAATCGCTATGTGCGCTGTGACAGCGTGAAGCAATAAACCATTGACCGATCTTACCGACCTCACCATCGCCGAAGCGCGCGAGGGGCTTGCCAAGAAGTCTTTCTCGGCGAGCGAGCTTGCGCGCGCGCATGTCGAGGCGATCGACGCTGCCAATGACGCGCTTAATGCCTATGTGCTGACCACGCCCGAGCGCGCGCTCGATATGGCGAAGGCGAGCGAAGAGCGGCGCAAAAAGGGCGAGGGAGGCGCGCTCGAAGGCATCCCGCTCGGAATCAAGGATCTTTTCTGCACGAGGGACGTGCGCACCACCGCCTGCTCGCACATTCTCAACGGTTTTAAGCCCCCTTATGAATCGACCGTAACCGCTAATCTGTGGGCGGCAGGCGCGGTGATGCTTGGCAAGCTGAACAATGATGAGTTTGCCATGGGCTCGTCGAACGAGACGAGCTTCTACGGCCCGGTCATCAATCCATGGCAGCGCAAAGGCTCTAACGCCAAGCTCGTGCCCGGTGGTTCTTCCGGCGGCTCCTCTGCCGCAGTTGCCGCCCGGCTGTGCATGGGCGCAACCGCGACCGACACTGGCGGATCGATCCGACAGCCTGCGGCCGTCACCGGGACGGTCGGCATCAAGCCGACTTACGGACGCTGCTCACGCTGGGGCATTGTCGCCTTTGCGTCGTCACTGGACCAGGCGGGCCCGATCGCAAGGACAGTGCGCGACTCCGCGATCCTTCTCAAAGTCATGGCAAGCCACGATCCAAAGGATACGACGAGCGTCGATGTCCCGGTACTGGACTATGAGGCTGCGGTGGGTAAAGGCGTGAAGGGGCTCACAATCGGGATCCCTAAGGAATATCGCGTTCGCGGCATGGCGGCTGAAATCGAGGCTCTTTGGCAGCAGGGCGTTGCATGGCTCAAGGACGCCGGCGCGAAAATCAAAGAGGTGAGCCTGCCTCACACCAAATACGCGCTGCCCTCTTATTATATTGTCGCGCCAGCAGAGGCGTCCTCGAACCTCGCCCGCTATGATGGTGTCCGCTATGGGCTGCGCGAGGCGGGCTCGGATGTAATCTCGATGTATGAGAACACGCGCGCCGCAGGCTTCGGCCAGGAAGTGAAGCGGCGCATCCTGATCGGGACCTATGTGCTGTCGGCGGGCTACTACGACGCCTATTACTTGAAGGCACAGAAGGTGAGGACGTTGATCAAGCGCGACTTCGAACAGGCATTCGAGACCGTCGACGCCATCTTGACGCCGACCACGCCAGGGCCAGCCTTTGCGCTTGGCGAGAAATCGGGCGATCCGGTCGAGATGTACTTGAACGACATCTTCACCGTACCGGTGAACATGGCTGGGTTGCCAGGCATGAGCGTTCCGGCGGGACTCTCATCCGAAGGAACTCCGCTCGGGCTGCAGCTCATCGGGAGGCCTTTCGATGAGGAAACGCTGTTCCGCACAGGCCGCGTGATCGAGGAAGCGGCAGGTCCGCTTGCTAAGCCGCAAGACTGGTGGAGCAAAGCCGCATGAAAGCGCAAACGACCAAACGAAAGCTTGTGTCCTCGGCCAGTCCTTACGAGCCGATTGTGGGCTTTAGCCGCGCCGTACGCGCCGGTAATTTCATTGCGGTTTCCGGCACGACGGCTGGCTCCGGCGGCAAGCCGGTCGCCATCGGCGATCCGGCGGCGCAGACCCGCGCAATCATCGAAGTCATCGAGAAGGCTCTAGCTGATCTCGGGGGGAGCCTCAACGACGTGGTGAGGACGCGCATCTATCTCGTCGACATAGCCCATTGGGAGGCCGTGGGCCGTGTGCATGGTGAGTTCTTCGCCGACATCCGCCCTGCCAACAGCATGTTTCAGGTCACCGCCTTCGTCAGACCGGAGTGGCTGGTCGAGATTGAAGCCGATGCGGTTGTCGCCGAAGCTTCGGTTTGAGGAATTTCCCCATGGCACCACGCAAGGCAAAGGACTGCGGCAACATGGAAGAGGTAAGGGCGGAGATCGATCGCATCGATGCTGGCCTGGTCGACCTTATCGGCGAGCGCTTCACCTATGTCGATCGTGCCTGGCAGCTCAAGCAGTCGCCCGCAGAAGCTCGCGTTCCTTGGCGTATTCAGCAGGTGATCGACAAGGTGCGCGCGAGGGCGCAAGAGCAGGGATTGCCGCCGGAGCTCGCCGAGGCACTCTGGCGCCAAATGATCGGCTGGTTCATCCAATATGAGGAAGAGAAGCTTCGCCAGCAGCTTGAATCGGAGAAGTAGTCTTTCGTCATTCCCGCAAAAGCGGGAATCCAATCAACGCCGCCGTTCGCGATATCTTTTCGCTGAGATTACTGGATTGCCCGGTTAGGCTGGGCAATGACAGTGAGAACGGACAGCGTTATGTAACGTGACATGCAGGAACGCGCGAAACCGAACAATCTCATCGAAGGCGCCACCGGCGAATGGGAGGTGGTGATCGGCATGGAAGTCCATGCCCAAGTCACCTCCAACGCGAAGCTGTTCTCTGGCGCCTCGACCGAGTTCGGCGGCGTGCCGAACTCGCATGTAAGCCTGGTCGATGCCGCCATGCCAGGGATGCTCCCGGTGATCAACGAGGGCTGCCTCGCGCAGGCGATTTGTACCGGTCTCGGGCTGAAAGCCAAAGTCAATCTCAACTCGATCTTCGATCGGAAGAACTACTTCTATCCCGACCTGCCCCAGGGCTATCAGATCAGCCAATATAAAAATCCGTTGGTGGGCGAGGGCGAGGTCGTGGTGGATCTTCTTGGTGGCGAGCGTGTGATCGTCGGCATCGAGCGGCTTCATCTCGAGCAGGATGCTGGCAAGAGCCTGCACGACCAGCACCCGCAATTCTCCTATGTAGATCTCAACCGCTCGGGAGTAGCGCTGATGGAGATCGTGTCGAAGCCGGACCTGCGCTCATCCGAGCAGGCCAAGGCTTTCCTCACCAAGCTCAGATCGATCATGCGTTATCTCGGAACGTGCGACGGCAATATGGAGCAGGGTTCGCTTCGCGCCGACGTCAACGTGTCGGTGCGGAGGCCGGGTGAGAAGCTCGGCACGCGCTGCGAGATCAAGAACGTCAACTCGATCCGCTTCATCGGCCAGGCCATCGAGCATGAGGCGCGGCGGCAGATCGAAATCATCGAGGAGGGCGGCGCGATCGTTCAGGAGACGCGTCTGTTCGATGCCAAGACCGGCACCACCCGCCCGATGCGCACCAAGGAAGAGGCGCATGACTACCGCTATTTCCCCGATCCCGATCTTCTGCCGCTCGAGCTGACACAAGACTATGTTGATCGGCTGGCAGAGGATTTGCCCGAACTTCCCGATGCGAAGCGCGCGCGTTTCATCGCGGATTACGGGCTCAGCCCTTACGATGCAGATGTGCTCATCGCCGAAAAAGAGTCCGCCGACTATTTCGAGTCTGTGGCTAAGGGACGAGATGCGAAGCAAGCGGCAAACTGGGTGATCAATGAGCTGTTTGGCCGCCTGAACAAGGAGGGCCGTGGCATCGGTGACAGCCCGGTAACGGCGGACCAGCTGCGAAGTATCATCGATTTGATCAAGTCGGGTACCATCTCGGGCAAGATCGCCAAAGATGTATTCGACATCGTGTGGAACGAAGGTGGCGATCCGAAATCAATTGTAGAGAAGCGCGGGCTGACTCAGGTCACGGACCTCGCCGCCATCGAGAAGGCCGTGGATGACGTCATCGCCGCCAATCCTGAAAAGGCCGAGCAGGCCAAGGCCAAGCCCGCGCTGGCAGGGTGGTTCGTCGGCCAAGTGATGAAGGCAACGGGCGGCAAGGCTAGCCCGCAGGCCGTCAACGAGCTGCTCAAGAAAAAGCTCGGCATCGCATGACCCACGCGATCCGGGTCCATAAACACGGCGGGCCTGAAGTCCTCAAATGGGACAGGATCGAGGTTGGCGATCCCGGTCCCGGCGAAGTCAAGATCCGCCAGACAGCGATTGGCCTCAATTTCATCGACGTCTATCACCGCACCGGGCATTACCCTCAGCCGTCGCTTCCGTTCATTCCCGGCTCTGAGGCGGCGGGCGTCATCACCGCCGTGGGACCGGGGGTGCGCGACCTCAAGGTCGGCCGGCACGTCGCCTATGCCGGCATCATTGGCGCCTACACCGAGGAGCGCCTGATCCCGGCGGACCGGGTGGTCAAGATCCCCAAAGGCATCAGCGATGAGGTCGCTGCCTCGATCATGCTTAAAGGCATGACGGCGCAATACCTCCTCCGACGCACGTACAAGGTTAGCCGCGACACGACGATTCTGTTCCACGCCGCAGCGGGCGGGGTCGGGCTGATTGCTTGCCAATGGGCGGCATCTTTGGGTGCAACGGTGATCGGCACAGTCGGCTCTGCCGGCAAGGCGCTCATCGCGCGAGCGCATGGCTGCGACTACGTGATCAACGCCCGCGAGGAGGACTTCGTTGCCAAGGTGAAGGACTACACCAAAGGCGAGGGCGTCGACGTGGTCTACGACTCGATCGGCAAGGACACGTTCCCAGGTTCCCTCGATTGCCTCAAGCCTCTCGGCATGTGGGTCAGCTTCGGTCAGTCCTCGGGGCCCGTGCCGGATTTCAAGATCACGCTGCTCTCACAGAAGGGCTCTCTCTTCGCCACGCGTCCCTCGCTCCCGCACTATACCGCCACGCGCAAAGACCTGGTCGCCACCGCGAACGACTTGTTCGAGGTCGTGGCCGACGGCAAGGTCAAGGTCGCGGTCAACCAGACCTACGCGCTTGCCGACGTGGCAAAGGCCCACCGCGATCTTGAGTCCAGGATGACGACCGGTTCGACGGTACTCTTGCCCTAGGAATATTCGGACATGTCGGTGCAAAATTCGGTCCCAGGAGGGCAGGGAAGCCGCTGGACGAGTGCGGGGCCATCGTGGGGCGTCGGCCTCCTCATTGTCATCGGGGTAGGGATCGCTTACGGGCTCGCCTATTCGATCCTGCGGCTATCACTTTCGGACAACCTTCCGCAGGACGACACCACCTCAAATGTCCTCACCCAGACGCTCGCGCTCGGCTATGTGCCGCGCCAGCCGCCGCTCTACGAATGGCTGCTCTGGTCGGTGCAGCAACTGACGGGTCCCGCACTGCCGAGCTTTCTTCTCATCAAGTACGGGCTGCTCACCGGCACGGTCGCCTTCCTGTACCTCGCGGCCACTCGCATCTTCCATGAGCGCAGCTTCGCTATCCTCGCCGGGCTCTCGCCCTTCCTGCTCTTCCAATTCGCTTGGAATCTGCATGAAGGCGTAACGCACTCGATGGTGCTTACTTGCGCAGTAGCGGCGAGCCTCTGGGCTTTCATGCGCATCAACGAAAGCGGGCGAGTGACCGACTATCTCCTGTTCGGACTGATCGTGGGACTCGGTCTCATCAGCAAATGGGCATTCGCCGGCTTTCTTGTTCTCCTTCTTATCGGCGCGATGCTCCAACCGTCTCTCCGGGCGCGCCTCCTTGTCCCGCGCTCTCTCATGAGCCTGTGTGTAATTGCGGCGGTGAGCGCGCCGGTGGTCTACTGGCTCATCGAGGGCGGACACGACCTCGTCGCGCTATACGGCAGTTCGGTTGCTCCCAAGGCACACTCGAACCGGCTGCATGCGACGCTGGTCGGGCTTGGGCTTTCGATCTATGCGCCACTTGCCTTTCTGTTCCCGCTCGACGTCATCCTGCCGGTCTTGTTTCCGGCCACGCTGCCGAAGGCGTGGGCCGACATCAAGCGCGCGTTCTCTCCGGCTGCATGGATGGGAAACGAGCCTGACTGGCCGCTTCTTATCCTGCACATCACCATCGGCGGCTTCCTCCTGCTTATGCTCGGGGCGCTCCTCACCGGCGCTACGCATTATCTCGAGCGTTACATGCATCCCTTCTTCCTCCTCACGCCTCTATGGATGCTGAGCGTCGTCGAGCGAACTGACAATGCCGGTCGCAAGGCCAAGGTGCTTGGCGTCGTGCTCGCCGCATCGCTCCTCATCGTGTTCCCCATCAGGGCGAGGGACTCGCTCCATGCGATGGGTCCTCATTGCAACAAATGCCGTATCGCCACGCCTTACGCGGGGCTTGCCGATGCGTTGAAAGCGCGAGGCTTCGAGGACGGAACGATCATCGCGTTGAGCCGGCATGACGCCGGTAATCTCCGCCGGTTCTTCCCGAACGCACGCATTGTCTGCTTTGACCGGCCAAACTATGGACCGCCGATGCGAGCGGCTGACGCGAGCTCTGCGGCTGCCGTGATCTGGCGACCGGAGCAGGGCAAGACCATGCCGAAAATAGCCCAAGGTGAGCTTGAGCGGCTAAAAGCCAGCCCAAAGGGCGCAGCCGAGCGGATCGAGGTGCCGTGGCAGCCTTATCCAACCAGCAACAAGCCGCGTAACTGGCCCTGGATGGTCCAGCTGGCGAGTCCCGGCGGCTAGAACAGAGCAACTGCTGCTGAAACCGCGTAAGCTATCGCGAAACCGATTTTTGGTTAGCGGCACATGAGCCAGGACGGTCAAGGAATTATTGTCGTGCCTGCGGCTTAACCAATTTTCCCGCGAATTCGCGTGAAATCTAAACCAAGATTACTGCGCATTATCGATTCAATCATTTTGCATTAATCACGAAGATTCAGAGCTTGTTGAAAGTGCTCTCCCATCATTCCCGCGTCAGGGGTCAAACACCGACTTGGGTCGGACGATAAAGAGGGGATGAGAGATGGCACGGATGGACATTTCGATGGAAAAGGTCGGGCTCGCGTCGCTCAACGGCGGGCCGGACGCCCTTTTCGAGCTCGGAATGCTTTATGCGACGGGGCGTGACGTGGCGGCCGACCTGGTCGTCGCCCACAAATGGTTCAATCTCGCGGCGTCGCGGGGAAACCCGGCGGCCTTGGCCCATCGCATCGAGCTTGCCCGCGAGATGTCGCCGGAGCAGATCGCCGAGGCGCAGAAGCTCGCCCGCGAGTGGATCCAGATCAATTAGGGCAGGGGTTAACAGCTACCGCTGAATCGGTTGGCCGCTCGCGGTGTCTTCGCTGCAATGCCGGAACAGCGAGCGCAGGCAGCGATAGCTCTTGCGAGCGAAGCTGCCCATCGCCGAGCTTGCGCGCCGGGCTTTGCTCGCGTGCGGTGCCTCCGGACTCTGAGCAGCTGCCGCGGCCTCGCTGCTACCAGTTGCCTGAGGCTGAACGGGGAGGGGCTGTTGCTCGTCGTGCGAGCCGCCAAAGCGTTCCCGCGCATTGCGCCAGCCCTGACGCGTGGCGCTCGCGGCGCGGCCCGTCAGCTCGACCAAAGTCTGCGGCGCCTGACCATTAGGCTTTTCGAACTCGCGCCTCTCGCGATCTACCTTTTCGGTGAAAGTCTGCACGCGCGGATCGGATGCCAAGCCCTCGGGGATCGCGGGTCCGTCATAGCTGTAAACCTTCTCGATGCCGCGACAGCCTGCATCGCTCCGCTCGGCCGCGCAGGAGGCATGGTTGCCCTCCTTGGCGGTGCGGATCACGCAATAGAGCTTGAGGGCATCGCTTGGCTTCGCGTCCTCGCCCGTGACGTGGCAGACATAAGTCTGGTCGGGATTCTTACACGTGACGCAGTAGCGTGCGTCTTCGGCCAAAGCGGGCGGCGCCGCGCAAACCGTGAAGCACGCGGCAACAGCGACAGGCCAAAGGCGTATTGAGCAAGCGTGCCCACCAGTCACGCGCAAACCCCCCTGTTTTGCCAACTAGGTTAGCACATCTAAGGCCACCTCGAAGACGAGTTTGAGGCCTTCTGGGCCCTCTGGAGCCATTTCTGAGGAAGCGCCACGCGTTCGATTTGCTATTCGGAGAGCCGAGCCGAGTCGTTTGAAAGGTCTTGCTGCAGGGGCTTTACGGACTTTTCTAAGCCTGTTTGGCACCCGACATACAGGTGGCATAAAGCCGGGCAAGAAGCCGGTTTATTAGGCGCGCCCGAATATGGTAGCGCTAGCCTGCTGTGACGGAGACGTGGCCGAGAGGCTGAAGGCGGCGGTTTGCTAAACAACGAGCTATTGTTTTTCCAGTCCCTCACCGTCTTCCGTCAGCTCCTGTAGTCTTTATATATCAAGGCTTCTCGGTAAGGGTCCGCAGAAACCCTAGGCCATCTTCGGTTACTGGTTCGGTTACCGAGGCAAGGTGCGCGCAACGCGGTAATCGGACTTGAGGGCAAGTTGCCGGACACGCCGCTCGTAGCCCCTAATCACCCGCAACAGGGCGAGCGCCTTTGGCGTCAGCGCGGGATTGCCTGCCTCGGCCTCCAGTTGCCGCACCTCCGCCGCCAGTAGGTCTCGCCAGTCCGTCATCGGTGTCGAACTGCTTCGCCGCCCAGGGCAAGGTATTTAGCCGCACACGAGCAACCAGGGAAGCATGCGGATGTTGAGGCCAAACTCGGCAAGATCGTCGGCATGGGCGCTCTTACCGCTGCGCCAGAAAGCCATAAGCGCATCACGGTTCGCTTCCCAGTCCTGGCGCATGGCGTCAGTGATGTAATTCTCCGTGAAGCTATCGCGGCCTTGGTCGAGGAGCATGTCGCCGTAACCGTCATAGCCTCGCAGCGGGTACTTGATCCTGCCCATGAGCAACTCTTGCACCTTGTAAGCGGTCAGGCCGCGGCGCCGCAGTGTGCTAGTTCGTCTGACCATTATCACGGCCTCTCCACCCGCCAGGGCGCGTGCTGCGTTGCGCCGCCCTCATGCCGGGTTCTGCTGGCAATTCCGCATCGAGGTTGAGTTGGGCAACCAGACGCGCAAATGCGATGCGGCTATCACGCTCGATGGCTATGCACGGGTGAGGTCTTGCAGCAGCCTCGCGGCCCCCGATGACGATGCCGTCCTTCGCCAGGATCTCACGCGCTTGGCAGCAGCGATCCCACGCTTCGGCGGCCAATGTCAGCAAGCGCGAATGGGTATGGGGCGTGGAGGACGACGCACCATTTGACGCGATGATCTCCTTGAATATGGTCCACATCACGCCTTGGGAGGCAGCACTCGGGCTCCTTGCCGGTGCGGGGCGCCTCTTGAGGCCGGACGGGATCCTCTTCCTCT
>JBKOWI010000095.1:0-5843 GCA_046724315.1 Pseudomonadota bacterium | reverse complement strand
GCCGCTTCTGCTGCGGCCGGATCATCAGGAAATACATGATCCCGATGATTAGCATGGTCGGGACGATCAGGCTATTCAGGTAGTCGAAGGCGCCTGGGGCGGCCTGAGCGTAGGCGAAACCGGTCATTGCTCCTGTCCTTTGCTTGGCTTAAGGATGGCCGCCCTCAACCGATCAAGGCCCCTTTTTCGTCTTCCGACTGGGCGCTTATCTCGCGAAGGTGGCGCGACTATAGCCACCTCACTCGCCTTTGCAACGGGCGGAACATGAACTTTCAGGAACCTATTTCAGGGCTGATCGAGCGGATCGTCCGGGCCATCGAGCGGCTCGGCCCTCAGGAGCCCGACGCGCCTGACTTTGCGGAAAGCGAGGCCTTCGTGTGGCAGGCCGAAACGCAAGGCTTCGTTCCGGTCGCCGATGTCAACCGCTTGCCGTTGTCGCTGCTCAAAGGCATCGACCGCATGCGCGATGCGCTGCTCGAGAACACCGAACGCTTCGCCCGCGGGCTTCCTGCCAATAATGCGCTGCTGTGGGGTGCGCGCGGCATGGGCAAAAGCTCTCTCGTCAAGGCGGTCCATGGCGAGGTCAAGGGTCTGAAGCTCGTCGAGATTCATCGCGAGGACATCGCCTCATTGCCGCATCTTTTGAGTCATTTGCGCACGGCAAACAAGCATCGCTTCATCCTGTTTTGCGACGACCTGTCTTTCGAGGCGGTGGACACATCCTACAAGTCGCTGAAGGCGGTACTCGAAGGCGGCATCGAAGGACGTCCCCCCAACGTACTCTTCTATGCGACCTCGAACCGCCGGCATTTGATGCCGCGTGAGATGGTGGACAACGAGCGCTCGACCGCGATCAATCCCGGCGAGGCCGTGGAGGAGAAGCTTTCGCTCTCCGACCGCTTCGGCTTGTGGATCGGCTTCCACAATTGCAGCCAGGACGACTACCTCGACATGGTCCGGTCCTATGCCCGCCACTTCGGCGTCGGGATTAAGGATGAGGCGCTGGGGGAAGAGGCGCTTGCCTGGGCGCTTCAGCGCGGCAGCCGCTCGGGTCGCGTCGCCTGGCAATATATCCAGGACCTCGCCGGCAGGCTCGGCACGAAGCTTTAGTCGGCGGTGGCCGACTGAGCTCCCATGAACTTGGTGGGATCGACGGGTCGCGAGCCCTTACGCAGCTCGAAATGCACCTGCGGCTGTGTCACCGAGCCGCTGGCGCCGGCCTTGGCGATGATCTGGCCGCGGCGTACCTTGTCGCCGCGCTTGACCAGGATCTCCTCGTTATGCGCGTAGGCCGACACCCAGTTGTTGGCGTGGCGGATCAGGATGAGATTGCCATAGCCCTTGAGCTCGTTGCCCGCATAGGCAACCACGCCATTTTCCGCCGCCATCACCGAGGTCCCCTGCGGCACGGCGAGATCGATGCCGTCATTGTGGCCGCCGTCAGGCCTGGTTCCGAAGGCCGACACGATGCGGCCCTTCACCGGCCACCGGAAACTATTGCCGGACATCGGATCTGGCGCGGGAAGCTGCTCGTTGGTGGCGACACGCGGCGTGCTCATAGCTGGAGTGCTTGGACCCGTGGTCTCGTTCGATGCCGGGATAGGAGCCGGCGGCGCGTCCTTCTTCTTGCCGGCTTCATCATTGGCGCCCTCAGCCTTGGGGCCGTTAGATTTACCCGCCTGCTGAGACTCCTCTTCGGCGAGAGAGGTGCCTGGCGCAGGAATCCTAGTCGTCTTCACCACGTGCACGTCAGGCTTATCCTTGGGCGCCGGAGTCTTCTCGGCAACGGGCGGAGGCGCAACGCGCGGCTTTGCTTCGATCGCCTTCCCGCCCGCACCGGGGATGATCAGGCCCTGCCCGACATGGAGGTGTCCATCGGGAAGGTTATTGGCGCTCATGATCTCCTCGACCGAGACGTCATAGCGCCGCGAGAGGCTTGAGAGCGTGTCGCCCTTGGCGACCTCGATGCGCCGCCCCTGCGGCGCAGGCAGCGTTCCGCGCCTGACCATCGGCTCGGCCTCAGGCTTGCCTGGCCTCGTATAGGAGGCCTGCTTGATGCGCGCGCTCGGCGCCGGCGTATAGGCGTTGCCGGGACGTGGGCTATAGGCCGGTGGCGGCAGGGCGGAGCGTGAAATGCGGCCCCCGCTTTGCGAGCCGGCCGAAGCATAAACCGACTCCGGAGGCACGGGGATTGAGGAGGTCGTGCTCGGATCGCCGTCGCCGGATGCCGTCTCGGTGAGACTGAAGGCCGGAAAATCGAAGCGCGACGTGTTGGCGCTGCAGCCCGCGAGCGCAAGCGCGACACCGCCGGCTGCCACAACCCCACAAGCGCCGCGGCCGAAGCGCAACCAGAACGCCGCGTGTCGCCTCCCTCTCCCCGCGCCCACGAGATACCCGTCGGGAGGAGTTAAGCGCGAGACAGGTAAACAAGCCGCTAACTCTCGTTTTGCGCGCGGCCGAAAAACGAATCGCGGAATAAGAGCTTAGCCTCGCTCGGGCTTTGCCCCCTTGGACGCTTTGGCCTGGCGCGCCGAGGCCCCTGCCCTGCCATGCACCAGCGGCACGAAGCGCACGGGAAGGATCGGCGTCCCAGCTAGTCCCTCCTCTGTCTTGTCGATCTGCACGAGCTGCTGCGCATCGCGCGTCTCGCCGAGCGGGATGATCATGCGGCCGCCAATCTTGAGCTGATCGATCAGCGCCGGCGGCGCCTCGCGCGCAGCTGCGGTGACGATGATGCGGTCGAACGGCGCCTGAGGCGGCCAGCCGAGCCAGCCGTCGCCGATGATGGTGGTGACGTTGGTGATGTCGAGTCTCGCAAATCTGCGGTCCGCCGCCTTCTGCAATTCGCGCCAGCGCTCGACCGTATAGACCCTGCGGCAAAGATGCGACAGAACAGCCGCCTGGTAGCCCGAGCCGGTGCCGATCTCGAGCACCTTGTGGCGCTCGTCGAGCTCGAGATGCTCGGTCATGAAGGCAACCACGAAAGGCTGGGAGATGGTCTGCCCGCAATCGATGGGGAGCGCGATGTCCTGATAGGCGTGGTCGGCGAACGCCTCGTCGACGAACAGCTCGCGCGGCACCCGCTCGATTGCGCGCAGCACTCGCGTGTCGCGGATGCCGCGACGCCTGAGCTGCATGATGAGACCGATCTGGTCTTGGGCGGATGGCATAACCTAGCCCACCCCTGTTTCGAGGTGGCGCTCCAGTATCTGACGATTCTCGGCGACTGTCTCAAAGACTGTTGCGTGCCGCGCGCTTTCTCAAGCCGGGGCGGGGATCTTGTTGAGGTCGCCCATGTAGCGCTCGAGCACCTTGGGGATCCGGACCGAGCCGTCTTCCTCCTGGTAGTTTTCCAGCACCGCGATCAGCGCGCGGCCGACGGCGACACCTGAGCCGTTCAGCGTGTGCACCAGCCGCGGCTGTTTCTCGCCCTTGGGCCGGTAGCGCGCGTTCATGCGCCGGGCCTGGAAGTCGCCGCAGTTCGAGCAGGAGCTGATCTCGCGATACATCCCCTGCCCCGGCAGCCACACCTCGATGTCATAGGTCTTCTGCGCGGCAAAGCCCATGTCGCCGGTCGAGAGCACGACCACGCGATAGGGAAGCTCGAGCTTCTGGAGCACGGTCTCTGCGCATTTGGTCATGCGCTCGTGCTCCTCCGCGGACTGCTCCGGCGTGGCTATGGACACGAGCTCGACCTTGTTAAACTGATGCTGGCGGATCATGCCGCGCGTGTCCTTGCCCGCGGCGCCTGCCTCAGCGCGGAAGCAAGGTGTCCCGGCGGTTACCCGCAGGGGTAACTTCGCCTCGTCGACGATGTCCTCGCGCACGAGATTGGTGAGCGGTACTTCTGCGGTGGGGATAAGCCAATAAGGGCTCTTGCGCCGTATTTCGTTCAACATGAAATCAAGAACCGCACCTTCACCTGCCTCTGCCTTGGGAGAAGGTATTCGCTCGATACCCGCTTCTTCATACGTAATCGTCTTAAGGGCCACGAACTGGTCGTCAGCAAACTTGGGTAATTGCGCAGTACCCTCCATCGTCTCACGCCGAACTATTAGGGGCGGCGCCACCTCGGTGTAGCCGTGCTCGCTCGTATGCAGGTCGAGCATGAATTGCGCGAGCGCGCGCTCGAGCCGCGCCAGCGGGCCCTTTAGAACCACAAAGCGCGCGCCCGACAACTTGGCGGCGGTCTCGAAATCCATCAGCCCGAGCGCTTCGCCGATCTCAAAGTGCTGCTTCGGCTGAAACGGAAATTTCTTCGGCTCGCCGAACTTCCGCAGCACGACATTGGCGTCGGCATCTGGCCCGATCGGCACGTCGGGCGCGGGATTATTGGGAATGGCCGCCAGCAAGTTTCTCAGCTCGTCGTCGAGCCGTTTCTCCTCAGCTTCGCCCTCTTGGATCGTACCCTTGAGCGCTGCGACCTCGTCCATAAGGCGCTGCGCCGACTTCTCGTCCTTGCTCGCTTTTGCCTTGCCGATTTCCTTGGAGGCAGCGTTGCGGCGAGCTTGCGCGTCCTGCAATTTCTGAATCGCCGAGCGGCGTTGCTCGTCGAGGTTCAGAATTCGATTCAGCGTGGCCCGCGCGCTTGCCTCGAAACCGCGATCGGTCAGTCCCTTGATGAAGGCGTCCCTGTTGTCGCGGATCCATTTGACGTCGAGCACGGCCGTACCTCGCTGAATCGAAGGCTCCGTATAAGACCCTGCTACCGGCTTGTCATCGCCGGGCTTGACCCGGCGATCCAGTATCCCGTGACAGTGATTACTGGATGCCGGCTTTCGCGGACATGACAACATTTCCCGCCGGACTCCGTCCGCGAGGCTTGAGGGGGATGGCGCGCCGAAAAGCGCAAACCTATGGTGTCCGCGATCCTTTTGGGACCACGGCGGGCGCCTCTCGGCGCGCCAATCGCGGACGTCTTCGGCACCGGGCCCTGCTTTTCCCGCTTGAAGGCCGGATTGAACTCCGTCTCAAGCTCGGTCAGCTAGCTCCTAGCAGGACCTCCAAGTGGGTCCGGAGGGAGCCCCGGCACCGCCCGAGAGCCCATGTTGCGTCCATGAGCCCGCAGGCGCCGCACCTCGTCCCGCTTCATCAACGCCTCATGATGCGCCCTTCAACTGGACGAGGCGAAGACACGATACTTGAGGTTTGGAGCGCGGGGATAACTGACCCACCTTCACCCAACTGCTGTCATGCCCGGCCTTGCGCCGGGCATCCACGATTTGAGGAAAGTGCTGCGGTCGAAATCGTGGATGGCCGGGCCAGGCCCGGCCATGACACCGTTTTCGTGAGAGAGGAGTCGACTAGCCCAGCGCGTTTTGCAGTTGGCGCTTCGACATCTTGGAACGGCCCTCGATGCCGCGGGCCTTGGCGCGCTTGCGGAGTTGCGCCTTGGTCGGGCCTCCGCTGCGCGAGCGGCTGCGCGCAGCCTTGCGCCCCTGCGCCGTCCTTCGTGTCGCATTCTTGCCGCCCATGGCGCGGCTCGATTCCCGACGCCCGCGAGCGCCGACATGCGACTTGCCTTCGCGCTCCTGCTGGCCGGTCTCTCCTCTCTCCTCTTTGCGCTTGTTCTTGGCGAGGCTTCGCTTGTTCTGCTTCTTGCTTGCGTATTTCGACGCTGCGGACTCGCTCAGCGCGATGGCAATCGCCTGACGACGGCTCTTGACCTTGCCGCCGCGCCCTCCGGGACCGCTCTTGAGCTCGCCATGCTTGAATTCGTGCATGACGCGGCCAGCGGTCTTCCTCTGACTTGGTGATGATTTGGCGATTTGACACCTCGCTTCTTTGCCGGGGGTGTAAACGCCAAGCGAAACAAGTCGTTGCAATAGGCGATGTTAGGGGCG
>JBKOWI010000178.1:0-12251 GCA_046724315.1 Pseudomonadota bacterium | reverse complement strand
ACCGCCGGGGGACTGGCCTGCCCAACATCTAAGAGATGCTCACTCATGCGATTAGTCTACGCCTGCGAAGATAGCCAAGGCCACCTTGCACGCCCCAGGCAGGTTTGCTAAGGCAGCGGGCCCCCGGCGCTTGCCGCTGGGTTAGCCTATAGCCATATCCGGGGGCGGAAACCTTCCGGATCTTGCGGTCGTGGCGGAAATGGTAGACGCGCAGCGTTGAGGGCGCTGTGGGCTCAGCCCGTGGAGGTTCGATTCCTCTCGACCGCACCACTCCTTCCCATCAACCCTTCCGGAACTCCTCCAGCCACCTCGCCATTTTTTTGGCTGGAAATTCCGAGGCAACAAGCGTCTAGTGCGTCGCAAGCCGCGCCTGTTGTCGCAGGCCGGAAGCGGCGATCCGCGACTCTTTCTAGGCGTCGATTCCTGCTTCTGATCGCGGCCCTTCCCGCTTGACGCTATCAACCCGGCGATTGGGCAAGCCATGCAGGACGCCGCAACCGAGGTCGAACTGCGCGACGAGGATGGGGGCATTCGCTCCGACTTCCTGCACGCCGTCGAGACCGCGCTCGAGGAAGGCGCTGCGGCCAAGGTCCGTGACCTGGTGCTGCCGCTCCATGCGGCCGATCTCGCCGATCTCATAAAGCTCCTTCATCCGGACCAGCGCGCGTCCCTCGTTTCCATTCTTGGCGACGACTTCGACGCGGCTGCGCTACCCGAGCTGGACGAGTCGGTGCGCGACCAGGTGCTCGAAGTCATGCCTACCGAGCAGGTGGCCGAGGCCCTGCAGCAGCTCGAGTCCGACGAGGCCGTCTATGTCATCGAAGACCTCGACAAGGAAGAGCAGTCTGACATCCTCGCTAAGCTGCCGTCCTTCGAGCGCGCCAAGCTCGAGCGGAGCCTCGAATATCCCGAGGACTCGGCCGGCCGCATCATGCAGACCGATCTCATCGCCGTCCCGCCGTTCTGGTCGGTGGGGCAGACGATCGACTATATGAGCGAGGCCGACGATCTGCCTGACCGCTTCTATGAAGTGTTCGTCGTCGATCCGGCCTATCACCTGCTTGGCTCGATCGCCCTCAACCGCCTGCTCCGCTCGAAGCGCACGGCGTCGATCGACTCCATCACCGACCGGGAAATTCATCCGATCCCGGCGAAGGCCGACCAGGAGGAAGCGGCACGCCAGTTCGAGCGCTACAATCTCACCTCTGCGGCGGTGATCGACGACGATGGGCGGCTGGTCGGCGTGATTACCGCCGACGACGTGGTCGAGGTGGTGCAGGAGGAAGCCCAGGAAGACATTCTGAGACTCGGCGGCGTCGGTGGTGAATCGGTCTCGGACCCGGTGCTGCAAACCACCAAGCACCGCTTCCTTTGGCTGTTCGTCAATCTCGGCACTGCGATCCTGGCCTCTTGGGTCATCAGCCTTTTTGATGCAACCATCCAGCAGATGGTGGCGCTCGCCGTGCTTATGCCCATCGTCGCCTCGATGGGGGGAAATGCCGGAACGCAAACCATGACCGTTGCCGTACGCGCACTAGCCACTCACGAATTGGGCTGGATCAATGCGGCAAGAGTCATTGGCCGAGAGACGGCAGTCGGGCTTCTCAACGGGCTCCTATTCGCGGTGATCATGGGCGCCATCGCTTTCTATTGGTTCGGCAGCGGCACGCTCGGACTTGTGATCGGCGCCGCCATGATCATCAATCTGTTGGTGGCGGCGCTTGCCGGGATCCTGATTCCCCTCGGCCTTTACGCGGTGAGGCTCGATCCGGCCATCGCCTCGGGCGTGTTTGTGACGATGTGCACGGATTGCGTCGGCTTCTTCGCCTTTCTCGGCCTAGCTGCTATTTGGTTGAGCTAGGACCGGGGGCTTTTCGCGCATGTTCTTCTATCTCGCCAAAGGGCTGTGGTTCCTGCTGCAGCCATCTACCCTAATCGCGCTTCTCATCGGCTACGGCGCTATCCTGATTTGGACCGGATGGGCACGATGGGGGCGCCGCTTCGTCACCATCGGTGCAATTCTGCTATTGCTGGCAGGGCTTTCGCCGCTCGGCAATGTCTTGATCCTGCCGCTCGAGAACCGTTTCCCGCGGACCAATCTCGACAGTCCGCCTCCGCCCACAGGCTTCATCATCCTTGGCGGCGCCGAGGACAGGCTGGTCGGCACGACACGCCATGCGCCGGCGCTAAACGAGGCTGCGGAGCGGATCGTCGAGGGGGCCATCCTGGCGCAACGCTTCCCTAACTCGAAAATCGCGTTCACAGGCGGTGACGCAGGTATTCTTTACAAGTCTGGCAGCGAGGCTGAGGGCGCAGAAGCGCTCCTCACCGCAATGGGTGTCGCAAAAGATCGACTGATCCTCGAAGCGTCTGCGCGCGACACTTACGAGAATGCGGTCTTCCTCAAAGAGGAGCTGATCAAGCAGGGCGATCTCGGACCCGGCAAACGATGGATCCTGATTACCTCGGCCCATCACATTCCGCGCGCGATGGGCGCCTTTCGCAAGGCTGGCTTCGACGTCGAGCCCTGGCCGGTCGATTACCGCACGCGCGGCAAGGCGGATTTGACGCGGCCCTTTGACAAGGTCTCGGAGGGCTTGCGCCGTGTCGATGTCGCCACGCGTGAATGGGTTGGGCTTCTCGCCTACTGGCTGAGGGGGAGGAGTGACGCGCTGTTCCCGGCGCCGGAGACTCGCGCAGTTGCAGGCTGCGATCTTGCAGGGCCTACGCCTAGTGTAGCTGAAAACCCGCCAGCAGCCCCGTGTCGACCCAATCCTTGAGATAAGACGCGGCGCGAAGCTCGGCCTCGTCCTCGCCCGCGAAGGTCGCATGGCATTTTAGTAGCCGACTTCTTGTTCAGCTTTATATTTCTCTCCTGTGCATGAGTTCTAGGCGTTGGTGGCGGAGACCCGCCAAGCCAGCTATAGCCCTCCTGCAAGAATGACTTGCGTAAATCCTTATCAAAGCTGTGTGCGCGCGGGGTCAATCGCCCTCACGGGGCCGTCAGCCCCGCGTGATGTGTCACCTGACGCCGCGGGATCACCGGCTAAGATCGCGGTAAAGTAACAGGCATGGCCCTGAACGATATCATTCTTTACGTGGACGGCGCCGAGACCACAAAGGCGCGCATCGCATTCGCCGCGGCGCTCGCCAAGGATCATGGCGCGCATCTTATCGGCGTGAGCTTCGCTCCGACGGCGCTCCTGCCTTTGTACGGCGTCGATGCTGGCTTCGCCGACATGAGCGAGGTCCTGCAAAGCGTTAAGTCGCAAGGCGAAGTTGCGCTTCATGACTGCAAGACCCATTGCGAGGCCGAAGGCGTGAGCATCGAGATAAGATTGATGCAGGGGGTCAGCGACGAGTTCCCGCGCGAGTTCGCCTGTTGCGCTCGCCACGCCGACATCACGGTGCTCGGCCAGCCGCGACACGGCGATCCGTTGATCGGCCAATATGCGCTCGTCGAGCGTTGCCTGTTCGCCTCGGGCCGCCCAGTGATCATCGTTCCGCCGACACCAGCCGCAATCGTGCGGCCGACGACCGTCGTTGCGGCTTGGGACGGCAGCCCTCAGGCCGCGCGTGCCTGCAACGATGCCCTTATTTTTCTCCAGCAGGCGGAGCGGGTGATGCTGCTCGTCGGCGTGCCGGCAGAGCCAGGGGAAAACGACGAGCCGCCGGTGGAGGAGATGGTGGCGCATCTGAAGCGCCACGGTGTCGCCGCGGAGGTGGTGCGTCTCACGCTTGGGTGTGGCGATATCGGCAAGCTCCTTCTGGCTAAGGCCAAGGAGCTTAAAGCCGACATGATCGTGATGGGTGCGTTTCATCATTCGCGCTGGCGAGAGTTCATCCTTGGAGGGGTCACACTGACCATGCTCGAAGAAGCGACGATCCCGCTGTTCATGGCGCATTGAGGGGACAATGACCATCCATCTCATCAAGCTTTGCGTCGGCGTCGACACCGTCGAGGAGCTTGCCGCGTGGCAGACAGAGCGGCTAAAGCGCTTGAAGCATGCACGCAAGACGCCCGAGCTCTGCCACCGCACGCTGCAGATGCCGAAGCGGCGCGAGGAGGTGATCGATGGTGGTTCGCTTTATTGGGTAATCAAGGGCTTTGTCCTGGTACGCCAGAAGGTGCTCGACCTCAGGCCAGACACTAAAGATGACGGCACCGCCTGTTGCGGCATCGTGCTCGACAGGGAGCTGGTTGCGACCAGAGCTCATCCGCGCCGCGCCTTCCAAGGTTGGCGTTATCTCGAAGCGGCTGATGCGCCCAAAGACGTTGGCGTGGTCGATGGCGCCGATGAGACCATTCCGCGCCGCATGCGCGAGGAACTGCGCGAACTCCGGCTCATCGATTGGTAGCTGGCACCGGCACGTTGTCGATGAGGCGCGTCTTCCCGAGATAGGCTGCTGCGAGCACGCGCGCATGCTTCACCGGTCCTGACAGGGGTTTGAGAGTGTCGGGATCACGCACGGCGATATAGTCGACGCGAAAGCCAGCTGCCTCGAGTTTGAATCGTCCAGCCACGCACGCGGCATCGGCTCCCTCGCCGCGGACCAAGGCTGCAGCCACTTCTGAAATGGTTTGATGCAGCAGCGGGGCGGTCTTGCGCTCAGCGGGTGAGAGATAGGCATTGCGGGAGGACAGCGCGAGCCCGTCCTTCTCTCGCACGATATCTCCGCCCAGAATTTCGACCGGGACGTTGAGGTCGCGTACGAGATGCTTGATGACGAGCAGCTGCTGATAGTCCTTCTCGCCGAAGATCGCCATATCGGGCGCGCATTGCAGCAGGAGCTTGGTCACTACAGTGGCAACGCCGTCGAAATGATTGGGCCGGTTTGCCCCGCAGAGATCCTCGGTCAGATCGCCTATGCTTACTTTTGTGCTGAAGCCAGCGGGATACATCTCCGCCGTATTGGGCGCGAATACGAGGTCCGCCCCGGCAGCGCGGAGCTTCTCGATGTCCCCGGCCTCGTCGCGCGGATAGGTGCTGAAGTCCTCGCGCGGCCCGAATTGTATCGGATTCACGAAGATCGAGACCACGACCCGGTCCGCCTTGCTCTTGGCGAGCGTCACCAGCGAGAGATGTCCGGCGTGGAGCGCGCCCATGGTGGGGACGAGCGCGATGCTTTTGCCGGCCTTGCGCCACGGGGCGACATGGGCCCTCAAATCCGCGACCGTGCGGGAAGTGGTGATGCCAGTCGGCATGGTTCGGACTCCCTGAGGGCGGCGACCATAACAAGAGCGCAATAGTTGGGCGAGGGCCAAAGGTCTAGACTTGGACCATGGGCGAGCCAAAACGCGACAATGCCGCACCGCCTTCGCCGCCCAGCCGGCAAGCGATCAGCAAGGCTTTGCTTGCCGACGAAGGTCCTCTCGTCGAGAGCCTCATCGAGCGGGCCCGCCTCAGCGCGGATGACCGCCGGCAAATCGAGCGTCTCGCGGGCGATCTGGTCAAGGCCGCGCGCGAGGGAAGGCACGAGCAAGGCGGGATCGACTCCTTCCTCCACGAATATGGGCTATCGAGCGAAGAGGGGGTTCTGCTGCTCTGCCTCGCCGAGGCGCTCCTCCGCGTTCCCGACGCTGCCACCGCCGACCGTCTTATTGCGGGAACCATCGGCTCGGGCGATTGGGGGCGCCATCTCGGACATTCGGACTCGCTCCTCGTCAATGCTTCGACCTGGGGCTTGATGCTGACCGGACACATTGTCGATTGGGGCGAGAACCGGCGGAGCGATCCGACGAGCTTCGTCCGGCGCCTCGCCGCGCGAAGCGGCGAGCCAGTGATCCGCCAGGCGCTGCGCCAGGCCATGCGCATTCTCGGGCGCCAGTTCGTGCTCGGACAGACGATCGAAGAGGCGCTTGCTAATGCCGAGAATGACAGGGAGCAAGGCTATCGCTTCTCCTTCGACATGCTGGGAGAAGCCGCTCGTACCGATGACGACGCCAAACGTTACGCGCGAGGTTATGGCGAGGCAATCGCGGCCATCGCAGCCTGGGCCGGCGAGCCCCCGGGCCGGACCGAGAATGAGCTGCAGCGTCGCCCAGGGCTCTCGGTAAAGCTTTCGGCCCTGCACCCACGCTATCACCCATCGCAAGAGGCGCGCCTCCAGAAGGAGCTCGTGCCGCGGCTCTTTGAGCTCGCGCATGCGATGCGCAAGGCTTGGTTGCCGCTCACCGTCGACGCCGAGGAGGCCGACAAGCTCGATTTGTCGCTTGCATTGACCGAGCCGCTCCTCATCGATCCGGCGCTCGCCGGCTGGAACGGACTCGGCTTTGCCATGCAGGCCTACAGCAAGCGGGCGCTGCCTCTGATCGACTGGCTCGCCGATGTGGCGGTCGTGATGGGCCGGCGCATCCCGGTTCGCCTCGTCAAGGGCGCTTACTGGGACAGCGAAATCGAGTGGGCGCAGAAACAGGGGCTCGCGGGCTATCCCGTCTTCACCCGGAAAGTGAACACCGACGTTGCTTATCTCGCGGCGGCGCGTGCGCTGCTTGCGCGGCCCGACTGCTTCTATCCGCAATTCGCCTCACATAACGCCCATACCGTCGCGGCGATCGTGACGCTCGCGGGAAATCGCCCCTACGAGTTCCAGCGGCTCTACGGCATGGGAGAGGCACTGCATCGCGAGGTGGTGCATCCGGATTCGCTCGCCAAGTCTTGCCGAATCTATGCGCCAGTCGGGGGGCACCGGGACCTGCTTGCTTACCTGGTGCGGCGCCTATTGGAAAACGGGGCAAACACGTCGTTCGTCAACCGGCTCGCGGACGATCAAGCGCCGATCAGCGCCATCGTCGCCGATCCGGTGGAGAAGGCCGCTGCGCTGCCAGAGAAAGCCAACCCGCAAATCCCGATTCCGCCCGACCTTTATCTCCCCGAGCGCCGTAACAGCCTCGGCCTGCCATTGTGGGATAATGCGGTGCGCGAGCCGCTGGTCGCTTCCATCAAGGAAGTGTTGGCGCGTCCGGCGACAGCCAATCCTATTGTTGCCGGCGAGGAGATCGAGGACGGAGGCGACGTCACTTGGGTGACCTCGCCGCATGACCGCAGGGTTGTGGTTGGGACCTGTCGAACCGCCAGCCCCGAAGTCATTGACGAGGCGCTGGCTACAGCCAAAGCGGCGAGCGGGGATTGGGACAGGCTCGGCGGCGAGGCGCGCGCCGCTATACTTGAGCGCGCCGCCGACCTGTTCGAGGCCGACCGCGCCGGGCTCATGGCGTTGATGGTGCGGGAGGCCGGGAAGACGCTTCCGAACGCCCAAGGCGACGTGCGCGAGGCGGTCGATCATCTGCGCTATTCTGCGGCTGAGGCGCGCCGGCAGTTCACCGAACCACGCCTATTGAAGGGTCCAACGGGCGAGCAGGACGAACTGTCGCTGCACGGCCGCGGCGTGTTCGCCTGCATCTCGCCATGGAATTTCCCGCTCGCCATCTTCACCGGGCAGATCGCAGGTGCGCTTGCCGCCGGGAATGCCGTTGTGGCGAAGCCCGCCGAGCAGACGCCTCTCACCGCAGCCCGCGCCGTGCGCCTGATGCATCAAGCGGGCGTTCCTCCTGACGTGATGCATCTCCTGCCGGGGCGGGGCGAGGTGGTGGGCACAGCACTTGTCGGCGACCCGCGCGTGGACGGCATTGCGTTTACCGGAGGGACCGAGACCGGCATCGCCATCAACCGGGCGATCGCCGCCCGTGACGGCCCGATCGTGAAGCTCATCGCCGAGACTGGCGGGCTCAATGCCATGATCGTGGACTCTTCGGCGCTGCCTGAGCAGGTGGTCGACGATGCGCTCGCCTCCGCCTTCGACAGCGCGGGCCAGCGTTGCTCGGCGCTGCGCGTGCTCTTTCTGCAAGAGGACGTTGCCGACGAGATGCTCGAAATGCTGCTCGGGGCGGCTCGCGAACTCAGGATAGGCGATCCGCTCGACTATGCCACCGATGTCGGTCCACTCATCGACGAGGACGCGCGCGCTGCGCTCGAAACCCACAAGGTCCGAATGCGCAAGGAGTCGCGCGAGTTGCTCGACCTGCCCCTGAGCGAGGAGCACGCACATGGGAGCTATGTCTCGCCTGCCATCTACGAAATTCCTTCGATCAGCGTGCTGAAACGCGAGGTGTTCGGTCCCATCCTGCACGTGATGCGATTTGCCGGGGACCGCCTGGCAGAGGTCTGCGAGGCGATCAACGCCACCGGCTACGGCCTCACCCTCGGCTTGCACAGCCGCATCAAGGCGACGGCGGACTTCGTCGCCGCCCGCGCAAAGGTCGGCAATATGTACGTGAACCGCAACCAGATCGGCGCCGTGGTTGGCGTGCAGCCCTTCGGCGGAGAAGGGCTGTCAGGCGCAGGGCCTAAGGCTGGCGGACCGCATTATTTGCAAGCCTTCGCCATCGAGCGTGTGCGTTCGACCGACCTCACGGCCTCAGGCGGCAACGCGAGTCTTCTCGCCGCCGGCTCCGACGACGCGTGATCCTGGCCTCGCGGCATTGACCCAAGCGCGCCAGGGTCCATTTATAGGCCAGTAGTACAAGTGGCGCGGGAGGCGCCATCAGATGCCTGAGCCCAAGGCGCCGGCCAAGAGCGCGAGCGGCGAGGTCGCCGCCGGTCAATCTTCCCGTTCGGAGATCGATGCGTTTCTCAAACAAGTTAAATCCTTGACGCCCGCCGCATCCGGCCGCGGCAGGCTGATCTTCGCCATGGACGCCACCATGAGCCGGCAGCCCTCCTGGGACCTCGCTCTCGAGCTTCAGGCCGACATGTTCGACGCCGTCAAGGCTGTCGGCGGGCTCGATGTGCAGCTTGTCTATTTCCGCGGGTTCAACGAGTGCCAGGCGTCGAAATGGGTTTCTGACCCCGTCGCGCTGGCCAAGCTGATGCGCAACGTCTCCTGCCAGGGCGGCTTGACGCAGATCGCCAAAGTCCTTGCCCATGCCCGGCGCGAAAGCGAGAGCTCCAAAGTGAACGCGCTGGTCTATGTGGGCGACTGCATGGAGGAGGATGTCGACCGGCTCGCCCGGCTTGCCGGCGAATTGGGACTGGTGAAGGTGCCCGTGTTCATCTTCCATGAGGGTCGTGACGCGAAAGCCGAGCGCGCCTTCAGAGAGATCGCGCGACTGTCGCGCGGGGCCTATGTTCCGTTTGACGAGGGTTCCGCGCGCCAGCTTCGTGAGCTTCTGACCGCGGTCGCGGTCTATGCCACGGGCGGCCGGAAGGCGCTGCAGAACCTCAGCGACAAGACAAGGAGCGGCGCTGCGCTCCGTCTGCTCGAGCAGCTCGGCTAAACGGCATTCTACGATGGCGTATTTTCTTGCCGGTAGTGCGGTCCTTCTGCTTCTCCTTATCGGAGGCCGCTTCCTTGTGCGGGCCGACCCGCGCACGCTCGCCATGGTGATCCGCAAGAGTAGCGGCGTCGTCGCGCTCGCTGGAGCGGCGTTCCTTCTAATGCGCGGGGCGCTGCCTCTTGCCATTCCGCTCGCCGTGTTCGGGCTTGCGCTCGTGGGTGGGAGAAACGTGCTTGGATTCACCGGCAGGCCTTTCGGTTCGGCGCAAAGATCGCCTGGGCAGAAATCGCAAGTCCGCACCGATCGGCTCGAAATGGAGCTCGATCACGACCGCGGGCATATGGACGGGAAGTGCCTGTCAGGCCGTTTCGCCGGACGCACCTTATCTGCCCTTAGCGACCGGGAGGCGATGGAGCTGCTCGCAGAGCTGCACTCTGCCGGCGCCCGGGAAGCAGCGCTCATGGAAGCCTATCTCGACTGGCGCCTGCCAAATTGGCGCGATCAAAGTTCGGCAGAAGCAGATTGGCAGCCTCGTGGTTTTGCAGAGGAAGAGAGGACCGAGGCACCCCGCGGTCGCGCTCGGCCCAATCGAATGAGCGTAGAGGAGGCCTATGCCGTGCTAGGCGTCGACAAGACCGCGAGCGAGGAGGAGATCAAGCAGGCTCATCGCAGATTGATGATGAAAATGCACCCAGATCAGGGCGGATCGACTTACCTCGCGGCGCGCATCAACGAGGCCAAAGAAGTCCTGCTCGGTCAGAGATAATGCCGGCGGGGTGCTATTCTGCTTTCATCACCGCGCAGTCGAGCGACATCTTCTTGAGCGTCGCACAAGCAGCTTGAGCGCTTTCCCGCGAGAAGCCGGCGAACCGCGCCCGATACCACTCCTCATCGCCCATCATGAAGGAGGTGGTGAAGGGCATGTGCCCGTCGAGCAGGTCTGAGGCGCGTTGCTGCACCATGCCGAGCCTGTTCTGGGCCTCAGCTTCCGACGTAAAGGCGCCGACTTGGACCTGGAAAGCGCCCTGATATTTGCCGGGCTTGATCGTGGCCTTAGCACCGGGCTCTGTCACGGTCAGGCTAGCCTCGATCGGCTCTGCCGGATCGCCAGTATCGCCCTCCTCGGTGTCGGTGGTTGTGTCGGCGGTGGTATCCGTGGAAGTCTCGCCAGCTCGAGCAGTAGAAGCGGATGGTGCCGGTGTTGGCGGTGCAAGCGTATAGGCCGGTTTTTGCCCAGCCGGTGGCGAGGGCGCCGGCACGAGCGAAGCGAGCAGTTGGGCAGGCGTAGGCTTCGTGTCGGTGGCCTTGGCGAAATGCCGGTCGAGAAGCGAGCGCATCGCCGCATCGCGCTGCCCACCGGTTTTCCCGCCAAGCACCGCGGCGACGAGATGCTTGTTGCCGCGGTGCACCGACGCGGTAAGGTTGAAACCGCTTGCTTTGGTGTAGCCCGTCTTGATGCCGTCACAGCCCTGGTAGCCGAACAGGAGTTTGTTGTGGTTGCGGTACTTGTGGCCGTTGAAGGTGAAATAGCGCGTCTCGAACACCCCGTAATATTCCGGGTAGTCGTGGATGAGATGGGCGGCAAGCGTCGCCATGTCGCGCGCGGTCGTGATCTGGTCCTCGTTGGGCAGGCCCGAGGCGTTGCGGAAAGTCGTGGCGTTCATGCCGATGCTTCGCGCCGTATCAGTCATGACCCGCGCGAAGTTCTCCTCGGTGCCCGCGAGGTTTTCGGCGATGGTGACGGCGGCATCGTTAGCCGACTGGGTCACGAGCGCCTTTACCGCGTCGGTCGTGCTTATTGTCGCACCGGGCTTCAGGCCCAATTTGGTCGGCGCTTGGCTTGCAGCGTGCGGCGTCACGACAAGTTCCGACGTGGGCGTGACTTTGCCGGCGCGCAAATAGCCAAACAGCACGTAAAGCGTCATCATCTTGGTGAGCGACGCGGGATAGCGAGGCAGGTCGGCCGATTGCGAATAAAGGATCGAGCCTGAGTTCATATCGACGACGATGGCCGAGGCGATCTGAGGCGCGCCCCGGCTCGACCTGCGCTTGGCGGCGTGTGCCTCGCCCAAAGGTGCGCCGGCCACAGCAACTATGAGCAGCGGCGCGAGCAGCACACGCGCTGCCAGGCCTGATCTCGACCACCGATTAAAGTTGATAATGCCCACTTACCCCCAGAAGGCGAGAAACCTTCCCCCGTTTGACGGCCTTCCCTCGCGCGCCGCTTTTCGCGCCGAATGCGCAAAGCTAGCGCAGTCCTATAACATGGCGGGTAATAAAGCTAAAATTCGTCTATTGCCAAAGTGTTAAGTAATCGGTAGTGCGGTTATTGTGCAGTGCAAAAAATTCATGTTGACGTTTTTTGTGCAATGCATATATATCGCTCGCGTTCGCAAGCTCCGCGCAACCCGGTTTAGAGAGGGCTCACATGCTCAAAGGTTTTGAAGAGTTCCAGAAAGTAGGCAAAGACGGCTTCGATGCAACCGTCCGCTCGTTCGGTGAGGTCAACAAGGGCTTCCAGGCTATTGCTGCCGAGATCACCGACTATTCCAAGAAGGCGTTCGAGGATTCAACTCGCGCCTTCGAGCAGCTGATCGGCGCCAAATCGATCGAGCAGGCCATCGAGATCCAGTCGCAGTATGCCAAGAAGGCCTATGACACTTACGTCGCCGAGATGTCCAAGCTCGGTGAGATGTATGTCGGCCTCGCCAAGGATGCCTATAAGCCAGTCGAGGCTGCCTTCACCAAGAAGGTCGCGTAACGGCTCCCGCCAAACTCCATCTTTCCCATCGAAGAGACCCGGGGTCGTTCCCCGGGTCTCTTTTTTTGCCGATTTCCTGTCGGCAACTCACCCTATGGTCCGGACGTTGAAGCGCCGCGATTTGCGATCACTTGCGCGATGCAGTTAGAATAACCAGGATGGTTGGCAGCGAGCAGCAGCGACTCGCCTTGAAGATGAAGAACGATACGCCAC
>JBKOWI010000144.1:0-3771 GCA_046724315.1 Pseudomonadota bacterium | reverse complement strand
ATCGGGTATGCCGTTACGCGTGATGGTGCACAGTTCGCTGCATGGCGATCAGATCCCAAGCAGCCAGAATGACCACCACGGCGCCGATTATCACAGCATCCCATAGCGCGTTGCGGGTGCCGCTATAGTTCAGAAGCCACGGAGAGATAAAGAGCCAGATGCCCGCGAGGAGGTTTATCCACTCCTCCCAACGCTGCGCTCTCGCTAACGCCGCGATTGAAATCACGGCGATAATGATCGCCACGATCCACGCGTTCCAAGCCGCCGTCGCAGTGTGGGTGGCATTGGGCTGCCCGGCAATCGCAAAACCGAGAACCCAGGGCGAAATGAATAACCAGACCGCCAGAACCAGATTGGCCCAGTCTTGCCATTGGGTTGCTCGAAAATCTCTGCTTCGTATGCTGGCCATATCAAATCTCCTTGTCGGTGGCTGTCGGATTCCCTTAGGAAACCGGATCACTGCGTGATGGGAGTAGGGGGTGGGAGCCCAGATAGCGTCCCGCCCCCTGCAGATCGGGGGGTTGCACTGGAGGGAAACCCGATCTGCCATCTCCGCGTGAAAGAGCTTTCTAGGCAGCTCATAGTTCTCGCTCTCATCTAGCGGGCTGAGCGGTCCGTGGGCTTGGGGACATCGAACCGCCTGTCTTGGCGTTCGATCCAGCGCCGCAACGAGAGGGTCAAGCCGAGACCATCTTCCTTCAACTGACCGAAGATTTTGCGCCAGATGCTGTCGGTGCGCGGGTTCGTAGCTCTCGATGTGCTCGTAGGTCGCACACGCAATTCCGTTTCGTTCCTGTTCGGATCCGGCCTGGGGCCATTCTTCCTTTGTGTACGCATGTCACGTCTCGTCGGTATTCGAGTGGTCTCAATCGGCAGTCTTCGGATGGCCATATCTACGATTTAGCGCGGGTGTAGGATTTGACAAACGATAAATTTTGACCGTTGATATCGAAGAAATCGATTTCAAACAGAGGCCATGGATACGGAGCTCGCACGAACCTTTCTCACCGTGATTGCTGCGGGAAACTTCATCACCGCTGCGGAACGACTTCACGTCACGCAATCAACGGTGAGCTCCCGGATTCACTCTCTTGAGGATCAACTTGGCTGCAAGCTCTTCGTCCGGAATAAGGCGGGAACGGCACTGACTGCAGCCGGCCGGCAATTCCAGAAACACGCGGTCACGCTTGTGCGCACGGCCGAACAGGCGCGCCACGAGGTCGGAGTTCCGAAAGGTTTTCGAGCATCGCTGACCATCGGCGGCCGCTTTGGTTTGTGGGAAGAGCTTCTGCTGGAATGGATACCTTTGATGCGGGCGAGGGCCCCTGATGTGTCTGTGCGCGCTGAAATCGCCGTCGAAGCGGAAATAATGCAAGGCCTTGTCGAGGGCCGCGTCGATATCGGAGTGATGTATACGCCGCAAAGCCGCCCCGGCCTGAAGGTAGAGCAATTGTTCGAGGAAAAGCTCGTGCTGGTATCCACCGACCCAGCCAGTTCCGCGGAACCTGGACCTGACTACGTCTATATAGATTGGGGGCCAGAGTTCTTCGCCACGCATAACGTTACGTTTCCGGATTTCGCCGGACCGGCCCTTAGCGCAAATGTTGGTTGGATCGGGCTTCAATACATTCTGAAAAATGGTGGATCAGGATATTTCCCGCTGCGCCTTATTCGGCAGGATTTGAAGATCGGACGGTTAACACGCCTAACTGGTGCGCCGGAATTCACCTTGCCCGCATATGCAGTCTATCCTGCCGAGGGTGATCCCGACCTATTCGGCGCAGCTCTTAGCCTGATGCATGAATTAGCCGCCGCCGAGATCGCTCCAACCGAGTGAGGAGGCTCTTCACAAACTCAGACCAGCCGGAAGTTCAAGCTTCTCACTTTCTCCGGTGAACCACACACACGCATAAGGCCTGCGGATGTCTGCATTCACGGTCAAGTGAGCCAGAATACGATGCCTATTGCAGTCATGCCGCCGGCAACGGCGGCGAGTGGCAGAAGTATCTGAATGAGTGCATCTCGACACCGGATTCGAGCCTGCCAGATTTGCAACTCCCCTGTTTGCCAGTCATGAAAAGATTGCTCATCTGCCGGGGGCCTGCTTGCGCCATGCGTCCATGCGATTCGCCAAAGCACGTAAGGAATTGCCACCGCCGCCATGGCGAGCCCGCTCATCACCGCGAGCACGATTTCGCTATAGCCAGAACCTCTGAAAAAGAGCCACGCTGACAGAACCAACCAGAGCGCTAAGCTAACAACCGCATCGAAAACGAGCGGATGGAGCTGCGCCGAGATTCTCTGTCGGGCGCTTGCTCTGGCACGTTCAACGCTCGCAAACCTGGTTGCCACTCCACTGACGTGGTGACGCCCCGGCGATGTTCAAATGTGATGTGAGGTCGCATACGGTCGCGTTCGCGAGCACGGCCCGTCAGCACGTCGTTGCGGCGGGATCACTCCGCTGCCGCTGCAGTCTCCTCTCCCTGAGCGCGATGGGCGCGCTCGAAGTCTGTCACGTAGTCGCGCGTCAGCGGCACCGCTTCCTGTTTGCGGGCAAGTTGAACCTGGAAAACCATCTGGTTCATGCGCCGGAACGAGATCTCGCAACCGGTCAAGTAGAAGTCCCACATTCGGCAAAAGCGCTCGTCATAGATCGCGCGCACGCGGTCGCGGTTGGCCTCGAAGCGCTGCCGCCAATGCCGAAGCGTTTCCGCATAATGCAGGCGCAAGATTTCGATGTCCGTGACCCAGAGGCCAACGCGCTCGATGGCGGAGAGCACTTCCGACAAAGCAGGCGTGTAGCCGCCCGGGAAAATATATTTGCGCAGCCAAGGATTGGTGCTGCCGGGCGGCTCCATCCGGCCGATCGAATGCAGCAGCGCGACGCCGTCCTCGGCCAGGAGATCGCGGATCTTCGCAAAGAAGGTGTTATAATTGGCCGGCCCGACATGCTCGAACATGCCGACCGAAACGATGCGATCGTAGCGTCCACTCTCCAGGCGGTAGTCGCGCAGATGAAATCGGACCCGCTCGTTGAGCCCGTCGGTGTGAGCGCGCTCGTTCGCGATCTTGTGCTGCTCAGTGGAAAGGGTGATGCCGGTCACGTCCACTCCAGAGAGACGCGCCAGATAAAGAGCGAGCCCGCCCCAGCCGGAGCCGATGTCGAGCAGCCGCTGCCCTGGCTTCAGCAGCAGCTTGGCGGCGAGGTGCAGTTTCTTGTTCTCCTGCGCTTGCTCGATCGTTTCGTTCGCGGAAGTGAAATAGGCACAGGAATATTGCCGATCACGATCCAGGAACAGGTCATAAAGCGTTCCCGATAGATCGTAGTGGTGGGCGACGTTCCGGTGCGCGCGAGGAACGGGATTGTAAGTGTGGACGATCCGGACGGCGCGCTCCACGGCGTTCACAAACCGACGGCTCGGTCGATTTTCAAAGGCAACGAGGTTGCGCGCCAGGAGATCGATCAGATCGTATAGCGAGGCATCCTCGATGGTGAGGGTGCCGTCCATATAGGCTTCGCCCACCGCCAGCTTCGGATTGAGTAGCAGGCGATGGTGCAGTGCCCGATTGTGCAGTCGTACCGTTACCGCCGGACCCGGACGCCCGGCGAACACATGGCTGACCCCAGCCGCATCAATGACGGTGAGTTGACCCTCGGTCATCAAAGACCGGAGGAGCTTGGAAGCGAGCATAGCAATCCTCCGCCGTGCCCCGTGGCCGGCGCCTTCTTTTGCCAAACTTTAGCGGAGGCAGCGAACTTGACAAGAGGGG
>JBKOWI010000090.1:0-3625 GCA_046724315.1 Pseudomonadota bacterium | reverse complement strand
AGTTCTGGGAGTCGCCTGATTTCTCCCGCGTCTCCATGCCGCCGGGGTTCCCGGACGCGCTTCGGCGGACGGCCAAGCGGTTCTTGAACGAGTACCACAGCCAGTTGCGACCGTTCGAGGCGAAGTACGAGGTGGCGCCGGGGGTGCTCGTCCATCGCACCGGCGGCCACACCCCCGGGCACAGCGTGGTCCGCCTGGCGTCCGGTGGCGACCGGCTGACGTTCGCCGGCGACGCCGTGTTCCAGGTCGGGTTCGAGCACCCCGACTGGTACAACGGCTTCGAACACGACCCCGAGGAGGCGGCCCGCGTCCGGGTGCGTCTTTTGCGGGAGCTGGCGGCGAACCGCGAGTCGCTGGTGGCCACTCACCTGTCGTTCCCGTCCGTCTGCCATGTGGCGGTCGCCGGCGACGTCTTTCGTTGGGTACCGGGCCCCTGGGAGTACTGACCGCTTGTTGGACGCGCTAACGAAGGCGACAAATGCATCAGAGCAAATTGTTGAGATCGTCGGACACGTTCCCGCAACAGACGGCGAGGTTCGGCTTGTGCTTCCCGGTGAGCCAATAAACAGCTGAGCGGAACTGAAAATCTCGGAGACTGATGATGCACAAAGGTGGATGTTTCTGTGGGGCAGTTCAGATTGAGGTCTCGGGCGAACCCGAAAGCATGGGCTACTGCCATTGCCAATCCTGTCGCTCCTGGTCAGGTGGACCAGTCAACGCGTTTACACTGTGGAGACCTGAGGCCGTGCACGTCACGGCTGGTGCCGAGCATATCGGCATGTTCCAGAAGACGGCAGCAAGCCAACGGCAGTACTGCACCAAATGCGGTGGACATTTGATGACCAATCACCCTCCGCTGGGGTTGATAGACGTATTTGCAAGCACGCTGCCGTCGCTCAGCTTCAGACCCGCCCTCCATGTCAACTATGCAGAGACAGTTCTCCCTATGCGAGACGGACTGCCGAAGTTCAAGGATTTTCCCGCAGAGATCGGCGGATCAGGCGAGCAGATGTCTGAGTAGTAGCCTAGGGGTCTGCGAGGGGATCGACACCGATGAGCCTTCGGCAGGAAGCTCGTTGAAGCGAAAGTAGATCATGTCTCCTTCACCCAAACCCATCGCGCCCAATCCGCGTCCCATTGATGCGGGTGTGAGCATCGGCCACGTTCACCTGAAAGTGGCAGACTTAAATCGCGCCATAGCTTTCTACTGTGGCGTGCTCGGTTTTGATTTGATGCAGCGCTATGCACATGAAGCTGCATTCCTTTCGGCAGGCGGTTATCACCACCACATCGCTTTGAACACTTGGGAAAGCAAAGGTGGCTTACCCCCTCCACCGCATACCACTGGGCTCTACCATGTTGCTATCCGCTATCCTACGCGGGCAGCACTGGCGGACGCATTGCGAAGGCTGATCGATGCTGGCATTAGCCTCGAAGGTGCAAGCGACCACGGGGTCAGCGAGGCACTCTATCTGCGTGATCCTGACAGTAACGGCATAGAGTTGGCTTGGGACCGGCCAAAAGCGGTATGGCCCCTTACCAAAGACGGCCATTTGGAAATGGATACCCGCCCCCTCGATACACAAGAGCTATTGAAGGAGCCGACCGCTGATCGCTGAAATGTGTGGCCGGTACGACAACCTCATTGCTAGGGACGCCTATCGCGGCCTTTTCAAAGCCAATCGGCTACCCAAGTCGAACTTTCCACTCCGTTACAACATCGCTCCAACCGACCAAATTCCAATCGTCCGCATTGATCCCCGTGATGGCGAGCGTGAGGTGGTGATGGCACGCTGGGGACTTATTCCATTTTGGATGAAGGAGAAGCCGAAGGTTCCACATATCAACGCGCGCGCCGAGACTGTGGACAGGTTGCCCCTGTTTCGAGAGGCGTTCGCGAAACGTCGCTGCCTTATACCAGCGACGGGTTTCTACGAATGGCAGCAACGTGAGGACGGTAAGCAGCCTTACCGTTTCCGCCGAAAAGACTTAGAGCCCTTCGCATTCGCAGGAATTTGGGAATTTGCGCGATTGGCGGGTGAGGAGATCGTGTCCGCTACGATGATCGTGGGAGAACCAAACCCGCTCGTAGGGGGCATACATGATCGCATGCCGGTGATGCTGATGTCGGAAGACTATGATCGTTGGTTAGGTCCAAGGAGTTCGGCGGATGAACTGAAATCGCTACTTAGGCCTTACAACGCCGATCTAATGGAAGCTTACGCGGTCAGTCGTGTTGTCAACAGCGTCAAGAATGACACCGAAGAGTGCATAGAGCCGGTAGCGGATTGATCATGGGAAATCATTGCAGCCAGGAGTATCAGAATGACTAGGGATGGCCTCGAAGCTTGGACGCCGCAAGCTTTATCGATCCTGCGCATAATGACCGGGCTCCTCTTTCTGGAGCATGGAACGCAAAAGCTGTTGGGCTTTCCGCCTTCGGAGCACTCTTTTCCACCCCTCTTCTCGCTCATGGGTCTTCAGGGGGTACTTGAACTCGTCGGCGGCTTCCTCATCCTCATTGGCCTTTTCACCCGCCCTGTTGCCTTCATCCTCGCTGGTAACATGGCCGTAGCCTACTTCATGGCGCACGCACCAAGGGGCTTCTTTCCGACGCTCAATGGTGGTCAGCTGGCGATCCTGTTCTGCTTCGTATTCCTTTACCTAGCGGTCGCTGGCGGTGGGCAGTGGAGTGTTGATGCGCAGATCGCTCGCAGACGGAACATCGCTTAGGGTGCCGATCGTCCAGCAATAACAGCTATGTCGTCAGCTTGGTTCTGGAGCTTACTCGTCGTCGGCGCAACGGTGCTGCTTTCGATTGCGGGCACTTTACTGGTGCGACGCCTAATCGGAGTAGAGGTTCTGGAGCGCCATAACGAGGTGGCGGGCTTCATTTATGCCGTCATAGGTGTTGTGTATGCCGTGCTCTTGGGCTTCGCCGCTATTACAGTATGGGAACGATACGACAGGGCTCAAGCGTCGGTCGAACAGGAAGCAAATGACCTCGCAGATCTGTATCGGAATGCGGAAACTTTCCCTAGTGACGTCCGTATAAAGCTCAAAGATCAAATCCACGACTATGTTCGGCTTACGGTTCAGAAGGAGTGGCCATCCATGGCTGTCGGCAAATCAAGTGCCGAAGTTTGGGATGCCTACATTCAGTTGTGGAGGACGTATTATCAATTTTCGCCCGGAACCGATCAGGAAAAGACGTGGTACTCGCAGTCGCTCACAAAATTAAACGATTTGGGTGATCAGCGTCGCATGCGATTGCTAAGCGGTCGAGTGGGAAGCGTGCCAGTCATGATGTGGGTCGCTTTACTAGGCACTGGTGCTATCACGATTGCGTTCAGTTTTTTATTCGGCACACCCAACGCCACAGCCCAAATCATAATGAGTTCGGGCCTCGCGTTCACGATTGCTCTGGTGATGGTTGCCATTATTGCGTTGGGGCAGCCGTTCGCGGGAATTACCCGGGTAGGCCCTCAACCCTTCGAGCAGCTTGAGGCGATGTTCAAGCACCTCGAACTTCGTTAGCAGTTTCCTTCACCACATCCGTTGCGCCGGAAGAAGCCCCTCGCGCATTGATAATCATGTGACGACGCGGCGATGCGGACGCAGTTAG
>JBKOWI010000072.1:0-3650 GCA_046724315.1 Pseudomonadota bacterium | reverse complement strand
GCCGAGAAGCTGGTCGCCGCCGGCGTCAAGGAGCTGCTTGTCATCTCGCAAGACACGAGCGCCTATGGGCTCGATCTTCGCTATGCCAAGAGGGCGTGGCGCGGAGAGGAGCGCGACACGCGGTTCATCGCTCTCGCCGGGACGCTCGGGTCGCTCGGCGCTTGGGTGCGCCTCCACTACGTCTATCCCTATCCGCACGTGGATGAGGTGCTACCGTTGATGGCAGAGGGCCGAGTGCTGCCTTATCTCGACATTCCCTTCCAGCACGCGAGTCCTTCGGTGCTTAAGGCCATGCGGCGGCCCGCGCACCAGGAGAAGACCTTGGAGCGCACCGCGCACTGGCGCGACATCTGTCCCGACCTCGCCATCCGCTCGACATTCATCGTCGGATTCCCCGGGGAGACGGAGCAAGATTTCGAGCTTCTTCTCGATTGGCTCGAGGAAGCAAAACTTACGCGCGTGGGCTGCTTCAAATATGAGAATGTCGATGGCGCCGCGGCCAATGCGCTCGACGGCCACGTGCCTGAGGAGGTGAAAGCCGAGCGCTATGCGCGGCTCATGCAGCGCCAACAGGCGATCAGCGCTGATCTGCTTGCGGGCCGCGTCGGCAAGACGATCGAGGTGATTGTCGACGAGGTTGACGAAGAAGGCACGATCGCGCGCTCGCACTGGGACGCGCCCGAGATCGACGGGAACGTTTATTTGAACGGCGAAAAGGGGCTTAAAGCCGGCAACCGGCTCATGGTCAAGGTCGCCGCCTCCGACGAGTACGATCTTTGGGCCGATCGGGTCGGTTCGCACGCCGAGCGGGAGACTGTCGGCGCGCGCGCTTGAGCTCGAGCTAGGCAGGGCTCGTTGCGCGAGCCCTGACTTCCTGCTTGGCGCCCTCGGTCCATTCGGCCATCGCGGGCAGCGCTAGCAGGGTTTCGGCATAGGCTGAAGCCGTGCCGTCGTCACCGAAATGCGAAAGGTCGACAGAATAGGTGCGGAAGCGGGTGGCGACCGGCACAAACATCGCGTCGGCATTGGTGAAGGCGCCGAACAGAAACGGGCCGTTTTTTCCGAAGCGCGACCGCGCATCCTGCCAGATCGCCACGATTCGGCCGATGTCAGCTTCGAGTGCGTCGCTGATCGGCGGGCAGGGCAGGGTCGCCAGCAGTTCCGTGGACATCTCGTTGCGGAGTGTGACGAACCCCGAATGCATTTCCGCAGAAACACTACGGGCAAAGGCGCGCGCCGCTTCGTCATCTGGCCACAGCCGATGCTCGGGATGGCGCTCGGCGAGATACTCGAGAATGGCGAGGCTGTCCCACACCACGCCCGTGCCGGTCTTGAGCGCTGGCACCTTCCCTGAAGGCGTGTGACGGAGGATCTTGGCTTTGCTGTCGGGCTGCCTAAGCCTGACGCGCTCTTCCGCGAACGGAATGCCGCAAGCCTTCAGCGCAATCCATGGCCTCAAGCTCCACGACGACAAATTTTTGTCGCCGATCACGAGTGTGTAGTTGGTCTCTCCCATGCGGCCCTTCCGCCATTGTCATGTCCGCGCTCCCCTGCCATTAATGCGCGGCTCCATCAAGCCCACAATCTCGATCAATACGGCTAAGCGATGACGCTTGAGACCACGCGCCGCGGACTTGAAGACCTGCTATTGCCTGCCGACACTGATGCCATCCCGATCAGGCTCATCGCTCAGGAGAACGGTGCCCTGCCAGGGTTGAGCAGCGCCGAGCGCGCCTGGGTCGAGGCGCAAGGCTGGACGGCAAAGCAAGGTACTGTGCTGCTCTTGCCGAATCGACAAGGCGGCGTTGGCGGCGTTCTGCTCGGAACCGGCGGCAACGACTGGGCGATGCAGTCGCCGCTATTGCTCGGAGTTCTGCCGGCCGCGTTGCCCCCCGGCGACTACCGCTTTGTCTCGCCGCTTCCCGATCCCGAGCTCGCGGCGGTAGCCTTCCTCGCTGGCAGCTACCGCTTCACCCGCTACAAGACCGCCAATGGACCGAAGCCCAAGCGGCTGGTTCTGCCAGAGGACGCAGATCGAGAGGAGGTCCTTGCTCTCGCTGAAGCGCTCTATTTCGGCCGCGACCTCATCAATACGCCGGCAAACGATCTCGGCCCTGCAGAGCTTGAAGCCGCCGCACGCGAGCTTGCCAACGCCTTCAGCGGCAGCGTCAAAGTCACGGAAGGCTCGGGACTCCTGTCGGACAATTTCCCGATGATTCACGCCGTGGGACGCGCGAGCGACCGGCCGCCGCGGCTGATCGATCTTCGCTGGGGCTCAGAGCACGCGCCCAAAGTGACTATCGTCGGCAAGGGCATCTGCTTTGACAGCGGAGGCCTCGATATCAAGCCCAGCAGCGCCATGGCGCTGATGAAGAAGGACATGGGAGGTGCGGCATCGGCACTCGCCTTCGCGCTTCTCGTCATGCGGGCTAAGCTCCCCATGCGGCTCCGCGTGCTGATCCCTGCGGCAGAGAACAGCATCGGCGGCAATGCCTTCAGGCCCGGCGACGTTCTTCCGAGCCGGAATGGCATGACCGTCGAGGTCGGCAATACGGATGCAGAGGGGCGGCTCGTGCTCGCCGACGCCATTAGCCTCGCCGAGGAGGAGGCCCCCGATTACCTCGTCACCATCGCTACATTGACCGGTGCCGCCCGCGTCGCGCTCGGGCCTGACCTGCCGCCGCTCTATACCGACGACGAAGAGCTTGCAGACGCCTTGCTTGCCTCGGGCCGCGCCATCGGCGATCCGTTCTGGCGCATGCCGTTCTGGCCGCCATACGACAAAATGCTCAAAAGCTCTGTCGCCGATGTAAGTCATATCGCCGAAGGCGCCTTTGCCGGCTCGGTCATCGCGGCACTGTTCCTCAAGCGTTTCGTGCGGCAATCGAAGCGCTTCGTGCATCTTGACATTTTCGGCTGGGTGCCACGCGAGCAGCCGGGGCGCCCGCAAGGTGGGGAGCCGCAAGGCGCCCGCGCGCTCTACCACTACTTCCGACAAGAGCTCGGGCAATCGTGAGCTCAACCGGTTTTCCCGATCCACGCCGCCACGCTTATCGGGCGGACCTTGCCGACGCGAGGTTGAAAAACCTAATCGAGGCCGAGCGCTATGTGCAGGGCGAGCCGCGCCAGGTTGTGGCGCCGTCGCTTCCCTTGCGACGCGATCCGCGCCCCGACTCGATCCTTGAGACCGAGGCTCTCAAGGGCGAGACCGTCACCGTTTTTGCTGAGAGCGAGGGTTGGACTTGGGTGCAGATCGATCGCGATCTCTATGTCGGCTATATGCCAAGCGAGGGTTTGAGCGCCTCAATCGTCGAGCCGACTCATCGGATCGCCGCGCTCCGCACCTATATCTTTCCTAAGCCGGACGCCAAGTCGCCGCCGCTTGCCCTGCTCAGCCTGAATGCGCTTGTCACCGCCGAAGCCGAGGAGGGCAAATTCCTCGCGCTGGAGGATGGTGGCTATGTCTTCGCGCGGCACATGCTGCCAGCGGGCGAGGCTGTGAGCGATGCCGTCGCCGTCGCAGAGAAATTTCTGGGCACGCCTTATCTTTGGGGCGGCCGCACCAGCATCGGGCTCGACTGCTCGGGCCTCGTACAACTCGCCTTCGAAGCTGCGGGCTATAATGCGCCTCGCGATGCCGATATGCAGGC
>JBKOWI010000016.1:0-8407 GCA_046724315.1 Pseudomonadota bacterium | reverse complement strand
TGGCTCGGCATCCCGGTCGATCAGAATTTCAGCGCCAATCCGAGTCGCGTGATCCAAGGCATCATGACCGGCATCGGCTTCCTTGGAGCCGGCGTGATTTTCAAGCAGGGATTCTTCAACGTCGCCGGACTCACCACGGCTGCTTCGCTGTGGTTCACGGCGCGCTTGGGATCATCTTCGGACTCGGATTCTACTATCCGGCGGTGCTCGCCACTTTCGCAGCGCTTTTCACTCTTGCAACGTTGCGGTGGCTCGAATGGCGCGTGATGCGTCAATGCTTCGCGCGGCTAACGCTCTGCTTTGCCAAGGGCCACATCATGAGCCAGGACGAGCTGGAGCGGATCTTGGCGGAGCTGGGCTTTACATTCACCAGGTCGATTATCGGCAAACCGGGAGTGGGGCGATGTTCGAATACAAGATGGTCGTCAGCACCTTCGCCCTCAAAAACTTCAAGGCGTTGGCGGGAACCCTGGTTGGTCTGCCTAACGTCCTTGATTTCCACGTCTCGCCCACCGCGGAATAGCGCTGAGCCAAGCAAAAAGGCAGCATTGCTTGTTATTTATCGTGGTCCCCACGATTCCTGCGGAGTTGAAGCTTGAACCTGCGATGTTATCGAAGGACGCTAGGCACTCCATGCGCCGCGAGACGCTGCTTACCGAGAAGAACATCCGCCTAGTTTTTGAGGCGAGCCTCATTTTCAAAGGTCTGTTTGCGCTGCTGGAAATTATCGGCGGAGTAGCGGTGTACTGGGTTAGCCAGCACGCCTTGTTGGACTTCGTACAAGCCATAACCCAAGCCGCGCTGGCCAAGGACCCGCGCGACCTGGTCGCCAACTATCTGCTGCATCTCGCACAGAATCTGTCGCTTAGCACGCAGCGCTTCACAGCGTTTTATTTATTGAGCCACGGCGTCATAAAGCTATGGCTCATCATCGGTCTCCTGCGTCGGAAGCTCTGGTATTATCCGCTCGCGATCGCCGTGTTCGGATTATTCATCGTCTACCAATTGTACCGGTATAGCTTCACCAACTCTGTATGGCTGCTCGTCCTCAGCGCAGTAGATGCCGCAGTGATCGCTCTTACCTGGCACGAATATCGGTATCTACGGTCAGGCTTGAGTTCCGCGGGCGCCCACCAGGAAGAGACAGGGGGGTGATTCCGGTGAACCGCGATACAATCAGCGTCGAATTTTCCGGGCGCACAGCCACAACGGGCGTGTGGCGATGACCGTCATATGAAATTCGAATTGGTTTGCTAACCGGCGAGTGTTGTGGCCGAATCAGGGCATAGCGGGCGCGATGGCTCAACTAGCCTGCGGCCACCCGAAGCGACCGCTTTAGGACTTAGCAACCAGGCTCTCATGACGATCAAGTCGACGTCAGGACGGTTCGCCGGCAGATTTCGCGGAGGGCCAATTTTTCCGAACCTGATGTTCAGGCCAAACCAGGGCATGTTCCCCTTCATGGGCCGCCGCCGCTTCAATGTTGGCGGAGTCCTCGCGCGCCGCTTTCAGCCTGCCAAAGTCTATGGTCGTCTCGGCTGTCTCGAGGTCAGGCTCGCCAGGAAGCGCGGCGAGATCAGGCGTGCCCAGCGGCTGCGTTACAAGGTCTTCTACGAAGAGATGTCGGCGGTTCCCGATGCGCTCGCCATTTTGTCCCGGCGCGACGAGGATGCCTTTGACTCCGTGTTCGACCATCTCCTCGTGATCGACCGCGGTGATCCCACCGACGGACGCCGCTGGAGGCGGTCAAAGGTCGTCGGAACGTATCGGGTGCTGCGCCAGGAGGTGGCCGACCTCTATGACGGCTTCTACACGCAAGGCGAATACGACATCGCGCCGCTGATCCAGGCCAAGCCCGATTACAGCTTCATGGAGCTTGGCCGCTCCTGCGTTCTCAAGCCTTATCGCAACAAGCGGACGCTGGAGCTCCTATGGCAGGGCGTATGGTCTTATGTGCGGGAGCACGGCGTTGACGTTATGATCGGCTGCGCCAGCTTCGAGGGGATCGATCCTACCAAGCACGCCGAGGCCCTGAGCTTCCTTTACCATACGGCACTCGCGCCGGAGGAGTGGCGGGTGACGGCTCATCATCATCTGCGGGTCGACATGAATATGATGCCGCGCGAACGGATCAATGCCCGCCGGGCGCTGAAAGCGCTGCCCCCCTTGATCAAAGGCTATCTACGCGTGGGCGCCTATGTCGGCGATGGCGCCGTGATCGACCACCAGTTCGGCACGATGGACGTGTTCATCATCATGCCGGTCGAGGCGATCAAGTCGCGCTACTTTGCCCATTTCGGCGCCCCCGACGAGTTCGCGCCTCCCAACGCGCCCGAGTTTGCCCAGGTCAACTAAGGCGAGTTTGACGGGTCGCGAGGGCGCTCCTAAATTCGCTCCGCTATGCGCCATACCGACGTCAACGAAGCCAGGGTTGCGGCCGAAGCCGCTGTGGGCTTGCGCCAGCTTAACGAGCGCTCGCGCGAGATCTTCAAGCGCATCGTCGAGGCTTATCTCGCCACCGGCGAGCCGGTCGGCTCCCGCAATTTGAGCCGAGCGCTGCCGATGACGCTGTCGCCAGCCTCGGTGCGCAACGTGATGTCCGACCTCGAAAGCCTCGGCCTCATCTATGCGCCGCATACCAGCGCGGGCCGATTGCCCACGCATACGGGCTTGCGCCTGTTCATCGACGGATTGCTCGAGATCGGCGACATCAGCAACGAGGAGCGAGGCCAGATCGAAAGCCGGATCATCGGCAGCGGCAGACGCCGCGCGCTCGAGGATCTCCTCGGCGAAGCCGGCGAGCTGCTGTCGGGCCTCTCTGGCTGCGCCGGCGTGGTCCTGGTCGAGAAGCAGAGCAAGAGGCTAAAGCAAATCGAGTTCGTCAATCTCGGTCAGGGCAGGGCGCTCGCCGTCCTCGTCGCCGAGGACGGCGACGTCGAGAACCGCATCGTCGCATTGCCGGAGAACCTGCCGCTCTCCTCGTTGCATGAAGCCTCGAATTACATCAATGCGCGCATCAGCGGGCTCACTCTCGCCGAGGCGCGTATCCGTATCGAGCGGGAGATCGAGGCGAAGCGGGCTCAGCTCGACGAGCTCACCGCTCGGGTCGTGACCGAAGGACTTGCCACGTGGTCCGGCAATGGCGACGACCATAAGAGCCTGATCGTGTGCGGCCGCGCCCATCTGCTCGAAGACGTCAAAGCCATGGAGGACCTCGAGCGCGTGCGGCTCCTGTTCGAGGATCTCGATGCCAAGACCGACCTGATGCAGCTTCTTGGCGTTGCCGAGCGCGGCGAAGGCGTGCGCATCTTCATCGGCGCCGAGAACAAGCTGTTCTCGCTATCAGGCTCGGCGCTGATCGTGTCGCCGTTCGAGGATACCGAGCAGAAAATAGTTGGCGTATTGGGGGTGATCGGTCCGACGCGGCTCAATTATGCGCGCATCATTCCCATGGTCGATTACACGGCCAGGCTTCTTGGCCGCCTTGTCCCTTGATTTTTGCAACCTTACGGTCGATATCCCGCTTACTTCCGAGTGAAACAGCTTCGCCGAGCCGTCCATGCCCGACGACAAAACCAATCAGCGCGAGGCTCACGAGGATCAGGCGGCATCTGCCGAATCCCCGAAAGCCGAGAGCCCAAATAACAATGCCGACCCTGGCGCGCAGCTGGGTGTCGACCTGGAAGCCTTGCTCAATGAGAACGCCGAGATGCGCGATCGGCTGCTCAGGACTATGGCCGACATGGAGAATCTGCGCCGGCGCACCGAGCGGGAGAAGGCCGACACCGCCCGCTATGCCATCTCCAATTTCGCGCGCGACGTGCTGACCGTCGGCGACAATCTCAAGCGCACTATCGAGCACGTGCCAGCCGAGGCCGCCGCTCAGGATCCCGCGCTCAAGAGCTTCCTAGACGGCGTCGAGATTACCGAGCGCGAGCTCCTGAACGTGCTCGAGCGCCACGGCGTCACCCGCATCGAGCCGCTTGGACAGCGCTTCGATCCGAACTGCCACCAGGCGATGTATGAAGTGCAGAACGCAGACGTTCCGGAGGGCACGGTGGTCGACGTCATGCAGGCCGGCTACACGATCGGCGACCGATGCCTCAGGCCTGCGCTTGTGGCGGTTGCCAAAGGCGGGGCCAAGCCGAGCAAGCCGCAGCAAGGGGATGGCGATGGCTTCGGACAGCGGCGGCCTGCCAACGACGATTTTCCGCCCGGCGACTGATCTCCGAGTTCAGATCAAACTCACTTTGTCTTGGTCACACGGCGCAAAGTGAGGTTGAAGCGCCCGCCTTCGGCAATGAGTCCCGATGTACCAGGAATGATGCGGTCGATGCCGTGATAGGCGAGTCGATCAACTCCGCCCAGCAGCACCACATCGCCTGACTTCAGTTCCAGTTTCTCTGTCGGGTCTTTGCGCGATGTCCCGCCGAGGCGGAAGATGCCGGTATCGCCGAGCGACACTGACAGCACGGGCGCCGCGAAATCCTCCTCGTCCTTGTCTTGGTGCAACCCCATCTTGGCCTCGCCCGCGTAGTAATTTACGAGGCAGGCTTCCGGCGGAAACCGGTAGTCCGCAAGCTCCCGCCAAAGGTCGTGCAGCATTTGCGGCATCGGAGGCCATGGTTTCCCCGTCACGGGATGCGTGGCCTGGTAGCGATAACCGCCCTCCTTGTCGGTGACCCAGCCGAGCGGACCGCAATTCGTCATGCGCACGCTCATCGGCTTGCCCGAACGCGGCATGGTTGGGGTGAAGAGCGGCGCCACGGTGATTATCCGCCTTATCTCGTCAAGAAGCGCGTTTTGCGCGGCTTCATCCATTCTTCCTGGAAAATACCTCACGCGACCTTTGCTCCGGCTCAAAGCCTGCCTTAGGTTCAGCCATATAGCGGCATAGACTCTAATTGAGGAGACGAGTCCCTGTGGAGATAGGCGCGCGAAAGGTCAATCCCGACGGCTACATCCACGCGCGGGACGCTGGCGAATATCAGCGCCTGCGAGACCAGGCGAGCATGTGGCAATCGGCGACCGAGGCGGTCCTCGACAAAGTCGGGCTTGGCCAGGGCATGAGCGCACTCGATGTGGGCGCGGGACCCGGCGCGGTAATGCGGCTGATGGCTGAACGTGTCGGGCCTCAAGGTCGCGTCACCGGTATCGAGATCGACGACAAGCTCGGCACCCAGGCGCTTGCCGATCTTCGCGCCGGAGGCGGCGCGGAGTTTGAGCTCATCCAAGCCAATGTGCTCGAGCTTGACAAGCTACCGGGTTCTCCCTTCGACCTCACCTATTGCCGCCTCTTCCTCATGCACATGCAAGACCCGGTGGCTGTGCTCGAGAAGATGATGATGTGGACCAGGCCAGGCGGCGTCGTGGCGGCGCAAGAGTTCGACTTTGGGGCGATCGCCATCGAGCCTCCATGCCCAGCCATGGCCGAGTTCAATCGCGTATTCGAGGGTGTATTCAGGGGCCATGGCCGCAACCTGCGGGCGGGCCGTCAACTTCCTGCCCAATTCGAAGCTGCCGGCATCGGACTCCCAGACGGCACTCTGACCGAGGCCAAGTACCTGCCGTTAAAGGACATGGCCGCCATGTTGGTCGGCGTGTACCAGGGACTGTTTGCTTCCGCGGCAGAGCTCGGCATCGCCGACCCAGTGAGGGCCGAAGCTTTCAAAGCCGACATGGCCGATGCTGCCGCCGACGGGCGCTACTACTGCCTCACTCCCATTCTCATCGCCGCATGGAAGCGCGTCGCGTGAGACGCTTCACCGCGACGCGTCCGACGCACCCGCTTCTCCTTGCGAGCCATAGGGTTGCCACCTATATAAGCGCGGAACACCGCCGGTTGAGTCGGCGGGCACGCCAAAATCGTTGGGGACCGACGCTTAAGTTCTGCGCGAAGCCGGGTGCCGGTCGCGGGCCCGGGCGGTCTGCCGGAAAGAGAGGTTGTAAATGGCGAAAGTGATCGGAATCGATCTCGGCACGACCAACTCTTGTGTCGCCGTGATGGAGGGAAAGACCCCGAAGGTCATCGAGAATGCCGAGGGCATGCGTACCACGCCATCGATGGTCGCCTTCACCAACGACGGCGAAATCCTCGTAGGCCTTCCTGCCAAGCGACAAGCCGTCACCAATCCTGAGAACACATTTTTCGCCATCAAACGCCTGATCGGCCGTCGTTGGGACGACCCCATGGTCGAGAAGGACAAGAAGCTTGTCCCCTACAAGATCGTTCGCGCCTCGAATGGCGACGCCTGGGTCGAATCCCACGGCAAGCAATATTCCCCCTCGCAGATCTCGGCCTACATCCTTCAGAAGATGAAGGAGACGGCAGAGTCCTATCTCGGCCAGAAAGTCGAGCAGGCGGTCATCACCGTCCCCGCCTACTTCAATGACGCACAGCGCCAAGCCACCAAGGACGCGGGCAAGATTGCCGGCCTCGAAGTCTTGCGCATCATCAACGAGCCGACCGCGGCTGCGCTCGCCTACGGACTTGAGAAGAAGTCGGGCGAGACCATCGCTGTCTACGATTTGGGCGGCGGCACGTTCGACATCTCGATCCTCGAGATCGGCGACGGCGTGTTCGAGGTGAAGTCGACCAACGGCGACACGTTCCTTGGCGGCGAGGACTTCGACATGCGTATCGTCGATTACCTCGCCAACGAGTTCAAAAAGGAATCCGGCATCGACCTGCGTGGCGACAAGCTTGCCCTCCAGCGCCTGAAAGAGGCAGCCGAAAAAGCAAAAATCGAGCTGTCATCGACGCAGCAGACCGAGATCAATCTGCCGTTCATCACGGCTGACAAGTCCGGACCGAAGCATCTCACCATGAAGCTCACACGGGCAAAGCTCGAGAGCTTGGTTGACGACCTTATCCAGAAGACCATTGGCCCTTGCCAGAATGCGTTGAAGGATGCCGGGCTCAAGCCGGCCGAGATCAATGAGGTGGTTCTCGTCGGCGGCATGACCCGCATGCCGAAAGTCGTCGAGACAGTGAAGAACTTCTTCGGCCGCGAACCTCATAAGGGCGTGAACCCAGACGAGGTGGTGGCGGTCGGCGCCGCAATTCAGGCCGGCGTGCTGCAAGGCGACGTCAAGGACGTGCTCCTGCTCGACGTCACTCCGCTCTCGCTCGGCATCGAGACCTTGGGCGGCGTATTCACCCGACTCATCGATCGCAACACCACGATCCCCACCAAGAAGAGCCAGGTGTTCTCGACGGCGGAGGACAATCAGAACGCGGTCACCATTCGTGTCTTCCAGGGCGAGCGCGAGATGGCGGCCGACAACAAACTGCTAGGCCAGTTCGATCTCGTCGGCATTCCGCCGGCCCCCCGCGGCGTGCCGCAGATCGAGGTGACCTTCGACATCGACGCGAATGGTATCGTGAATGTGTCGGCGACCGACAAGGCGACCGGCAAGGAGCAATCGATCCGCATCCAGGCGTCCGGCGGTCTGACCGAAGCCGACATCAACCGGATGGTCAAGGAGGCCGAGGCTCACGCCGACGAGGACAAGAAGCGGCGTGAGCTGGTCGAGATCAAGAACCAGGGCGAAGCGCTGGTCCACTCGACCGAGCGGATGCTGAAAGACTATGGCGACAAGGTTCCTGCCGGCGACAAGAGTCTGGTCGAGACCGCGGTTGCCGAGCTGAAAACCGCCCTCCAGGGTGAGGACAAAGACACGATCAAGGCCAAGACCGACGCGCTTGCGCAAGCCTCGATGAAGCTCGGCGAAGCGATGTATCAGGCGAGCCAGGGCCAGGCCGCAGGCGGAGGCGGAGGGCCACAGGCTGCGTCCGGCGGTTCGGATGACAAGGTGGTCGATGTCGACTTCGAGGAAGTCAAAGACGACGACAGCAAGAAGTCGGCGTAACGAGACGAGCCGGCAGGCGCTCGGCCGAAATCGGCCGGGCGCCTTGCCCAACAGAAGAGGCTTAAGCGCGGCCGAAGGCAAGCGGCGGTGTAAAGGGCCGGAGGGGTGATGGCAAAACGGTGCTACTACGAGGTGCTGGGCGTTTCCCGCGGCGCTCGTGACAGCGAGATCAAGGCCGCGTTTCGCCGCCTCGCCAAGCAATGTCACCCAGATAGTTGCAATGGCGACCCCACGGCCGAAAAGCGTTTCAAGGAAGTCAACGAAGCCTACGAGGCGCTGAAGGATCCGCAGCGCCGGGCGGCTTACGACCGCTTTGGGCACGCTGCCTTCGACCCAGGCCTTGGCGGCGGCGCGGGCCATGGTTTTGGCGCCGACTTTTCGGCATCGATGTCGGCGATGTTCGACGATCTGTTCGGCGAGTTCATGGGCCAGCGCCGGCCGCGGCAGCGCTCGGCGCGCGAGCGCGGCGCCGACCTTCGCTACAACATGGAGATCACGCTCGCCGAAGCGTACGAAGGCAAGAACGCGCAGATCA
>JBKOWI010000048.1:0-3891 GCA_046724315.1 Pseudomonadota bacterium | reverse complement strand
GTTCTAATCTGTGGACGGCGTTTTGGATCGACCACCAAATGTGTTTTTGAGCGATGGATGGATCGTGGAGTACCTGTGACGATACGCGCGATAAAACGCCACAGTCTTTACGTTGCTTGCTTCCAGTTGGCGATTAGTCGGTATGTCGGACAAGTGAATTCCTGTCCCGGCGCTGCGATTCCAATCTACGGTTTCGCGGTTTACCAGGCACTGAGATTAGTTTTCGTCGCTTCGGCCAGAGTGTCGAATGGGTGATTGACATGCGGATAGTGTGATAAGGGAATTTAAAGTGGGGTGAAACAAGTATGTGAACACCGTCGGAGCCCGGCAGAGGTTGCAAAACACTGTCGCTGTCTGTCGCCGTCGACCCGTTGTGTCAACTAGAGGTCGGCGGCACGGCACATAAGAACGCTGCCATGACCAGAATAGTCATCACCGGACGTTTAATACAGACCTCCGAGACATCCATAGCAATCCAGCACGTCTTCTTTTCCGGAATCGAACCGGAAAAGGAATGAAAAGCCTATCATGCTCATATTAGTGTAGCATATGGATTGTCGGTTGATCTATCGCAATAAAGTCGCCTCGATGACGAGGATTCGGCTTGAGCAGCCGGTGACATTGCGAAAATAAAACCAGTCCGTAATGTGAATGCACTGCTCCGCCTGACAGCTCGGCCGGATATCATGCACAAAGCGGCGCTCTCCGGCCGACTGAGTGAATCCTGGACGCAAGACATAAGCGAACGTTGGAGACATGGACGGTCTCGTTGAACCGTCCCATGTTGCGAAGAGGAATGCCGGCTCAACTTTGTATTCTGCCGGCGTCTCCCAAAATTCGATTCATCTCTTCGGCAAGGCGAAGGCGACGATCTCGTCGTTTGTAACATCCGAGCCCGTGAGGCTGCCGCCCGTGCTGACCACGGTCACGAACTGCCGCCCATCCGCGCCCATATACGTGGCTGGCGTTGCCTCGATCGATGACGGCAGTTTGGTCTCCCAGAGCTGCTGACCGGTCGCGGTCGCAAACGCGCGGAAGCGGAAATCATCCGTGCCCCCGACAAAGGTAAGGCCGCTCGCGGTGAGGATGGGACCACCGGTGCTCGGACGACCGGTGTTCTGAAGCCGCGGGGGAAACGCGTCGGTGACGCCGAGCGTCTTGCGATAAGCAATGTCGCCTGTGTCCATGTTGACGGCGACGAGTTCGCCCCAGGGCGTCGGCCCGCATGGCAGATGCCTGTCCGCGTCGCCGAAGCGGCGGAGACCAGCGAGCGGCCCTTCATTGATGTAGCTGCCATCCGGCTTCTGCACGAGGCGCATCGGCTGGAACAGATTGGTGGTGTTCGAGACGAACAGGTGCAGCTTGGGATCATACGAGCCGCCCCAGAAATTGATGCCGCCCTGCGGTCCCGGCGGCGAAATGCTGTACTGGTTCAAGGCGATCGGCATATAGGGACCGCCCAGCTTGATGTTGTTGTCGTCCACCATGTGCTCGCAATAGGACTGATGCTGCGGCTCACCCTTGTAGAGATGATCGCGCGAGATCGTCATCTGCGTCAGCGGCTCGGGCTTCACCGGGAATGGCTGCGTGGGAGACGTCAGCTCGCCCGGCACGTCGCTCTCCGGCACGGGGCGCTCGACGACATCGAAGATCGGCTTGCCGGTGACGCGATTGAGGGTGAACAAAAGACCTGTCTTGTTCACCACGATGAGCGCAGGAATGGTTGTTCCGTTCCGGACCAGATCGACAACCAGCGGTGCCGATTGGGTGTCGTAATCCCAGACGTCGTGATGCACGAGCTGGAAATGCCAGAGATACTTGCCTGTGGTCGCATCGACCGCGACCACCGAGGAGGAGAACAAATTGTTACCGGGGCGATCGGTGCCGACGCGGTCGTTGTTCGGGGCGCCGAGCGGCATGTAGAGAATGCCACGCTCGACATCGAGCGATGTGTAACCCCAGACATTGACGCCGGAGCGGTTCTTCGCGCTATCCCCGCCCCAGCTGTCGTAGCCGAATTCCCCCGGCCTCGGCACGGTGTGGAACGTCCACACCAGCTTGCCGGTCCTCGCATCCCAGGCGCGCGTATCGCCTGCGGGGCCAGTACCGCCATTCGAGCCGCCGGGCCCTTCGCCCGTACCCGCTCCGGTGATGATCAGATCCTTGTAGATGCTCGGCGACGACAGCAGCGAGTAGCCCGCACCCATACCCGTCTGCATGACTTCAGGCGTCTTCAGATTGACGACGCCGTTGTTGCCAAAGTCATCGTTCAACGCACCGTTCGACGCGTTGATGGAGTACATCCCGCCCGAAGCTCCTCCGAAGATGATCTGCGGCTGGGCGCCGTTGCCGCCCGGCCAATAGGCGAGACCGCGCTTCGACGGCACGTCGTTATTGGGAAGCTGGAATTTCCATTTCTCCACGCCCGTGGTCGCATCCAGCGCGTGGATAGCGCCGTAGGGCGACGCGATATACATCGTGTTGCCGATCACGACCGGGATGGCTTCATCAACTTTCAGCGGGCCGGTATAACCGGCAGGCTTGAGATGAAACCGCCATGCCGGCTGAAGCGTGGCGACATTGGCCGCCGTGATCTGATCGAGTGGGCTGTATCGGTTGGCGCTCTCGTTGTAGTTGCTGGCCGACCACCCGGTGGCATTCGGCGGAACCTGCGCACCGCCGGTGGCGCCTAACAGCGCCGCAAAGGCCACGCCCAAAGCCAGTCTTGAAGTGAATCTCGCCAAAGTACCCCTCCGTATTCGCGCCCACTTCGGGCCGCGTGTTGTCGGATGCAATAGTAGTCCACGGATGCACCGCTGAGGAAGGTGGTTTCCTGACGGCCTGCACGCTAACGTTATCCGATGACGGTACGGACATACGGTCAACTGTCCTATACCGTTGCTGTGCTCGGTGCCGCCGAGGTCATGCGCGGCCAGCCGGATCCTTCACGTTTGGTTGCGGCCACAGGCCGCGCTAGAGCGTTTAAGCGGGGTGCCGCAATTATGTGAACGCCGTCGGAGGCCGGCGGAGGTTGCAAAACACGGTTGCTGTCTGTCGCCGTCGACCCGTTATGTCACCAGAGGTCGGCGGCAGAATTTTTTCTGAGACGCCGCGGGCACAGTGACGAGATCGCGGTAACACAGCCAAGTGACGTTCACTATGACGATGCTAAATTCGGACGCCGGAATTGGACCTTAGTTTTTTCTCGATTTGTTCCTCAATCAGGCAGCAGGAATCGGGCCGGCAGCCCCTCAGCACAGACTCCTTCCAAACCGCTGCGTCCTTTGCACCCGATCAACGTAGATCGGCGTACTGGGTGAGAACCAAGCACGTCTCTTCAATTTCCACGCCCCGTCCATTGGCGAAGGCTTTTGCGGACCCGGTGACGGTGAAGCCGCATTTTTCGAGCACGCGGATGGAGCCGAGATTGTCGTGGGCAGCGCTGGCGTAGAGCGGGCGTTCCTGGAGTTGTGGGTCGCTCAGGAATTGTTGAAGCGCCGCGGTGGCGATGCCCTTGCCCCAGTGCTGCCGGTCGATCCAGTAGGTGACATGGCGTTCATGCGGCACAGGAGTCCATGGCGCAAGATAGCTCGCGATCGTGCCGACGATCTGATCACCGATCATGATCGTTTTCGTGATATTGGTCGGATCGGCGAGGTTCTTCCTCCATCTTGTCATACACGCATCGCGATCGGTCGGGTCCTTCGCCGTGAACGCAGCCATGCGGTTGGCGATAGGGTCGAGCTGGTACTCGAAGAAGGTTTGGAGGTCGGATTCGCGCGTGGCGCGCAGAGTGATCTTCGTGAACAATTGTGCACTCTCGGATTCTGATTTGTCGATGGTCCCACTCGTCATGTGTCCGGGTCAACAGACTGGATGACTCGGGAATCC
>JBKOWI010000055.1:0-8919 GCA_046724315.1 Pseudomonadota bacterium | reverse complement strand
ACCCGACGGTGCTGGCGTCACACTCGGCGTCGGCGAGGTGAGCGGGCGGCGGTCGGCTTCAACCGTCTCCTTCAGCCTATCCAGGCCAGCGCGATATTCCGAGCCGATAAAGCCGTCGAGCATGAGGGCCTTCCATCGCTTCAGCGGGCTCGATCCCGTGTCATAGCCGAAGCTCCAGGTGATCTTGCTGCCCGAGCCCGATGGAGCGATTTCGAAGCTGCTCGTTCCTTCGAGATTGTTGAAATTGGCTGCGAGTTCGACGCTGCGATTGAGGTTGCTGTCGCTAATCTGCATGTTGCCCGTACCGATCGAGGGCTTCTGGCTCGTCCATTGAATCAGTGCGCCCTTGCCCTCCTCCGGACCGCCATAGGTGATGGCCAACTGCGGATCGCGCAGCTTCCACGGCGACCAATCTCCAAAGCGGTGCAGGTTGTTGACATAGGGAAAGACGGCCGATTCCGGCGCATTGATCACTACGGTCCGGGCGACGGTTACATGTGCCGGCAGCCCGACAGCGACCGCAGCCAGAATCGCAACGAGACCGACAAGCCCAAGGACTAGCCGCACCAATGGACGCATCACCCCGCCTCCTCTTTCGCCGCGCGTTCGGCGATCGTTAGCCTGAGGTTGGCCTCCAGCGCTTGCAAAGTAAACCCCCTCGATTTTCGAGAGAAAGCGATTACAGTCCGCAGGTCAACAAAGAGGGAGGTTGGAGATGAATCTGTCACCTCCGACCACCGCGGTGTTCATCATCTCGGTGGTTTTGGCCGTTTTGGCTATCATCGGAACATTCGTGGCTATCCCGGTCATCAGCGCCAACGCCTTTTGGGTCGCCATCATCGCCTACATCATCCTGGCGGTAGGCAATCTGTTCAGAGGCGTTTAGCCTCATCACAGCCTCCGGACGGTTTGTGCAGCCCATCCGGAGGCTCCTCACCTTCCTTGGACTTTTGCCGGTCAGGCTTGTCCGCGGAACACCAAAGCGGCACCAAGTGCGATCAAGGCGAAGCCCGCGCTCTGTGTGAGGCTCAGCGGCTCCTTGAAATAGACCGCGGTGAAGCCGGCGAACACGATGAGCGTAATCACTTCCTGGATCGTCTTGAGCTCCGCGGGCGAATAGATGGCGCTGCCGATGCGGTTGGCAGGCACGGCGAAGCAATATTCAACGAAGGCGATTCCCCAGCTCACCAGCACCACTGTCACGAGCGGAACCAACTTAAACTTGAGATGGCCATACCAAGCAATGGTCATAAACAGATTCGAGCAGACGAGGAGAACGATGGGAGCGAGCTGGGGCCAGAGTCCGGACGCAAGGGAGGCAGGAGGCATGTCGACCTCTAAGATGTTTGCCGTGTGCTGCGCTTAAGGGATTACAGGACCCGCCTCTTCGAGGCGCGTTGACATAAGGCCACGAGTTCGGCGTGGAGGAATCGAACCCATGCTTTGAACGAGGATGATCGCCCTCATCCTCGCCAAGCGTGCTCGAACGGAGGGCCGGTACAGACCAAGCCCTCCATTCAGTGCTACATATCGTCGTCGTCTCTCGCCCAGGACGGCCGGTAAGGCTGTGCACTTGGGCTCGGGCTCGACCCAGGCGTGGCTCCTGGCGTTGTCGGGCGAGGTGCTGCCGGCGAGGGTTCCCCGCTGCCTCCGGCTGGAGGCATGGGCCGCGTGACGCCGCCAGGCCCGGTCACCGGCGAAGATGGGGCCGCTCCCCCAGCAGGTGCTGCTGGCCTTGGCGCTGCCGGGGCCGAAGCAGCCGGCTTCGTCGCCGCCGGCGTGACCGAGGGCGCCACTGGCTTGGTTGCGGCTGCCGGCTTGCGGGCAGGCGCCTTGCGTGCCGCAGTTTTTCGCGCGGCTGGGTTGCGCGCTGCACTCTTGGCTGTCTTGCGCGCCGGCTTCCTCGCCGTCGTCTTGCGCGCCGGCTTCTTGGTGCTCGCCTTTCGTGCCGGCTTACGAGCGCTTGTCTTACGGGCACTCGCCTTCCGGGCCGTTGCGCCGCGACGGGCGCTCTTAGCCGTGGTCTTCTTTCTACTCGTTGTGCGCTTCTTCCCACTCGTTCTCGTAGCCATGGTTTCTGCTCCGATTCTGCCTATTGCCGCCCTCGACCGCTCAAGCGGACGCGTACCTGCACGAATCACGCCTCCACTGGTCCAGGCTTGCCCTCCTGCATTATGAGTCAATTGTTTTTTTCATTATAGCGCCGATCGCAACAGAAAAAGGCAATTTGCCGTGGTGATCCCCTACGCTGACGAATCTTGCCGCGCGCCAAAGTCCTGCTGACCGACCAGGGCGGCAGCTGAATGAGCAACCCAAAGCCTTGCAGCCTAGTGAGTCGGCAAACTCGGGGGCATTTGATCGAGTGCCTCGTCGAATGGCTGCACCGAAATCTTCTCGTCCCCGGTGAAGGGATAATCCATGGCGAGTGCGAGCAGCAGCGCCAGCGCGACGAGTGCGGCAAGCGTCGCCGTCATAAGCGTCTGCGCCCAGCGATTGGTCGCGCCGAAAAAGGCCGGATAGCTCAAGGTGATGATCCCGCCCACGATGAGAACGAACCACATAAGAATGGGCACCGAGCCATCGGCGCTGTCGAGGCGCTCGCCCCTAATTGTCTGCAATCACCGTCAGCAATCTCAGCGCGTTCTGATAGAGTGCGAGATCCTCTAGATTTTTCGGCCGGACTTGAAAGATCGCCGAGCTGAGCTGTTCGAGGTCCCTGCCCGCGTCGTCGCTAGCCTTGCCGCGGGCCATGGTAGGCCACTCAAATTTCCGGACGTGGTCTGTGTAGGTGAGGAGGCGCTGGCGAATAACGGCCCCATCCCCCAGGGGCAGTCCGAAGCTGACGTGGTGGAGATCGACGGCCGCCTTGGCCTCATTGCGAACCGCCGCCTCAGTGTTGCGGTACTCTTCCCACACGGCCACCACCACGAAGGCGAGCAGCACCGCATAGAACACGCCGACGACCGCGAATTTGAAGCCGGCGACCTCGTTGTTCTCCGCTAGGCGGCTCACGCCAAAGATCGAACGCGTCAGCAGCATAAGCCCGATGGCGTAGGTCTGGGCCACGATCATGACGATCAGCCCCACGAGCCAAAGGGGGACGCGATCCATCAACTCAATGAGGTGCATGGCCCTGCCTCTGCTGAGTCGCGACGACCAGCAGTTTTAATGCAAAGCAGTTGATACAGATCAGGAACTTGGGGGTTTCGTGATCCCACTTGACGTGCCCTTTTTTGCCGACGATGTGAGCCCACTTTGCCATTTGGGCGTTTGGGCGAGTTGGTCAAGCTGGCAGAGTGGCGGCACCTCGCGGTAGCCAAGCGACATCTCGCCGTCGGCGATAAGTGCATCGTCCGGCAGCTGCACGCCATTGCAAAGATCCCATCAGGCCCTGAGCACAGCCTTGCGGTCTCCGTGCTCAAGAATATGGTGGTCTCCCACGGCCTCATGTTGTGGCACAAAGATCAAATCGAGCGCGAGCTAACCCGGCAGCCGCCGAAGCCGCCAGCTTGAGGGCTTCCATCCCTCCGCGCGAGCGGCCATATTCGCACCCATGCCCCACCGCATTGCCAGGACCTTCGGCTCGCGTGCCGAGCCCCGCGCCGTTACCGGCGAGGCTGCCGGCTTGCCGCAGGCCGGCCTGCCGCTCGGCGCCGACCGCCGACCGCCAGGATTTGGCGATGCTCCCCAGCCCTTGATGCAGGAGCATCCGCTGGTCTCGGGCACTGGTGCGCCATCGTTCGTGCCGCACCGCCCTCCCCGCCCGGAGAAGACCGAAGGCGGCGTGGAGCTGCACATCCAAACCGACCTGGAACCTAAGGGCGACCAGCCGCAGGCGATCGAGGAACTCGTGGCGCAGGTGAATGAACATGAGCACAACCAGGTGCTGCTCGGGGTCACCGGCTCGGGCAAGACCTTCACCATGGCCAAGGTGATCGAGGCGACGCAGCGCCCAGCGCTGGTGCTCGCACCGAACAAGACACTCGCGGCCCAGCTCTACGGCGAGTTCAAGAGCTTCTTCCCCGACAACGCGGTCGAGTATTTCGTCTCCTACTACGACTATTACCAGCCCGAGGCCTATATCCCGCGCACCGACACCTATATCGAGAAAGACTCGTCGATCAACGAGCAGATCGATCGCATGCGCCATGCCGCCACGCGCGCGCTGATCGAGCGCGACGACGTAATCATCGTGGCAAGCGTGTCGTGCATTTACGGTATCGGCTCGGTCGAGACCTATACGGCGATGACCTTCAGCCTGAAGCGCGGCGACAGGATCGAGCAGCGCCAGCTGATGGCCGACCTGGTGGCACTCCACTATCGGCGCAACGACGCGAATTTCGTGCGCGGCTCGTTCCGCGTGCGCGGCGACACGATCGAGCTGTGGCCTGCCCATTTGGAGGATCGTGCCTGGCGCATCTCCCTGTTCGGCGACACGGTGGAGAGCCTGACCGAGTTCGATCCCTTGACCGGCGCCAAGACAGATGAGTTCAGCTTGGTCAAGGTTTATGCCAACTCGCATTATGTGACACCGAAGCCTACGCTCAAGCAGGCCGTCCGCGGCATCAAGGAGGAGTTGAAGCAGAGGCTCCATGAGCTGCACGGCGCAGGGCGCCTGCTCGAAGAGCAGCGGCTCGAGCAACGCACCTTGTTCGACCTCGAGATGATCGAGGCGACCGGTTCCTGCGCCGGCATCGAGAACTATTCGCGCTATCTCACCGGGCGGAAGCCTGGCGAGCCGCCGCCGACGCTGTTCGAATATCTTCCCGACAATGCGCTCGTCTTCGTCGATGAGAGTCACGTCACCATCCCGCAGATCGGCGGCATGTTCCGCGGAGACTACCGACGCAAATCCACGCTTGCCGAGTACGGCTTCAGGCTACCGTCCTGCATGGACAACCGCCCGCTCAGATTCGAGGAGTGGGACGCCATGCGGCCGCAATCGATCTATGTCTCGGCCACGCCCGCGGCCTGGGAGCTCGAGCAGACCGGAGGCGTGTTCGCCGAGCAGGTGATCCGTCCGACCGGGCTGGTCGATCCACCGGTCCTGGTGCGTCGAGCCTCGACGCAAGTCGATGACCTGATTGACGAAACCCGCAAGGTGGTGACGCAAGGCTATCGCGTGCTGGTCACTACGCTCACCAAGCGCATGGCCGAGGACTTGACCGAGTACATGCACGAGCAGGGCATCAAAGTGCGCTACATGCATTCCGACGTCGAGACGCTCGAGCGCATCGAGATCATCCGCGACTTGCGGCTTGGCGCGTTCGACGTGCTGGTCGGCATCAATCTATTGCGCGAAGGCTTGGACATTCCGGAATGCGCGCTGGTCGCGATTCTCGATGCCGACAAGGAAGGCTTCCTGCGCTCCGAGACGTCACTCATTCAGACCATCGGCCGCGCCGCGCGCAACGTCGACGGCCGCGTGATCCTTTATGCCGACGGCATGACCGGCTCGATGGACCGCGCCATTTCCGAGACCAACCGCCGGCGCGAGAAGCAGGTGGCGTGGAACGAGGCGAACGGCATCACGCCGGAAAGCGTAAAGAAGAATATCGGCGACATCCTTGCGAGCGTATACGAGCGCGACCATGTGCTGGTCGATGCCGGCGCCGGCTTCGGCGAGGTAGAGCAGGCGCTCATCGGGCACAATCTCGAAGCGGTGATCGCCGACATGGAGAAGCGCATGCGCGCCGCCGCCGCCGATCTCGAATTCGAGGAAGCGGCGCGGCTCAGGGATGAGATCAAGCGGCTGCGCCAGATGGAGCTCGCCGTCGCCAGCGATCCTCTCGCCCGGCAATCAGAGCTCGAGCGCACGGCTTCCGAAATGGAAGAGCCAAAACTTCCCCTGGCGGTACCCCAAAATCTACTCACCCGCCCACATAAGCCTTCGCTCGAGGAGATGGGACCTCATAACCGCGAGATCCCGCTTGCCGCATTGAAGAAGGGTCGCGGCCGATCGCAGGCGGGCAAGCCCGGCACCCGCGCTTACAAAGGTAAAAGTCGCTAGCGAGTCGCCGACCAATTCTTATTGGATCAAGCGGCTCTGCGCCGCCCTCTCTTCGGCCGCGCAGGCGACTTTGATCTGGCCGTCCTCTTTTTCGATCTGCCTGCGCCGCTGCGCGTTCGAACAGCCCGTTTCGTCTTGGCTTTAGTCCGCCTCGGTTTCTTCAGGGCGCGCGTCGGCTTGACGACTTTGAAGGTGGCAACGCTGACCACCGCGTCGGTCACAGGATTCGGAATCTTCGGCAGCGCGAGCAAGGCAGGCTTGGTATCGAACGCAGCCTTAAGCTTCGGGCCGTACACCGCACCGTCACCGTTGTATTTGTCGCCGAATGCAACCCAACTCCTATTCTGGATCTCATCGATAAGACTGTTCGACCTGCAGAAATCAAAGAAGCCGAGCACCTGCCAACGTTGGTCGACGCCGAACGCATCCGCCAGCGCGACGGCCGAGGAGTATCCACAGACGGCATGATTGAAGCCCATGATCTGCGGGCCACCAAAGCTTGATGAAAGGCTGGCAGCTTCACGACCGCCGAGCCGTTCGCCAAGGGCAAAGACCTCATATTCCCGCTCTTGGCTATCTGGGCCTGTAATGTGAACCGGGCGCCACTGATCTGAAGGTCTGTCGCGGAATTTGTGGTTCTTGGACGACGAGCCCGGCACGCCCGCATGGCCGCCGAACTGGAAGTGCTTATCGAACTCGGCTTCGTGGTCCACACCCCAATATTTGAAGAACTTGTGGTTCTCGAATCTGAGGACCGGCTTGCCTGGGGTAAATGCTCGGCCGCCGCTTTCGACATACCAAACGGCGAGGACCGCGACGGGATCGATGCCGAGACGTTGCCCCAAGGTGTTCACCAAACCGCCGATCGCATTGAAGGTCTGCGCCATCCGTTTCAGAGTGCTATCGCTCGCCGGCAGCTTGTAGATGAAATCCGGCTCGAGACGAGTGCCGGCGAGAATAGGATCGTCCTTATAGAAGGGACCCGTGGCCGCCATCGGTGAAGCTGCGGCAAGAAGCGCCGATTGCGGGATAGCCACGGTTTCGATGGAGGACATCGTCCGGGCAACACCGGCTCTTGACGGCAGCGCGACTCTGACTTTGTCGGAGAAGCGCTCCTTCATCACGCTGTCGATGTAGAACCAGGTATACACGTCGGTTGCGCCTGCGGCTGACGGCCCTTGTACATGTCCCGAGTCTTGGTGGGTGAAATAGTAGCCAGCAGTTAGACCGAGTCTGACAGCTTGCTCGGCGTAGAATCTGTAAGCTGGATCGCTTCCGTTCTTGACCATGTGGCCGTTGCGATAGCAATAGCAGTCCGCCGCGAGCCCCCATTGATGCCAGCCAGAGCCCGGAAGCTGGCTGGTCAGCCAGTTTTGCTGTCGCGGAATGTTGCGATACGACTTCAAAACCGACGCGAGCCAAGGCGCCCCATCGCGTTCCATCTTTCGTGCTGCGGCATCAATGTCTGCAGGCGAGCGGCGGACCCATTTGCAATAGTATTCCGCTTGCTTTTGTGGCGTGCGAAGCCCCTGAGATATCCGGAAATCGAGGCCGGCCGCACGGCACCTGCTCAAGAGTTCGGACAGAGTTTCGGCGAATTGCGGATCGAGTCCGAAGCCAGCCACCGAATTGGCCTCTTTGACAACGCTCGAAATGTTGCTGACAAAAACCATGGTGCGCCCCCCTCACTTAAAGCTTGCGTAGAGTACATCGGATTGGACTGCGGCCAGACACACCATTCAGAGTTTGTCCGAGAATGCGGCGCCGCTCAAAGAAACCAGAGAGCCGTGATTACGCGGCGCCTTGCTGCCGCTCCCGCGCCGCCGTTTGAATGAAGGCCGGCCAGAACCTGCGCAAGTCTAACGGGAGGATGGCTGCGAGCTTGACCGCTGCGCCGCGATCGATGTGTTTCGAGAGCACATCCAACACGGCACAAGCACCGGCCTCGATCTCGTCGGGATCAGCGGCGCGCGGCAGCTCACGAGCGATATGTGCGAGAAACGCATTCTCGTGGCGCTCCTTGGTCGGCTTTCCGGTGGGGTCCCAGCCTTCATAGAATAGCCCGCGCAGCAGCATCGGCAGTTGCGCGCCGAGATGGGCGGCATTCTCCGGGCCGATGCGGTCGCGCAGCGCGTGCAGCACCGCCCGCAAGGTCGAATAGGCATGATGACGATCGTGAGTGTTGAGCCGCTCCATCACATCCTTGAGCCAGAGATTGGATTCCTGGACGGTGCGGTCGAAGGTATCGAGGCCTGTGGTCATGGCGCCGCTCCTCGTATAGTGGGAATCCAATAAACTCATGAGGCCGCTCTTGGGATGCAGCCTGAATGATCAACGGCGCCTGGTGCGGCGCGCCGGCTTGGCTTTGCTCAAGGGCTTGGGCTTCTCGCGGATCACCTCGGTGGCTGGTTTGTCGGTGCGCAAGCCCAAGAATACCGGATGGCGCATCTCTCCCGCCGCGGTCCATTCGGTGAATTTCACCTCGGCGACGAGCTTCGGCTTGACCCAGCTCGTGTTGCCCGCAGCGGGGACCTTCTGGGGGACCGGCTTCTTGTCGGTGATCAGCGGCACCAGAGTGTCGTAAACGGTGCGCAGCGTCTCCGTATCGAAGCCGGTTCCTGCCCGCCCGACATATCTCCAGCCGGTGCCCTCGCGCACTGCAAGCACGAGCGCGCCGAAATATTTGCGGCTGCCGCGCGGCGCGGTGAAACCTACGATCACCACCTCCTGTTCCTGGCTCGCCTTGACCTTGAGCCAGTCGCGCGTGCGCATGCCGGAGTGGTAGAGGCTGATGGAGAGTTTGGCCATGACGCCTTCTTCGTGCGCGCGCTTGGCGCGGTTGAAGGCCTCGATCCCCTCCCCCACCACATGCGCGCTGTAGAGCAGAAGCGGGCTCTTCGGCAGGATCT
>JBKOWI010000092.1:0-18612 GCA_046724315.1 Pseudomonadota bacterium | reverse complement strand
CGATGAATCGAACCGGCCGATCTACCCGACCGTGCCCGGCGGCGAGGTGCAGCGCGAGATGGCGTTCCGCGCAGGGGTCAACATCGTGATGTACGCGCTGACCGGCAACTACAAGGCCGACCAGGTGCACGTCCCTGCCCTGCTCGAGCGCCTGGGGCAATGACGCCATGAGCTGGTCGGTCGAGTTCATCCCGTTCGTGCCGTGGCCGGTGTTTTGGGCCGTCGCCGCGGCGGGCCTCGTGCTGCTCTCGCTTCTATTCTGGCGCTCGCGCCGTGGCGCGGTTTTGCGCGCGCTGAGCTTCCTGCTGTTGCTGCTCGCCATCGCCAACCCGCATTTGAAGCAGGAGGACCGCGAGCCGCTGAACGACGTCGTCGCGGTGGTGGTCGACGACACCCAGAGCCAGGCGATTGCCGGCCGTACCCAGCGCACCGAAGAGATCCGCAAGGATCTCGAAGAGAAGCTCAAGGCCATCCCCAATCTCGATGTGCGCTGGGTGCACTCGACTTCGACCTCCGCCGACGGCGAGCGCGACGGCACCATGCTGTTCACCGACCTCGGCCAGGCGCTTGCCGACGTGCCGCCTGACCGGCTCTCCGGCGTCATCGCCATCACCGACGGCGAGGTGCATGACGTGCCGGGCTCCGCCTCTGCACTCGGGTTCGACGCGCCGGTGCATGCGCTTCTCACCGGCAAGCCTGACGAATTCGATCGCAGGCTTCAGGTCTTGAGCGCGCCGCGTTTCGGAATCGTCGGCAGCTCGCAAAACATCGAGGTCAAGGTCGTCGACACCGCCGGCCCGAGCGCAGCGCCCGTCAAGCTGACCGTCACCCATCAAGGTCAGGCGCCGACCACGAGAAGCGTGCGGGTCGGTGAGAAGGTCGAGGTACCGGTCAATATCGAGCATGCCGGGCCAAACATCGTCGAGATCGAGGCGGAGGCCGCACCGGGCGAGCTCACCACCGTGAATAACCGCGCCGTGCTCACGGTCGAGGGCGTGCGCGAAAATCTGCGCGTGCTGCTCGTGTCGGGCGAGCCGCATGCGGGAGAGCGCACTTGGCGCAATATGCTGAAGTCAGACGCCTCGGTCGACCTCGTGCATTTCACCATTCTGCGACCGCCGGAGAAACAAGACGGCACGCCAATCAACCAATTGTCGCTGATCGCCTTCCCCACCCGCGAGCTGTTCCAGGAGAAGCTCGATCAGTTCGATCTGATCATCTTCGACCGCTATCAGCGCCGCGGTGTGCTGCCCTTGCTCTATCTCGAGAACGTCGCCCGTTATGTGGAGAAGGGCGGTGCCGTGCTGGTCTCGGCCGGCGACGACTATGCCTCGCCGCTCAGCCTCTATCGCTCTCCGCTCGGTCAGATCCTGCCCGCGGTGCCATCGGGACGCGTGGTCGAGGAGCCGTTCAAGCCAAAGCTGACCGATCTCGGCGAGAAGCATCCCGTGACGACCGAGCTCCCAGGCTCGAACGGCGACAAGGAGCCAAGTTGGGGCCGCTGGTTCCGCGTGGTCGATGCCGATCCGCGCGATGCCGAAGTCCTGATGAAAGGCGCTCAAGATAGTCCTCTGCTCGTGATCGGCCAGCGTGGCCAAGGCAGGGTGGGCATGATCCTGTCGGACCACGCCTGGTTGTGGGCACGCGGCTATGAGGGTGGCGGACCCTATACCGACCTACTGCGCCGTCTCGCCCACTGGCTGATGAAAGAGCCGGACCTCGAAGAGGAGACGTTGAAGGCGACGAGTCGCGGACAGACGCTGTCGATCGAGCGGCACTCGATCAAGGATGAGATCGAGCCGGTCACCATCACCGCGCCGTCAGGCAAGGAGGACACCGTGACGCTCGACAAAGGCGAGCACGGACTCTGGCGGAAATCGATGACCGTTTCCGAGCAGGGCGTCTACCGCGTGGCCTCGGGCAAGCTTGCCAGCGTCGTCACGGTCGGCAATGCCAACGCGCGCGAGCTCGCCGCGGTCACGGCGACCGACAAGGTGCTATCGCCGCTGCTCGAGGAGACCGGGGGCGGCAGCTTCTGGCTCGGGCGTAACGACGCCGAGGCTAAGGAGATTCCGCGACTCGTGATGCTGCGCGGCGGCCATGTCATGCATGGCGACGATTGGCTCGGACTGCACAAGCGCGACGCTTATCACGTGAAGGGGGTGCGCTTGTTCCCGCTGTTCACCGGCTTCCTCGCGCTTGGCCTTCTGCTCGGCCTGCTTGCGGCCACCTGGTTCCGCGAAGGGCACTAGCGCGCATAAGCTTTGACCTGGCCGACCGCGTCGGCAAGAGAGCCGGGGATGAGCTCGAGCGCGAGCAAGCGCGCCGGGTCGACCGGCCCAGGCAGCGTGATCCGGCCGAAGGGAATAGGTTGGAAGCCGAACCGCCCGTAATAGGGCATGTCACCCACGAGCAATACGAGGCCGAAACCCTGGGCCTTTGCCCCCGTCAGTCCTTCCCGTACCAACGCTCGGCCGATTCCTTTGCCTTTTTCCGCCGGATCGACCACGAGCGGCCCAAGCAGAGCAGCATTCGGCTGCGCTCCGATCCTGATCGCGGTGAAGCGGATGCCTCCCAGCAGCTTTCCGTTCAGCGCGGCACAGAGACAAAGCGAAGCCACCGGCGGCACGCGCTCGCGCACACGATAAGCACTTCTGGCGAAGCGGCCGGGGCCGAACGCTTCGGCCGAAAGCCGCGACAAAGTCTCGGCATCGCCGTCGATTTCGAGGCGGATCTCAAAGGAGGAGGTCATCGGTCATGGTCTCAACAGGCTGATCGAGAGGACATCCCTCAGCCGCGAGACGGGCACCAGACGCGAGATTGGATGAAGAGCGAGGTGTCGGCGGCGAGGGGTTAGGCAGTCTGCGCAAAGCGCGCGCGCCCTCGTCGTCGGGGAAGCTTGAGCGGGTCGAACCTCGTCAACATGGCGGCGCCCATATCACAAGGCCCAGCCTCGGTCCAGCAGTTAGCCGCGCGACGTAAGCCCCCTGGCCAAGTTTCATGAAATCGTCGAAGTTCACCAAGATTTATCGTCTCTTCGCCATACCTTTGAATCTGCTACACTTAAAGCCACAGGGGCATGGCTTCTCCCTTCGAGGCAAGCGGGGGCAACATCGATGGCTGACACGGCGCGACTGCTCGTTCTTTATCACTCATCCTACGGGCATGTTGAGACACTTGCTTATGCGGTCGCGCACGGCGTGCGCGCGGTGGAAGGGGTGCATGTGAGCGTCAAGCGCGTGCCGGAGCTGATGCCGGAAGACGTCATGCGCGCCGCCGGCATGAAGCTCGACCAGCTTGCACCGATCGCCGATCCGCAGGAGCTTCCCAATTATGACGGCATCATCTTTGGCACGCCGACGCGCTTCGGCAATATGAGCTCGCAGATGCGGAACTTCCTTGACCAGACGGGCCCGCTATGGGTCGGGGGAGCGCTGATCGGCAAGGTTGGCAGCGTATTCACCTCGACATCGACCGGCGGCGGCAACGAGACCACCATCGTATCCTTCCATTGGACCTTGCTGCATCACGGGATGATCGTGGTTGGCCTGCCCTACTCGGCGCCAGACCTTCCCGATATCGGCGAGCTCAAGGGTGGCTCGCCCTACGGCGCTGGCACCATCGCGGCGCCTGATGGCTCGCGGCTCCCGTCGCAGAAGGAGCTCAACCTCGCGAGCTTCCAAGGCCACCACGTGGCCAAGATCACCAAGCGGCTGGTGCAATGTCCGTAACAGCCGACGGACCATCACCACAGGGTCGTTTTCGGAATAGCGTCGAAGATCTCGTCGATGCGGGCGCGTGTGCCGCGCTCGGTCTGCGCGGGCAGCTCGTCGCGCGCAAACATGCGCGCCTCGGCGATCTCGCCGAGCTTCCAGTACTCGCCGTTGCGATGCCAATCGCGGACCACGAACACGGCGATATGGTCGCCCGGAAAACTCGAGAAATTGGAAAAGACCCCGTGCAGCTCTATAGGGCCGATGACGCTTACGCCGACCTCTTCTTTGAGCTCGCGGGCGAGCGCAGTCTCGAGCGTCTCGCCCCATTCGACGCCGCCACCAGGAAACCACCAACCGGGCCGGTAGCCGTGGCGTACCAGCAGCACGCGGCCTTCGCCATCAATCACCGCGCCTTGCGCGCCGAGCGTCATCCCGCGCCGCATCCGCCAGATCGGCCGGAACATGGCGGTCAACAGGCGGTTCGGCCTGAGACGCCCGATGAAATTCCGGTTCAGTCTGCCCTCCTCGCTTGCGGTCTGATCTACTTCTTTTTTGTGCGCTGCTTACCGCGTTTTGCACCGTATTGCTTGCAGGATCGTTCGCAGTCTGCGCCCAGGCGCCGCAGCGCTGGCCGGACGAGAGGCCAAACCATTGCCATTGCCCTACAACCCATTGATAAATGTTTTCGAAATTGATCTGTAGTCGGACTGGCCGCGGTGCACACACCCTGAACATGCGCGTTCTCAAGAGAAGCGGCGCCATTTAGTGTCTTGGCGATAACAAAGCAGTCTGCGCACTCTCTTGTTCACCCTCGCCCATCTTTCCGACATCCATCTGAGCCCGATGCCGCGCGCCAAGCGCCGCGACCTGCTCTCCAAGCGCATGCTGGGTTATGTGAACTGGCATCGCGGCCGCAAATACGTGCATCGGCGCGATGTGCTCAACCTGCTCACCCACGACCTCACCGAGCGGAAGCCGGATCACATCGCGGTCACCGGAGACCTGGTCAACCTCGGGCTGCCCGAAGAATTCCTCCGTGCCGCCGAATGGCTGCATCACCTCGGCCCGCCGAGCCGCGTCACGGCAATTCCCGGCAACCACGATGCCTATGTCAGGCTTCATCCCGAGCGCGGTACGCGGCATTGGCACCCTTACATGCAGTCGAACGAGGCTGGAGAGCTGCTTGTGCCGACCCCGCCCACTCTCTTTCCCTTCGTGCGCCGCTTCGGCGATATTGCCCTCATCGCCTTGTCCTCGGCGATTCCAACCATGCCGTTCATCGCAGCGGGAAAAGTGGGCTCGCTTCAGCGCGGCCTGCTTGGCGAGGCGCTATCGAGACTTGGCCGCGAGGACCTGTTCCGGGTGGTTCTGATCCACCACCCTCCTCTTCCCGGCCAGGCAGGCTGGCACCGCGGCTTGCGCGACGCCGGGCGCACCACCGAGGTCATGAAGCAGCACGGCGTGGAGCTCGTGCTGCATGGCCACAACCACGAGCAGACCATTCTCGAGTTCGAGACGGCAAGCGGCGTCGCGACCGTCATCGGCGTGCCCTCGGCGTCAGAGGCGGTGGAAGGACGGGAGCCTGCGGCGCGCTACAACGAATATGCCATCGCGCGAAGCGACGGCGGCTGGCGCTGCGAGATGGTCGGCCGCGCCGCGACCGCAACCGAGCATGTGTGGGAATGCGAACGGCGCGTGCTCAGGGAGCGGTAAGCCACACCGTCGCGAACAGGCCGGCGGCCCCGGCGAGAAGTCCGATCGCAAACGCAGCGATGACCACACTGAGGTTGATGCCCGAAGCACGCGGCGCGGTTAGTGGTTCCATGCGAGGCGCCTCGGCGAGCGCAGCTTCAAGCCGCTCGCGCCGCACGATCTCCCGGGCGACATAGCGGGTAATGCGGTCGGCCATGTCGGCGACATTGGTCGAGCTGTAAAGTGTGCGCCGCCCCTCCTCGCTGTTGCGCACGAAGAGATAGGCGCCACTCGCTTCGTCGATGGCGGCATAGGTGAAGAGGTCGATCCACAGCCGCGCCGGGCGGCTCGGCACGAGCGCGAGGTTGAAACGGTCGTCGTGAGGCGGAAGCTCGGCGAAAACCGTCTCAAGATCGGCCTTGAGCAATTCGAGCCGCGCGATCTCGCTGTCGCGGAGATCGGCGGTGCGATCGAGGTGCTCGGCCTCTTCGAGGCGCGCCTTGCGGATGGCTTCGCTCAAGGAGCGGCTGGCGGCCGGACGCGCTATCGATTTGGCGTTCTCTTGCATGGCTCTTAGCTCTGCCCGAGATGGCTCAGCATACCGCCCCAAGCGCCTGAAACGCGATAGGAATTTGCCGCTCTATCTCGAAGCGAGGACGACGGAGGCGCGGGCGTCATCGAACCATTTGTCGACGGCCGTATCGATGTTCGCGTCGAGGCTCGACTTCCAGGTAGCGATGGTCGAGTCGAGAGCCTGCTCGTTGGCGGCGACGAAGCTCTCGCGATTGATTGCCTCGTTTGCCTCATTCGAGAGATAGTCGACGGCGGCGCCTATTACGACGCCGAGCGCCGCGCCCACGACTTGACCGCCCATGGGCTGCACGACCGTGCCAGCGACAGCGCCTTGCTCGGCGAGGGCAACGCGGGTGCCGAGCGAAGTCGCGACCCGGCGCGAGATTTGCCCGAAACTTTGGGCTAGCACGCTGTTGAAGGCTGGACCGAGCGCGAGGGCGCCGACCGTGCCGCCGGCAGCGGCGGCGCCGAGCCCGGCAATGCCGTCAAAGGCGCGATCCTCCATAAGATAAGTCGGCGCCTTCCATTTCTGCGCATCCCAATCGAGCTTCACGTTGGTCATCGGCGTCGAGGCGGGAATGTCCTCGAGATGGTCTGTGTGCTTGGCGAGGAAGAGCTGGAGGCGCATGTCGCCATTGGCGATCACGCGCCGATAGCTGTCATGTGCATGGCGCGCCGCCTGCTCGACGCCCTTGGTGATGATCTGGTCGCGAAGCTCGGGCTTGAGCACCTGCTCCTGGTAGTTCTTCAGGAAGTAGTCCTTGACGTCGGCCTCGATTGCCTCGTTGAGCGACTCGTATTTGCCGGCTTCGAGCCCGCGGCTAATGGCCGAGGCGATAGTTTCCTTCAGCACCACATAGGAGCGCTTCCACTCGAAGAACCAGTCGGCATAGGAATTGATCGCTTGCTCGCGATCCTGAAAGGCGAGCGCGAAGGTGCGGTCGAGGTCCTTGTGAGCCGCCTGCTTGATGCGTGCCCGCTCATCGTCGAGCATGAGGATCGTGTCGTTGAGGAATTTGTCCGTCTCCGACTTGCTTGCGATCACCTTGTGCAGGCTGCCGTCCACATCCTTGATGATGAGATCGACGGCGTCTGGCGGTAGGCTTCGATCGGGGAAGAAGATATCGAGCACGCTCTTGTCGGGGTGGACTGCGGCCGTGGTGTCGAGATGGCGGTAATAGCTGCGATAGAACGTGGTGCCGAGCGAGAGCAGCGCGTAGGTGGAGAGCACGACGGCAACCGAAATACTGATGGGCCGAAGCAGCATGCCTAGCGCGCTCGGCTTCACCACCTTCTCGCGGCGCGCAAACCAGGCTCGCTTGGGCTTGGCGGGTCTCTTGCCCGAAGCCTCTCCGGCAAGCTCGATCGCCTCCTCGGGATGGACCACGAGGGCGGCGCCATGGCGTCTCGGCATATCGTGCAGCATCTGCTCTGATACCTTTGCAGCCTCCTAACAGGCTCTAGCCCCGCCCGCTTCCATATAGGCCTAGCCGGTTCCTCTTGTAAGTCTTTGGCGCGGGTTTGGCAGGAATAGTCTGTGGAAGCTCGGGCCAGTGGAACGCCCCCGCAGCATTGGCCGTTTTTCCACTCGAGGAGTCCTCATGGCCAGATTGTCGGAAGCTGATCTCCCCCTCTTCAAGGAAAAGCGGGTCAACGACCCCGAGAAGGCGCTCAAGCTGCTCCGAGTCGAAGCACGCGGCTGCACTCGTTGCGATCTCTATAAGAACGCGATCCAGACCGTGTTCGGCGAGGGTCCGGCCGACGCGTCGCTGATGCTCATCGGCGAGCAGCCTGGCGACCAGGAGGATCTGGCAGGCCTCCCCTTCGTCGGCCCAGCCGGCAAGGTGCTCGACAAGGCGCTGGAAGCAGCGGGCATCGAGCGGAGCGAGGTCTACATCACCAATGCGGTGAAGCACTTCAAGAATGAGCCGCGCGGCAAGCGGCGCATCCACAAGAAGCCAGACACAAGCGAGATCGACGCCTGCCGCTGGTGGCTCGACAACGAGCTCGATCTCGTTCAGCCTGCCGTCGCGGTAGCGATGGGCGCGACGGCGGCGCGAGGTCTCATGCGCAAGGCGATGTCCATCAATGCCAATCGCGGGCGGCTCATTCCGCTCTCCGATGCCACGCAGGCCGTCATCACCGTGCATCCCTCCTATTTGTTGAGACTCCAGGAGGTGCGCGACAAGCGGCGCGAGTTCGATCTTCTGGTCAGGGATTTGCGCCTGGCGAGCGACGCGGCGAAGCACGCCCGGCGCTGATCAGAGCTGCGCGTGCGATATCTCGGTCACGATCAGCGACGCTCCCCACCAGATCACCACGAACAGTACGATCGCGATGGCGCTGTTGACGATTCGGTTCAAGAAGTGGGCGAGCCGGCGGTTTGAAAGGAAGCCGAACAGGTTGACGTACCATTGGTCAGCGTAGGACAGGCAGTAAAGGAAGATCACGAAGAGCGCGAACTGGTGCAGATAAAAGAGGACCTCGCTGCCCGACTTCTCGTAGAAATACTTCAGCCCGCCGACCAGCACGAAATTGCGCAAAAGGTCGAAGAACCACTGCGAGAAATTGCGCACGAGCGCGAAAAACGCGACCTCGCCTTCGGGCTGCTCGAGGAGTTGATTGCGGTAGCTGCCGAAATCCACGAAGCTTAAGTCACAGCGCGTCGGCTCCCATCTCGCCGGTGCGCACGCGCATGACCCCTTCGAGATCGAGCACGAACACCTTGCCGTCCCCGATATGACCCGTTCTTGCCGATTCGCCGATGGCGTCGACTACGGCGTCGGCAACGCCGTCGTTCGCCGCAATCTCGATCTTCACCTTGGGTACATATTGCATGGTGTATTCGGCGCCGCGGTAAATCTCGGTCTGACCCTTCTGACGGCCGAAGCCGCGCACCTCGCTAACCGTCATGCCCTGCACGCCGATATTGTTGAGGGCCGTGCGCACGGCCTCTAGCCGATGTGGCTGAATCACTGCGATGATGTATTTCATACGTCTCGTCCTCGATCACATGTTGTAGCCGCGTTCGCCGTGAATTCTGAGGTCGAGGCCTTGTTCCTCGGCTTCAGCGCCAACGCGCAATCCTGTGACCGCATGGACGACTTTGGCGATGACGAAGCTTAACGCCACCGACCATAGCAAAGTCGCAACGATCCCGGTGAGTTGAATTGCGGCTTGTGCACCCATGCTCCTTCCCTCGGCGAGTCCGGGCCCGCCCAGGGCGGCATCGACGAACACGGCGGTAAGCAACACACCGATCGCGCCGCCCACGCCGTGCACGGCGAACACGTCGAGTGAATCGTCGATTCGGAAGCCGCGTTTGACCACTCCCACCATGAAATAGCAGATGATGCCTCCGGCGATACCGATGACGAGCGCCGCAACCGGTCCCACGAAGCCGGAGGCGGGCGTAATGGACGCGAGCCCGGCGACAGCCCCGGTGACGGCGCCGACCATGCTCGGCTTGCCGAATTTCAATCCTTCGATGACGATCCAGACAAGAGCCGCCGTGGCGGCGGAGATATGGGTTACGGTCATGGCCATGCCTGCATCGCCGCCTGCTTTGAGCGCACTGCCGGCGTTGAAGCCGAACCACCCGACCCACAGCATGCAAGCGCCAGCCATGGTCATCCACGGTGCATGCGGCGGCTTCACCTCGTCGGGAAAGCCCATGCGCGGCCCGAGCAACACGGCGAGGACAAGTGCGGAAACTCCGGCGGTCAGGTGCACCACAAGGCCGCCGGCAAAATCGAGAACACCCCGCTGCGCAAGCCAGCCGCCGCCCCACACCCAATGTGCGACAGGCACGTAGACGAGAAGAAGCCAAAGGAAGGTGAACAGAAGCACGGCGCCAAAGCGCATGCGCTCCACAAAAGCGCCGACGATGAGCGCGGGCGTGATAATGGCGAAGGTCATCTGGAACATGAAGAACACAGACTCGGGGATGCTCGTGTTCGGGGCAGCGGCGTCGCGCGGCACGCCGAGCAGCAGCGCCTTCTCGAGGTCGCCAATCCAGGGGCCAGGGCCGTTGAAGGTGAGGCTATAGGCGCAAAGAAGCCAAACTACCGAGACGAGGCAGGCTATGGCGAAGCACTGCATCAGAACGGAGAGCAGGTTCTCGGCGCGGACCAGCCCTCCATAAAACAGGGCCAGCCCCGGCAAAGTCATGAACAGAACCAGGGCCGTCGCAGTTATCAACCAAGCGGTGTTCCCCGCGTCGATCATGGTGTCTCCCCCTGCACAAAATTATGGCTTTGGCGAAAACCTTATCATGTGCCAAGGCGTTGATGCAGCCTTGGCCGCCCAAATTGAGCGCAATTGCCCACAGATCAGGCCGGAGGACGCCGGCCACAATCCAAAGGCGAGGCATGGTATAGTACCCTAATGAGCAAGGCCTTCACCAAAGAGGCCGATCCCGGAGAGGTTTACGACGATCTCCCCGACCGGCCGGTGCCCCCGCACAATCTCGTAACCCGCAAGGGCCTCGAGATGATCGAGGCCGAGCTCGCGCGGCTTCACCGGGAGCACGCGGCAGCCCAGGACGCCGACGACAAGCCAAAACTCGCCAAGATCAACAGAGACTTGCGCTACTGGACCTCGCGCCGGGCCACCGCCCAGGTGGTTGAGCCTCCTCGGGATAGGTCCGAAGTCCGTTTCGGGTCGACGGTGACGATCGAACGCGAGGACGGCCGACGCCAGACCTACCGGATCGTGGGGGAGGACGAAGCCGACCCTTCAGTCGGCACCTTGTCTTATGCCTCGCCCGTAGCCCAGGCGCTGATGGGCAAGCAGGTGGGCGACACGGTCCAAGCCGGCACGGCGGCGGCAGAGATCGTCGAGATTTCCTAAGGCTAGAACCCTGAGGGTTAGCTTCGTGTGGCGGGCTTGGTCGGCTTCTCGAGCATGAGCTTACCCTGCCGCTGCACCAGCGCCTTCGCCTTGTTGGCAAGCAACGAAAGCATCCACGGAAGCTGCACCTCTAGCCGCACGTGATCCTCCGCGACGTCGACCGTGCCAGTCGTGGTCTGGCCGAGCAGGCTCGCGCTGAAATCGAGATGGTCTCCGGCCCACTCGTCCTTCAGTGCCACGAACCCCTGGCCGAAACTAGAGCGCGCATTGCCGAAACCGGCCTTAAGCCGCCTGACGGCCTCCTGCTTGCCAAGTCTGTGAGGAATGGTGACGACGACCGGCTGAGACATTTCGAGCTGTGACCTCTTGGGATTAGGGGAGCGTCAAACCACTGTCATGTGGGCAATCCGGACGCACTCTACCAGAGGCCCGGGCCAACGGAGTCTTGAGGCGCTTTAGTGCTCCTTGTGATCGACATGACCGAGGTCGCGCCCCGGCGCCACCTCGTCGCGCACGATCTGCTTGAGCTCCTTGATCTCCGGGAAGCGGCCGTGTTCCTTGCGCGACCAGATCAGCCTTCCGTCGATCCTGACCTCGAACACGCCGCCGGTGTCGTCGGGGATGAGCGTGACCGAGCCGAGCTCCTCGGCGAAGGTCGAAAGCAGCTCCTGCCCCATCCAGGCGGCCCGGAGCAGCCAGTTGCAAAGCCGGCAATAGGTTATCGCGACATTTGGACCCGGACTCATGCCAAAACGTCCCATTTCACAAGGCAGAGAGCAACGCCATTTGTCATTACTCTGCCATACCGATCCGGCCTTGTTCGCTGACGCAATTTGCCGATAAGTGAGTCCCCATGACACCAATGATTCGCCACATATCGACGCGGCTTCTGGCTGCCGCCGCCCTGACGGCATCCATTTTGGTCTTTCAGTCGCGCCCGACCGAGGCCGACCCCGGCAATCCCTTCGACGTCCTGCTCGGGACGTGGCGCGGAAGCGGGCAAATCCAGCTCAGCCAGGGAAAGAGCGAGCGCCTCAAATGCAACGCTTACTATACTGGTGGCGGCTCGACGCTCGGCATGGCGATCCGCTGCCAGAGCGAAAGCTCCAACGTCGAGATCAGGAGCAAGCTTAGCCAAAGCGGCGGCCGCATCACCGGCACCTGGGAGGAGCGGACCTTCAATGCACAAGGGAATGCCTCCGGCCAGGCGGCGAATGGGAGAATGACACTCGCCATCAGCGGGGCCGTGACCGGCTCGATGCTTGTGTCCTACAGCGTCTCGCGCCAAAGCGTTTCGATCTCGACGCAGAACATTGCGCTCAAGAGTGTGTCGATCGATCTGACGAGAAGCTAGTCGTCTTTCTCAAGTTGTTGTTTGGGGCCTGCCGCCGGAGGAGCCACCTCATGGGCGAAGCTTTGCTGACCAGCGAACTCAAGGGCGAGAGGCTCGAGCTTGCCGCGGCAGGCTCCTGGACCGCGCCGCATGCGGGCGAGCTCGAAAAGCTCGTGGACAGCGTCGCCGGCGAGGCAAGCAAAGCCAAGAACGTGTCGATCGATATGAAGGGCGTGCGCGAGTTCGACACCTTCGGCGCCTGGCTCCTCGAGCGCCTCATGCGCCAATGGACGTCGACGGGTCGCGAGACCGTCATTGTCGGTATGCCGGAGCACGACCGCGACCTGCTCGAGGAGATGCACGCCGTCAACCGTGCGCCACCCGCCCCACCGAAGCATGAGAACGAGATCGTCAGTTTCCTTGCCGGCGTGGGTCTCGCCGGCGCCGAGTTCGGCCGCGGCCTTATCGTGTTCGCCGAGATGCTGGCCGCAATCGGCATGGCCACGGCGCGCGTGCTGACGCGCCCGCGCGATTTCAGGTTCACCTCCACGGTCAATCAGCTCGACCGCGTCACCTGGCAGGCGGTCCCCATTATCCTGCTCATTACCTTCCTCATCGGCGGCATCATCTCCCAACAGGGCATCTTTCATTTCCGCAAGTTCGGCGCCGAGCTTTACGCCGTGGATCTCGTCGGCATCCTGGTGCTGCGCGAGATTGGCGTGCTGATCGTCGCGATCATGGTCGCGGGCCGCTCGGGCAGCTCCTATACCGCCGAGCTCGGCTCGATGAAGATGCGCGAGGAGATCGATGCGCTCCGCACCATGGGCTTCGATCCCGTCGAGGTGCTGATCCTGCCGCGCATCATCGTGCTGATCATCGCCCTTCCCGTGCTCACCTTCCTCGGCTCCATGGCCGCTCTCTACGGCGGCGGCTTGGTGGCTTGGCTCTATGGCGGGATCAGTCCCGATATCTATATTTCGCGGCTGACCGAGGCGATCTCGCTCACCCATTTCAAGGTGGGAATGATCAAGGCGCCGTTCATGGGGCTGGTCATCGGCGTGGTGGCTTGCGCCGAAGGACTAAGGGTCAAGGGCAGCGCGGAGTCGCTCGGCCTCCAGACCACGGCGTCGGTCGTCGAGTCGATCTTCCTCGTGATCGTGCTTGACGGGCTGTTCGCCATGTTCTTCGCATCGATCGGAATGTGACGATGGCGCCTAATCCTGTCATCAAGGTTCGCGACCTCATGGTCGGCTTCGGCGACCAGATCGTGCTCGATCACCTCTCGCTCGACGTGAGAGAGGGCGAGATCCTCGGCTTGGTTGGCGGCTCGGGCGCCGGCAAGTCGGTGCTGTTGCGCACCATCATCGGCCTCCTGCCCAAGCGCCAGGGCACGATCGAGGTTCTTGGCGTCGATCTCGACAAGGCAACCGAAGCAGAGCGCCGCGCGCTCGAGCGCCGATGGGGCGTCCTGTTTCAGCAAGGCGCCCTGTTCTCCTCGCTCACCGTGCGCGAAAACATCGAATTTCCTATGCGCGAGAATCTCTCGATCTCGCAAAGGCTCATGGACGAGATGGCGCTGGCCAAACTGGAGATGGTGGGGCTCACCCGCGAGGACGCCAACAAATACCCTGCCGAGCTTTCCGGCGGCATGACCAAGCGCGTGGCCCTCGCGCGCGCGCTGGCATTAGACCCCGAGATCGTTTTTCTCGACGAGCCGACCTCAGGGCTCGATCCGATCTCAGCAGGGGATTTCGACGAGCTGATCCGCACCTTGCAGCAAACGCTCGGGCTTACGGTATTCATGGTGACGCACGATCTCGAAAGTCTCTACAACGCAAGCGACCGGGTGGCCGCGCTTGCTGACGGCAAGGTGGTAGCCGAAGGGCCGATTGAAACCATGCTTCAATCCGAGCATCCCTGGGTGAAAACCTATTTCCAAGGAAAGCGCGGCGGCATGCTGGCCGACCGGCGGATCGGCGCTTGAGACAAGGGACCTAGGCAATGGAAACGCGCGCCCGCTACGCCCTGATCGGACTGTTCATGCTCGCCGTGATCATCGCGAGCTTCGCCTTCGTCTATTGGCTCGAGAATAAGGGCGGGTTCGGCGAGCGCACCGCCTATCAGGTCAGGTTTGGGGGCTCCGTGTCGGGACTGCTGGTGGGCTCTTCTGTCCTGTTCAACGGCATCCGCGTCGGCGAGGTGACGGGCCTCGGCCTCGATCCACAGCATCCCGAGCAGGTCGTCGCCACCATCGCCGTCGATCCAGGCACGCCGATCCGAAGCGACACGCAAGTCGGCATCGAGACCCAGGGGCTTACGGGCGGAGCGGCTGTGACACTGAGAGGCGGCAGCGCGACTGCCGATATTGTGCCGGCCCAGGGCGTGCTCACCGCCTCGCCGCAAGCGGGTCAAGACTGGACCCAGGCTGCGCGCGACGCCTTTCAGCAGGTCGACGACGTGCTGGCGGAGAATTCGGAGGCGCTGCACAGCGCCATCACCAACATCGACACATTCGCCGACGCGCTAGCGCGGAACTCCGACAAGGTCGACGGCATCCTGGCTGGGCTCGAGCGCATGACCGGCGGCGGCGCAACTCCGGCGCAAGTGCCGCTTTTCAATCTTGTCGCTGCAAACAACCTGCCAGCACCGCCGCAAGAAGCGCCATCGTGGCTGCTCGTCGTACCGGAGCCCAGCACGCTCATGGGCTTCAATACCGACAAGATCCTGCTTGAGCCTGCTTCCGGCGAGAGCACCGATCTGCCGAACGCCAAATGGAGCGACAACCTGCCGGTGCTGTTCCAAGACAAGGTAATCCAGAGCTTCGAGAACGCCGGTTACGCGAGGTCGATCAGCCGGACGCGCGAGGGAGTTACCGGGGATTACCAGCTTCTGGTCGACATCCGGCGCTTCCACGTCTCCACGGCGGCCGAGCCCGCGACAGCGGACGTCGCCTTTGTCGCCAAGGTCCTCGACAAAGACGGAAAGATCATCGGCGCGCGCGAATTTCAGGCGACGGCGCCTGCCACAGGCAGTGACGCGAAAACCTATGTGGCCGCCCTTGATGATGCCTTCGCCAAGCTCTTAAGCGAGCTTGTGGTCTGGTCCACCGAGACAATCAGCAGCGCGCCTCCGGCTCCCGCTCCTGCACCTGCCCCGCCGGTAGCCGATACTCAGCCTTCATCGGACTTACCTCAGTTACCGTGAGTTCATAGGCGATCTCGCTTGAAATCCTCGAGCGAATAGCCGAGCTGAGCGAGTCCTTCTTCCAAGAAGTCGCCGAGCTTAGGGGTGCCGATCAGATACTCCGGAATGTGTTTGTCGCGCATGTCGCTCGCTTCCTCGCGCGCCTCGGCGAACGATGAGTACTCGCCTCGGCCAAGCCAAGTCAGCGCGATCAAATCGAACTGCTCGTCGACATTGAGCGCGTCGAGCGCTTCCTCGAGCTCCTGCTGGACAGGATTGTCGGCGCCTTCCTCGAGCACATCCACCTCGCGGTCGTCGGCGGGATTGGAGCCCGAGTCGGGGTCGGTGGATTCGACCTGCTCATCGAATTCACGAGCCTTGACGATGATGAAGAACGCCTGCTCGAGAGAGATGGTCAGCTGATCCGAAGTCTCTTCAGGTTCCATAACTCACGGTCTCTCGCAGTTGTGTCGAGGAGGCGACGGAAAACGGACATAGGAAAGCCCCGCCTGCGAGACAAGCGGGGCTTCGTGGATGTTTTTCTGGTGAAATAGCAGCGCTAGTCAGGCGGCTTTCTTCTCGAGCTCCGGCGACCATTTTCCCATCGAGGCCAGCCCATTCATCGCGGCGCGATGGGTGAAGGCCGCCTGTGCCGCGGGAACATTTTCCACCTTTCCGGACCATGCCTTTTGCGGTGCAGCCTGCAACGCGCGGCTATAGGAGAAGGTGATCTTCCACGGTCCACCGCCCATCCGGTTCATGGCGTTGAGTCGCGCGGTAGCGTCGAGGTCCGATTGACCGCCGGAGAGGAAGGCGATGCCCGGAACTGCGGCGGGCACGCACTCTTTGAGCACCCGCAAGGTTTTCTCCGCGACTTCATCGACCGACGCTTGCTTCGCGCTCTTCTTGCCCGGCACCACCATGTTGGGCTTCAGCACCATGCCTTCGAGCTTCACCCGCGCAAGGTAGAGCTCATGGAATAACGCCTTGAGCGCGAGCTCGGTGACCTGATAGCAGCGATCGATATCGTGATCGCCGTCCATCAGCACCTCCGGCTCGACGATCGGAACGAGATTCTCGTCCTGGCAGAGCGCCGCATAGCGGGCGAGCGCGTCGGCATTGGCCTTGACGCAGTAGTAGCTCGGGATTCCTGGACCGATGTCGATCACGGCCCGCCATTTGCAGAACTTGGCGCCGAGGCCGCGATACTCAACCAGCCGCTCACGAAGGCCGTCGAGCCCTTCGGTGATGACCTCTTCCGGATAGAAGGAGATCGGCTTGGTGCCCTTGTCCACCTTGATCCCGGGGAGCGAGCCGGCCTGCTCGATGATCTTGGCGAGCGGCGTGCCGTCCTTGGCCCTCTGCCTGATGGTTTCGTCGAACAGGATCACGCCGGAGATATTGGCCATGCCCTTGGAACGGAACAGGAGCTCGCGATAGTCACGCCTGTTCTCCTCGGTGGACTCCACGCCGATCGCGTCGAAACGCTTCTTGCAAGTGCCAGCCGACTCGTCGGCGGCGAGAACGCCCCTGCCAGGCGCGACCATGGCGTTTGCCACTTTGTTCAACTCAGCGAGATCCATCCTGCTTCTCCGTTCCCACCTGACCGCCCAGAGGGCACGCTGGCTGGCGCCCCGGGCCTATGTACGAAAGCCAAGATCAACGCTCAAGAGGGAGAACTTGTTGCGGCGCAAGAGCGACAACCCGTTAGTGGCCGACCATACGCGGCGGAGTCTTCTTCCAGGGATAGCCTGCCTCGGCCATGCGGAAGCCGAGGTCGTAGAGCTTCCCCATGTAGACCGGATCGAAGGACTGCGTGCTGGTGTCGATGAAATCGGCAGGGATGTAAGCGAGGTTGTAGTCCATATTGTTGCGTTTGGCGAACAGGTAGAGCTCGTAGAGATCGCCAACGCCTTGGCTCTTGATCAGACTCGAAACGGCACGGCCCGCGATCGACAGCGTCCTGGCCTTGACCGGCTTGTATTCCGGCGCGACATGACCGTTGCGAATAATGTAAGCGCGTCTGATCGGGCTGATACCAAGACGGCCGTCTATCTTGTTTGCCATGAATTGCGTTGGCACAAGAAAGACCTCGCGGGTCGCCCCTCCATCAACGTGCATCTCGTCATAAAGCGCACCATCCGCTGCGACCTTGATAAAGCCGGGAGGAAAGACCGCGGGAATGGCCGCAGAAGAAAGAAGCACGGTGCGGAATAGCTCAAGCGCTTCGGGCCGGCCGCTCGTCGCGATCGCGCCCATGTCCCAGATCACCGGTCGCTCAGCGTCAAGATTGGTGGTGCCGATGAGCAGCCTGCGCCCTTTCAAATGCTCGGCGGCAACCTCTTTCAGGAAGTCGTCATTGACGTAATAAGCGACAACTTTCGCGAGCGGCGCATTGCTCGCGAGCGAATCCCCGCCGAGAAGTCCTCTCACCGGTTGGGCGATGGCAATGTCTTTGGTGTTCGATTGCGTGAACACATCTTTCAGGGCGGCGTCGTATTTCGGCCCGAGGAACGCGAATGGCGCGGTGAGCGCGCCGGTTGAGACTCCCGTGACCACGTCGAACTCAGGCCGCTTGCCGGAAGCCGTCCACCCGCCGAGAACCCCCGCGCCGAAGGCGCCGTCGCTCCCGCCGCCCGACAAGGCAAGGAAATTGACGACGGGCCTGCGCCCTTTGGCGAGAAGCTCGGGTCGGCTCGCCCGGACTTGCGCCCACTTCTCCTTGACGATGGCGTCAGCATTTGGCGGCAGCTGGTCGCCCCAGAAGCGGATCGGCGCGGCGCCCATGCCCACCACCGATGCCTGGCTCTCCAGCGCAGGCGGCACAGGATTGCGTGCGGTCGCTAGGGCGCAGCCCGCGAGCGCGCCGGCAAGCGTCAAGCACAGAAGGACACGACCCACCCCTGGACGCACGACCCGCACCCCCGTAGCCACGGCTCGTAGCAGGTAAACTCTGGCGTAAGAATGGCGAAGTTACGCCTGCCGCGCCACCCTGCAGAAATGCGCCATTTAGCCCTGCTCGGGCTCTCCCCGCTGGCGCTGCCCTCGGCTATAACCTTGCAACTCCCGTCCCCTGTCTTGGAGGTTCCATGCGGAGCACAATCGTTGCAGTCATCCTGGGCTTTGTCGCACTTACCAGCGGCACAATGCAAAGCACGGCGCTGGAGAATTGCGCGACCGGCGATTCTGCGATTTGCGCGTCGGATCCCAACTGCCACTGGGATGTCGATAAGCGCGGATGCTACCCAGGGCCGCTCCAGGCTC
>JBKOWI010000160.1:0-14902 GCA_046724315.1 Pseudomonadota bacterium | reverse complement strand
CCCCCCGCTTTGCGTCCAGCGTCTGGTCCTTATCATCAATTTCGTCAGGTAGCTCGCTAACGATAACGCCAAAGTCAATGTTTACTAGTGCGTACATGATTGCCCCCCATTTTCGAATCGACAACTTAGCAGGCGCGGGCTGGGGAAGCTGTGGTCGCATGGTCACACCTAGGCGGCGAAATTTAACGTCAATTCCGAGGGCCAAGGGGGACCGCGCACCAACAATGTGTCCGCCTTCACGATTAAAGCCGCACGGCGCATTAATCATTGCGGTTCAAATCGTGACGGTGTGCTGCGCGGCAAAAAGACCGGGGGGTCCGTGAGCTATGCGTGATAATTATGAGTCGGGGGGCAAGCCGATGGTTAGTTAGCAGACCGTTAGCAGCTATGCCCAGAGCGATCTTCCCTTTGCGCCGCTTCATTTGCACAACTGCTTGTTGTTTGTGCCTTTCTTCGCCATCTCTCGCGGCTCCAAACATCGTCGTGATCATGACCGACGACCAGGAAGACACAGGCTCGATGGCCTATATGCCGAAGACTCACGCGCTCCTCGCCGAGAAGGGCGTGACCTTCACCAACAGCTTCGTCAATCTTCCGCTCTGCGCGCCAAGCCGCGCCTCGTTCTTCACCGGTCAGAGCGCCCACAACACCGGCATCAAAGCCAACAACCCCGTGGACGGTGGGGGCTGGGGCGGCTTCAAGGACAAAGAGAAGAACGCGCTCCCTGTTTGGCTCAAGAAGGCGGGCTATAGAACCGCGCTGATCGGCAAATATCTGAACCGTTACGGCCAGGAGAGCACGTTCGGTTCTCTGCTCTCGTGGGCCGGCAGCTATCTCAATATCAGCTTTACCGGTCCCAATATCGGTAATCCCGAGGATTGGGTGCCTCCCGGCTGGGACCTCTGGTACGCCTTCACCAGCTCGCGCGCCCGCTATTACGATTACGCGATCAACGAGAACGAATTGATCAAGACGTTCGGCTCCAGCCCCGGCGACTATTCCACCGACGTGCTGAAAGCACGCGCCGTCCGCTTTATCCAGGAGCAGAAGGGCGCCGCCGACCCGTTCTTCATGCTGGTCGCGACGAAGGCGGCGCACGCGCAAGGCAAGTGCGCAATCCCAGCGCCGCAAGACGAGAATGCCTTCAAGACGGTGAGCTTTCCCTTCGACATTGCCGCCAAGAAGAAGGGAAGCGCAAGCGACTCGAATTCGGCGCATGGAGAATCAAAAGCCGATTTCGAAAAATGCTATCGCGCCGAGCTGCAATCGCTGCAATCGGTGGATGATCTGGTGGTTTCAACGGTCGATGCATTGCAGAGCTCGGGCAAGCTCGACGACACGGTCATTATCTATACTTCCGATAATGGCTTCTTGTTCGGTCAGCATGGATCGATGGGCAAATCAGCGCCCTACGAGGAAGCGATCAGAGTGCCGCTGGTGATGCGCGGCCCAGGCATTCCGGCAAATCAGACCCGCAGTCAGCTCGTGAACAATCTCGATCTAGTCGCCACTATCGTAGAGCTTGCCGGAGCTTCGCCGCGTGTCGTGCTCGACGGGCGATCGCTTAAGCCTCTCTTTGCCGATGTCAACGCGCCGTGGCGGAGCGCGATCGCTTTTGAAAGTCCTTCGGCTCACTTCATGAGTCCTTCTGGGCGCTACACCGGAGTGCGCACCGTCACGCGCAAATACATCAAGTTCGAGAACGGCAAGGAAAAGCTCTACGACCTCGCCGCAGATCCGCATGAGAGCAAGAGCAGGGCTGGCAGAAAGTCCTATGCCGGAGATCTCGGTGAGCTGCGCAGCCTCAACGACAAGCTCCGGTCTTGCGCTGGCGAAACTTGCTGGGTGCCGTGACGTCGGCGGCCACAAGACGGTTGGTGTTGTGGCGAAGCAGGCATAAATAGGCGTTGTGGTGCCCGAACCCCTGACCAAAGAGCGCGTGCTCGAGGCGCTGAAGCGCGTCAAAGGCCCGGACCTCAGGAGTGACATTGTCTCCGAGGGCCTCGTCTCCGAGATCGTGATCAACAAGGGCAAGGTCTATTTCGCCATCCAGGTCGAACCGGCTCGCGCGCGCGAGCTGGAAGCCTTGCGCGTTGCGGCCGAGAAGGCCGTCTCGTCGGTGCCGGGCGTTGACGCTGTTACCGTGACGCTGACCGCCGACCGTTTGCCTGGTGCCGCGCGCGACGGCAATGGCAGGGGCGCAGAAGCGCCGCAGGGCTCGCCGTTCACGCGACCTGGCGCCGCCCGCGATGCGCGCCACCGCCCGGGCGGCGTGCCGGGGGTCGCCAATATCATTGCCGTCGCCTCCGGCAAAGGCGGCGTCGGCAAATCGACGGTTGCCGTCAATCTCGCGCTTGCCCTCAAGGAAAAAGGATTGCGCGTCGGCGTGCTCGACGCTGACATCTACGGCCCTTCCATGCCCAGGCTGTTGGGCCTCAAGGGCCAGCCGCAACAGATCGCCGGCAACCAGCTCGAGCCCTTGCAGGCTTATGGGCTCAAGGTGATGTCCATGGGCTTTCTGGTGGACGAGGAGACGCCGATGATCTGGCGTGGGCCGATGGTGATGTCGGCGCTCTCGCAGATGCTGAAGGATGTCGCCTGGGGCGAGCTCGACGTGCTTGTGGTCGATATGCCGCCAGGCACTGGCGATGCCCAGCTCACCATGGCGCAGCAGGTGCCGCTCGCCGGCGCCGTTATCGTGTCGACGCCGCAGGACCTGGCGCTGATCGACGCGCGCAAAGGCCTAAACATGTTCCGCCGCGTTAACGTGCCGGTGCTCGGCCTGGTTGAGAACATGAGCACGTTCATCTGTCCGCATTGCGGGCAGCGCTCCGACATTTTCGGCCATGGAGGTGCCAAGGCCGAGGCTCAGCGGCTCGGCGTTCCGTTTCTCGGCGAGGTGCCATTGACGCTCGCGGTCCGCGAGAGCTCAGACGAAGGCCGCCCCGTCGTGGCGAGCGATCCATCTTCGCCTGCTGCCGAGGCGTTTCGCGGGGTTGCGGCGCGAGCTTGGGCCGAGCTTGAGCGCGGCAAGGGCGGAGCGCGTGCAGCGCCGCGCATCGTGATGGAGGGCTAGAGTCTTGCGCGGACGGGCGCGACTCAGATAACTCAGAGCAGGCGTGAGTCGAGTGGAACGCGTTTGACTTTTCGCTCCTCGCCTGCCTGTGATCGATCCCGAGACAATCAAGCTTCCGGTTTGGGTGATTGGCGTCGGCCTCGTCCACGCCGCCGCGATCGCGCTCGTTCTGCCGATGCTGATCACGTTGCCTGCGCCAAGCGGCACGGAGGGAAAGGTCGAAGTCGTGGATGTCGAGCTTGTCCCCGCGGCTCGGCTCGAGCCTAAGATCGATCTCGATGTCGATCAGACGGCGGCACTGCCTCTCTCTCCGGAGCCGCAGACAGCAGGCGCAGAGACGGCCGCGCCGGAGCCCGTTGCTGAGAGTCCCCAGGCCGCCCAAGAGCCTAACGAGGAGACCGGTACGAAGTACGCCGAAGAATCTGCAATCGAGCCGGCAGAGGAGCCTGCAGTGAAGCCCGCAGAGGAAGCTGCGTCGCAGCCCACGGATGAGTCCGCCACGTTCCCCGCCGCCGCTCCCGACTCGGTCGCCAATGTCGAGCCGGAAGCTACTCCGGCGGAGCCCCAGGGCGGCCCAACCGTCGGATCCCTGGAATCCGAGCCCGCCGCCGCGCCCCTCGAGGAGGCCGAACCTAAGAGTAAAGCGCCGGCGCCGAAACCTGCAGCAGTCAAGAAGCCAAAGGGGGAAAAAGCCAAGGCGGAAGGGAAGGGGACTAAGGCAAAGGCCGCCAAGCCGGCCTCCAAAAGGCCTGCCGTCGCCACGGCAAAGCCGAAGCCAAAGCCGGTGTACCGCCGGACCTTGCAGGATGTGGCGAGGAAGGGGCTTATTCCGTTCAAGGGCTCATGGAGCCAGCTTTTGGGAGGGCCTACGCCGGTCCCGGCCAAGCGTTAGTTCACGGAATTTGCCGTACGTGCTAGCCGCCGGTCAGCGACATGGTCCGAGCCACCGAGGGCTTTTGGTCGCGCCCAATAACAAAGTCATGGCCTTTGGGTTTGCGCGCGATGGCCTCATCGATGGCAGCGTGGAGCAGCGCATCGTCCTGGCTCGCCCTGAGCGGCGCGCGGAGATCGGCCGCGTCCTCCTGGCCGAGACACATATAAAGAGTGCCGGTGCAGGTGACCCGCACCCGATTGCAGGCTTCGCAGAAATTATGGGTCATCGGAGTGATGAAGCCGAGCCTCCCGCCGGTCTCCCGCACTTGCACATAGCGGGCGGGTCCGCCAGAGCGATAAGGGATCTCGTCGAAGGTGAAATGCCGCTCGAGCCGCGTGCGGACGAGCGAGAGCGGGAGATATTGCTCGACCCGGTCGGCGCCGACCTCGCCCATCGGCATGGTCTCGATCAGAGTGAGATCGAAGCCGCGCCCATGCGCCCAGCGCAAAATATCTTCGAGTTCCGCCTCGTTCACATCGCGCAGCGCTACGGTATTGATCTTGATTTTGAGACCGGCGCGGGAGGCCGCGTCGATGCCGCTCATCACCTGATGGAAGTCTCCCTTGCGGGTGATGACTCTGAACTTGCCGGGATCGAGCGTGTCGAGCGAGACATTGATGCGCTTGACACCGCACTCGGCGAGTTCTTCGGCATAGCGGGCAAGCTGGCTGCCGTTGGTGGTGAGCGTCAGCTCGTCGAGGCCCGCGCCGAGGTGCCGCGACAGTGATCGCACGAGCCACATGATATTCCGGCGTACCAACGGTTCGCCGCCAGTCAGTCTCAGCTTGCGCACGCCGCGTGCGATGAAGGCGCTCGTCAGGCGATCGATCTCTTCGAGGCTGAGCAGGTCCTTGCGCGGCAGGAACGTCATGTCTTCCGCCATGCAATAGACGCAGCGGAAGTCGCAGCGGTCGGTGACCGAGACGCGCAGATAGGTGATGCGCCTACCGAACCGGTCGGTCATGTTAGGCGCAGTCATTTATTCGCTATCTCCGTTGCTCGGCACGTCCTTGCCCTTGCGGGTATAGACTTTGGCGCTTTTCACCACGCGCTTGCGATAACGCGCGTCGGCAAGCGCCGCGGCAGAGGCGCTGCGAGGCTTCACTGGGTTCTTCAGCTTCATGCTCCGGCCGGCTCGTTTCTTCGGTCTCGCGCGGCCCTTCGCATCTGAGGTGACCGCCATGGGCATTCGTCTTTATATAGGTGCTTCGCCGTCTCATATCATGGGAAACGGCGCCGAAGGGAGGCAAACCATGGACGAGCATCGCTTCAACATGTCGCTCAGGAAGTACCTGAAAGAGGTGGGAGTGACCTCGCAACAGGAGATCGAGCGGGTGGTTCGCGAGGAGGGGCTGGGCGGCAAGGGCAAGCTCAAGGTGAAGATGGTCCTGACCGCCGAAGGCACCGGCCTCAAGCATGTGGTCGAGGGCGAAATTGACCTCGGTTAACCCTCAAGGATCGATTCCAAATGACCGAACCTTGGCCGACCGAGCTTAGGCTGGACAAGGAAAAGCGCATCCTCACGGTGAGCTACGACGACGGACAGAGCTTCGCGCTTCCCGCCGAGCTGTTGCGCGTGCTCTCGCCGAGCGCCGAGGTGCAAGGCCACAGCCCCGACCAGCGCATCACCGTCCCCGGCAAGAAGAACGTCGGGATTGCGCGCATCGAACCCGTCGGAAACTACGCCGTGCGCATCGTCTTCACCGATGGCCATGATACCGGGCTCTACGTCTGGGAGTATTTGCGCGAACTCGGTGAGCAGAAAGATGAGCGCTGGCAGGAATACCTTAAGGAACTCGCCGCCAAGCGCCTCTCGCGTTAGCTCAGGATTTCGACTCTTTGGCGAGAAGGGCGCGCTTGCGTTCAATGCCGCCGGCATAGCCGGTCAGCGATCCATCGGACCCGATCACGCGATGACAGGGAATTGCCACGGCGATGCGGTTCGTGGCGCAGGCGCGAGCCACAGCGCGTACCGCTTTCGGCGCGCCGATCGCCTTGGCAATCTCCGCGTAGCTCGCCGTCGAACCGGCGGGGATGCGGCGGAGCGCCTCCCACACGCGATGCTGAAATGCGGTACCGCGGATGTCCAACGGGAGGTCGAAGCCGGTGCGTGGATCCTCGACGAAGTCGATGGTCTTGGTGACCAGTTGACTGAATGCAGGATCGTTGCCGACCAATTTCGCGCGCGGAAACTGTTTCTTGAGGTCGCGCTCGAGTTCATCGGGGCTATCTCCGAAGAAGATGGCGCATACGCCTTTCTCGCTTGCGGCGACGAGCACCAAGCCTAGCGAGCTCTTGCCGATGGCAAATCTTATCTCCGCGTCGGGACCGCCCGCGCGGAACTCGCTCGGACTCATGCCGAGCACATCGGAGGAGGTCGCATAGAAGCGGCCATTGGAGTTGAAGCCCGCGCCATAAATTGCCTCCGTCACGCTCGCGCTACGGGAAAGCTCCTCGCGCACGCGCCTGTTACGGTGAGCCGTGGCATAGGCCTTCGGGGTTACGCCAAGTGTCGCCGTGAAGACGCGATGAAAATGATAAGAGCTCAAGCCCACCTTGCGTGCGAGCGTATCGAGCTTGGGCTCTTCTTCCGCCGTCTCGATCAAGCGGCAGGCTTCAGCCACTTTCGCCGCGTGCTGCTCGACAAGGTTAGGCTGGTCAGGCTTGCAGCGCTTGCACGGACGGAAGCCTGCTGCCTCAGCCTCGGCCGCCGTCTCGTGAAAGCGGACATGGGCGCGTTTCGGCCGCCGCGCTGGGCAGGATGGCCGACAATAGATGCCTGTGGTCTCGACTGCGACATAGAATTGACCATCGCGGGAAGCATCGCGCGCGACGAAGGCTTCCCATCTCTCGTCATCGAGGGTCGGTGCGGAGGAGAGAGGCAGCTCTTGGGTTCGTGGTATATGCCGCATGGTCTGGGTCCCGAAGTGAAGTTGACCAGGAGGTAATCCTTGTCTTCCGGCAGCGCACCCCGGTCCTTGCTTTCAAACTGGATAAGCCTGCGTTGCCGAGCCGCCCCCTCCCGCAACCTTTCCTCCTCTGCGCCGGAAGTCCTCCAGCAATCGGCAGAATACACGAAACCATTGCGACGCATCTGTCATCGCTGTGTCACGGAAGTCCTCTCTGGTGTCGCAAAATCGTGATAATCCAGGCGCAATCATCGACGCCGGTCGAGTCGTCGATGTCGTGGAGAAAAGCCATTGAGCGATCAGGCAGAACGAGGCTCTAGGACACTTGCGCCTCACCTCCGCGACCGCATCAGCGCCGCCGTCATGCGGTCTTGCCGCGAGGTCGCGGCGCGACTGAGGGCTGCCCTTTGGCTGATCGTTGCCGTTGCCGTCATCATGGCCTCCCTCGTGCTGATCGCAGGCCTGTCCAAGACGTTCGCGCTGATCGCACTTGTGAGCTTCGTCGCCTCCGTCGTGCTGCTCCCCCGCCAGGATGGGGAGCAAGCCCTCGCAGGTGCGGGTGCGCTACCGGCTTCATCGCAGCGCCAGACCTCGGCCATGTATGTCATGGCGGACGCGTTGCCCGACCCAGCCATCCTGCTCGACCAGGCCGGACAGGTGCTGTTCTGCAACGCGCCGGCGCGCGGCCTGTTTGCCTCTTTGCGCGAGGGGAGCCACATCTCCTCGGTGATCAGAACCCCCGAGTTCCTCGATGCCGTCTCTGCCGCGCCTGACCGCGGGCGCGCCGTCACGGTCACCTATGCCGAGCGCGTGCCAGTCGGCCGCCGCATGGCGGCGACGGTTGCCCCGCTAACAAGAGGTACCGAGCGTGGCGGCAACATCCTCGTGCTTTTGCGCGACCTCACGGAAGTCGAGCGCATCAACCAGATGCGCGCCGATTTCATCGCCAATGCGAGCCACGAGTTGCGTACCCCGCTCGCCTCGCTGCGCGGCTTTATCGAGACGCTACAGGGGACCGCCAAAGACGATACCGGGGCGCGAGAGCGCTTCCTTCCCATCATGGCCGAGCAGGCCTCGCGCATGACGCGCCTCATCGACGCGCTGCTGTCCTTGAGCCGCGTCGAGATGAATGCTCACGTGCCGCCTTCGGACCTCGTCGACCTCAACGATGTCTTGAATAATGCCAAGGACACGCTCGACCCGCTCGCACGCGAGATGGGCTTCCGCTTCGAGGTCGGACGTTTCCCCCGGCCCGCGGTCGTGCGGGGCGACCGCGACGAGCTCCTTCAGGTCTTGCAGAACCTCGTGCAGAACGCGCTGAAATATGGCAACCGCGGCGGACAGGTGCGCATCGAGGCGAAGCACATTCCCTCGCTTGGGCGGCAGGCCGGCCGCTACGCGATAGCAGTGATCGATAATGGTCCCGGCATCGCGCCTGAGCATCTGCCGCGGCTCACGGAGCGCTTCTACCGGATCGATGTTGCCTCGAGCCGCGAGAAGGGTGGCACGGGCCTTGGGCTTGCGATCGTCAAGCACATCCTCAATCGTCATAGGGGCGAGCTCGCCATCGCCTCGAAGCCCGGCAAGGGTTCAACCTTTACGATCATGCTTAATGAAGCGCGGGCGAGCCAATCCGACCGTGGCGCTTTGGCCGGCTAGGGGAGCCCTGTCCACAGCCCCATTTCCCCAGCTCTGCGGCCTTTTCCGGACTGTTATACAACTGTCACATAACTGACATAGTAGCGTTATTACGCGGAGCTAACGCTCGCCCAGCAGTCGAGGAAGGGTCCTCGGCATGCGTGGTCCTGTCGGGACCGATATGCATCCCTAAGGGAGAGCGAAGATGAGGGTTCTGTCTTATGTGGCGGCCGTTGGCTTAGCCGCAGCGTTCACCATTACTACCGCGCAAGCGGCCGATATTTCGGGTGCCGGCGCGACCTTCCCCTATCCTATCTATGCCAAATGGGCCGATGCCTATAAGAAAGAAACCGGCGTAGGCCTCAATTACCAGTCGATCGGCTCCGGCGGCGGCATCAAGCAGATCCAGGCCAAGACCGTCACGTTCGGGGCGAGCGACAAGCCTCTCGCTCCCGACGAAATCAAGAAGTGGGGCCTGATCCAATTCCCCACGGTTGTCGGCGGCGACGTGCCCGTAGTCAATCTTGAGGGTGTAAAGCCCGGCGAGCTGGTGCTCGACGGCGATACGCTCGCCAAGATCTTCCTCGGCGAGATCACCAAATGGGATGATCCCGCAATCAAGAAGCTCAATCCGAACGCTAAGCTTCCCTCGAGCGCCATCGCCGTGGTGCACCGTTCAGACGGGTCCGGCACCACTTTCATCTTCACCAACTATCTCTCCAAGGTGAGCCCCACCTGGAAGGAGAAGGTGGGTGCTGACGCTTCGGTCGAATGGCCGACGGGCATCGGCGCCAAGGGCAACGAAGGCGTGGCCAACAACGTGGTCCAGACCAAGGGCTCGATCGGCTATGTCGAGTATGCCTACGCCAAGCAGAACAAGCTCACCTACGCCAACATGATCAATAAGGACGGAAAGGCAGTCTCCCCGGACATCAAGTCATTCCAGGCGGCGGCAGCGAACGCCGATTGGGCTAACTCCGAGGACTTCTTCGTCATTTTGACGGAGCAGCCGGGCGCCGCCTCCTGGCCGATCGCAGGCGCTACGTTCATCCTTGTCTACAAAGAGCCGCAAGACGCCGCGGCGACGGGCGAGGCCCTGAAGTTTTTCGACTGGGCTTACAAGAGCGGTGACAAGATGGCAGAGGACCTCGACTACGTTCCGATGCCCGACGCTGTTGTCGACCTGATTCACAAAGAATGGGCGAGCGTCAAAGGCACGGACGGCAAGCCTATCTTTGCAATGAACTAGAGTTCGTTTAGCGAGGATGGGAGGGGACCCTGACCCCTCCCATCCTTGCAAACTTCGGCAAGGCGTCGAAGCAAAAGATTAGAGGCTGAAAAAATGATGGACGCGGCTGTCGCGGGGAGAGACGTCGCGCTCGTCCATGACGAAGCGAAGCGCGCCAAGACCCTGCGCCGCTTTAACCTGGGCGATCGCACATTCAAGGTTATCACCCAGATTTCAGCCGTCACCGTTCTCGCGCTGCTCGCCGGCGTGATGCTCGCATTGCTGCATGGTTCGCTTCTCACCTGGCAGACCTTCGGCCTCGACTTTCTCTTCACCGAGAAATGGAATCCGGTCACCGAGAAGTTCGGTGCCCTGGCGCCCATCTATGGCACGCTCGTTACTTCGACCATCGCCATGCTGATCGGTGTCCCGGTCAGCCTCGGCATCGCATTCTTTCTCACGGAGATCTCCCCTGAGCGGCTCAGGCGACCCATCGGCATCGCCATCGAGCTCTTGGCCGGCATTCCGAGCATCATCTACGGCATCTGGGGCTTGTTCGTGTTTGCCCCCTGGTTCCAGGCGACGGTGCAGCCATTCCTGATCGACACCTTCGCCAACGTTCCGCTCCTCAATCAGCTCTTCGCCGGGCCGCCTTACGGCATCGGCATGCTGACCGCGGGTCTCATCCTCGCCATCATGGTGCTTCCCTTCATCACTTCGATCACCCGCGAGGTGTTCGACACCGTTCCGCCGGTCCTGAAAGAAGCCGCTTATGGTATCGGCTGCACCCGCTGGGAGGTGATGCGCCGGGTGGTGATCCCCTATACGCGTGTCGGCATCATCGGCGGCGTCATGCTGGGCCTCGGCCGTGCCCTTGGGGAGACCATGGCGGTCACCTTCGTCATCGGCAACGCCCACAAAATCTTTCCCTCGCTGCTGGCGCCCGGCACTACCATCTCTGCGGCCATCGCCAATGAATTCACCGAGGCTGTGGGCGACCTCTATACCTCGTCGCTCATTGCCCTGGGTCTCATCCTCTTCTTCATCACCTTCATCGTGCTCGCGGCAGCGCGGCTCTTGCTGATGCGGATGACGCTGAAGGAGGGGAGGTGAGCATGCCGAGCCTAACCGCAACTGGGCGCTACCATGGCAGGCGATGGAGGGACCATTTGGCGACGGCCCTCGCCATCGGCGCTGCGGGCTTTGGCCTGACCTGGCTGGTGCTGATCTTGTTGGTCCTCGTGGTGAAGGGCGTAGGCGGACTATCGCTTGCAGTCTTTACCGAGATGACGCCGCCTCCCGGGAGTGCCGGAGGGCTGCTGAACCCTATCGTCGGCAGCCTGATCCTTACCGCGCTTGCAGTCTTATTTGGCACGCCGCTCGGCATCCTGGCCGGCACCTACATGGCCGAGTATGGCCGCTACTCCAAGCTCACCATGGTGGTCCGTTTCATCAACGACATCCTCTTGAGCGCGCCGTCGATCGTCGTGGGCCTGTTCGTCTATGAAATCATGGTCGCGCAGATGGGCCATTTCTCGGCTTGGGCCGGCGCGGTCGCGCTCGGCATCATCGTCATTCCCGTCGTGGTGCGCACTACAGAGGACATGCTGCTCCTCGTCTCCAGCACCTTGCGTGAGGCTTCGGCGGCGCTCGGCATCCCGCGATGGCTCGTGATCCGCCACGTGGCTTATCGCGCCGCACGCGCCGGCATGATCACCGGCGTGCTGCTCGCCGTCGCCCGCATCACCGGCGAAACGGCGCCGCTTCTTTTCACCGCGCTTAATAACCAATTCTTCAGCTGGAACTTGAACGCACCGATGGCGAGCTTGCCCGTGGTCATTTTCCAGTTTGCCTTGAGCCCCTACGAGGATTGGCAGCAGCTTGCCTGGACCGGGGCTCTCCTCATCACCGTCGCTGTACTGGGCTTGAGCATCTTGGCCCGAGCCCTTTCGTCCAAGAAGGTGCAGGTATGAGTTTAGCTATTCACACTGAGGTCAAAGAGCCGGCGGAGACGCCTGAAGAGATCGCCAAGCTCGCCGAGAAAGTCTCGGTCCGCCGCCTGAACTTCTACTATGGCGCCTACCGCGCGCTTTCCGACATCAACGTCAACCTCTATCAGAACAAGGTGACGGCGTTCATCGGCCCATCAGGTTGCGGCAAGTCGACTCTGCTCCGCATTCTGAACCGCATCTACGACCTCTACCCCAATCAAAGGGCCGACGGCGAGGTCCTGCTCGACGGCGCCAATGTGTTGAGTCCCAAGCAGGATCTCAACCTGCTGCGCGCCAAGGTCGGCATGGTGTTCCAAAAGCCCACGCCGTTTCCCATGACCATCTACGAGAATATTGCCTTCGGCGTGCGCCTCTACGAGCAGCTGCCCAAGGCCGATCTCGATGCGCGCGTGGAAGATTCGCTGAAACGGGCGGCGCTATGGGAAGAGGTCAAGGATAAGCTCGAGGCGAGCGGTTTGAGCCTCTCCGGCGGTCAGCAGCAGCGGCTATGCATCGCCCGCACCGTTGCCATCAGGCCAGAGGTGATTCTCCTCGACGAGCCTTGCTCCGCGCTCGACCCGATCTCGACCGCCAAGATCGAGGAGCTCATCGACGTCTTGAAACGCGACTACACCATCGCCATCGTCACCCACAACATGCAGCAGGCGGCGCGTACTTCCGATTTCACCGCTTTCATGTATCTCGGCGAGCTTGTTGAGTTCGACGAAACGACGAGGATCTTCACTAATCCCAGGCAGCAGCGCACGCAGGACTATATTACGGGCCGTTTCGGCTAAGCGCCCGGAAGGAGACTGACCGAATGGATAAGCAACACGAACACATCGTCAGGTCGTATGAGGAGGAGCTCTCCCTCCTCAACAACAAGATCGCCAAGATGGGCGGTCTCACCGAGCAGGTACTCGGCCAATCCTTTGACGCGCTGGAGCGCCGCGATCCCGAGCTGGCCGCCGCCACCATCAACGAAGATGAGGCGATCGACACCTTGGAGAAGGAGATTGAGGAGCAGGCGGTGGTGATGATCGCGCGCCGCCAGCCCCTGGCGTACGACCTCCGCCAGATCATGGCGGCGCTCCGCATCTCGAACGAGCTCGAGCGCATCGGCGATCTCGGCAAGAACATCGCCAAGCGCGCGGTCGCCGTGGTGAGCGAGCAGCAGCCGAAGCAGCTCGCGCTCGGGCTAAAACACATGGGCGAGCTTGCCCTCGGTCAGCTGAAAGAAGTGCTCGACGCCTTCATCGAGCGCGACGCCGACCGGGCGCTCAAGGTCTGGTACAAGGACGAAGAGATCGACGCCATGTACAACTCGCTGTTCCGCGAGCTTCTCACCTACATGATGGAGGACCCGCGCAACATCGGGCTTTGCACCCACCTCTTGTTCGGCGCCAAGAACATCGAGCGAATCGGCGACCACGCCACCAATATCGCCGAGACCGTTTATTACCTGGTGCACGGCAGACCGATCACCGATCAACGTCCCAAGGGCGACACTACAAGCTCGACGCCGGTCGCGCTGAAGCGGTCGGCGGGGTAGCCATGCTCGAGATGAACACCATGAGCCCAGGAGCCAAGGTCTTGGTCGTTGAGGACGAAGAGCCATTGGCGCTTCTCCTCCGCTACAACCTCGAAGCTGAAGGCTATACCGTCGATGTCGTCCACCGCGGCGATGAAGCCGAGGTTGCGATTGCGGAAGGCTCACCCGACCTGATCGTTCTCGACTGGATGCTGCCCGGCCTCTCCGGGCTCGAGCTTTGCCGTCGGCTCAGGACCGGCAAAGACAGCCGTACCATTCCCATTATTCTTCTCACCGCGCGCAGCGAAGAAAGCGATCGCATCAGGGGACTGACCACCGGCGCCGACGATTACGTGGTCAAGCCGTTCTCCTTACCCGAGCTGATGGCTCGGGTGCGAGCGATCCTCCGGCGCACCAACCCCGAGCGGATCGCCTCGGTATTGAGCGTTGGCGACATCGAGCTTGATCGTGACTCGCACAGGGTGACGCGGAACGGCAGGCAAGTACATCTCGGGCCGACCGAGTTTCGCCTGCTCGAGTTCCTCATGCAGAGCCCGGGCCGCGTGTTCAGCCGGGCGCAGCTCCTTGACGGCGTCTGGGGCCGCAACGTCTATGTCGACGAGCGTACCGTCGATGTGCATATCGGGCGCTTGCGCAAGGCAATGATGCGGGGGAACGAGACCGACCCCGTGCGCACCGTGCGGGGCGCTGGCTACGCCTTCTCCGACAAGCTCGAAGAGACCGCCTAGCGCGAAATGAAAGAGGCGCCGCGAGGGCGCCTCTTGTCGTCTCTTCTGCCGCTTAAGATTAGCCGTTGGCAAACCGTCTTTCACGCCGGCGCATCTGAACGGGCTGATAGGCCATGCGGGCATGATGCTCGCAATAAGGCAACTGCCCGCAGGTCTTGCGCCCGCAGAAATGGAACTCCGGCTCGCCAGGATCGCCGATCGGCCAATGGCACATCGCCTCTTTCAGCGTGAGGATGCTCGCCCGCTCATTGAGCGGGATGACAAGCTCCTCGAGCGGCGCGGGCTCGGCATCGAGCTCAGCCTCGTAGTGAGGCTTGAGCGCGACATTGCCGCGCGTGCTGAACATAAGCGATGGCGTGCGGTGCTGGCGCGGCACGTGCGTGCGCCGCGGCCTCGGGCTTGACGAGCGCGAGCTCGTCGCCCGCCCGGAAAGCCCAAGCCGATGCACTTTGCCGATCACGGCGTTTCTCGTCGCTCCACCCAAGCGGCCCGCGATCTGACTCGCGCTTAGGCCCTCGGCCCAGAGTTTCTTCAGCAGTTCGACCCTCTCGTCAGTCCAAGCCATGGTGTGGCCTCCTCGAATTGGACCTAGAATCCCCCCGTCTCGTCTGGAGACGGCATTTCGAACACTCGGAATTACTGCTGAGAATGACCGCACGGGCGCAACGCAGCACCCACGACATATTGTGGCCGAGCGGTTATTAACCTACTAAATCCGGCGAAACCCGGCAAGCGTCCGCCACGCTTGTGACACCCGTTTTCCACCGGAACGGACGGATTCTGCCACTTCTCCTTCAAGAACACAAACATGAGAGTGGATGGAAACGTGGACGAGCGTTGGATAAA
>JBKOWI010000154.1:0-7353 GCA_046724315.1 Pseudomonadota bacterium | reverse complement strand
TGCCTGCTGGCGGTCGCCGGAGAGGCCCATATAGTCGAACACTCTGCCTTGGAACTCGATGCCGCCGCAGCCGCCGAGCGCAAGCGTCGAGACTGCTGCTATGGCAAAGCACAAGGCGCGGCGAGGACCGGTTATGGATTTGACGCGCCCCAATGTTCCCCCTCGAGGATCCGGAAATGCCGGATTTTCCTACATCTTAGAAGGGTTTCCGGCCTTTTTGTGACCCCTGAACAGGGACTCATACAGAAGTCCCAGCACCCCGGCAACAATGGCTGTATCGGCGATATTGAATATGTACCACGCAAACCCGAAGGCGTGGAACGAGAAGAAATCGGCCACCGCGCCGTAAACGACGCGGTCGATGGCATTACCAATGGCGCCACCGATGATCAGCCCGATCGATGCCGCCGCGAGCTTCGAGGTCTGGCGAGCGAGCCAGACGGCAAGTGCAAGGCTTGCAGCAATAGCGAACAGGATCAGCGCGAAACGGCCGAGCGCGCCTTGCTGGGGCAAGAGCCCGTAGCTGATGCCCTGGTTCCACACGAGCACGAGGTCGAAAAACGGCGCGACCCTGACCGGGCTCCTGGCGCCGATATCAAACACGTAAAACATCCACGCCTTGTGCGCCTGATCGACAGCGGCGGTCAGCGCTGCAACGCCGAGCCCGAGCGGCGACAACGGTCCCCATAGCAGAGTCCGGCTGGCGGGCATCGGCTACTCGGCGGCTTGGGCCTGGCGCGCATCGAACTGGCGCACGGCTTCGGCGTCACGTGGGGAGAGCTCCGGGAACTCGGGGTCTGAGCCGACCTCGGGCAGGATCTTCCAGGAGCGCGCGCATTTCATGCCTTTGGCGCGCTCGAACACCACGGCGACGCCCGGCACATCGGGGAGGCGGAAAGCATCCTCAGGACCTTCGCCGATCAGTCGCCTCGCTCCGCTCGTGATGGCGATCTCGGCAAGATCCACGCCATGCAGAGCGGCGCGCAGATTCTTGTCGTCAATATAGACTTTCGGCGCTGCTTCGAGGCTCGAGCCGATGCGTCCCTCTTTGCGCTCGATCTCGAGCGCCCCGGTCACCACGCGGCGGATCTGCCGCACCTTGCGCCATCTCTCGGCCAAAGCTTCTTTGCGCCACCCAGGGGGAATCTCGGGGAACTGACGGAGATGCACCGAGCTGTTGTCGCCGGGCGAGCTGCTGTCGCCGGGAAAGCGGTTGATCCATGCCTCTTCCATCGTGAAGGCGAGCATCGGCGCGAGCCAGGCGGTAAGCGCCGAGAAGATCAGATCGAGCACGGTGAGCGCCGCGCGTCGCTTGATGCTGTCATATGGCTCGCAATAGAGCGCGTCCTTGCGGACATCGAAATAGAACGCCGATAGATCGTTCACGCTGAAATTGAGCAGCGCGTGAAAGACGCGCTTGAAGTCGAACTCGTCGTAGCCCGAGCGCACCACCTCGTCGAGCTCGGCAAGGCGAGCTAGCATGTAGCGCTCTAGCCCAGGCATCTCGGCGTAAGGTACTGCGAGGCCTGGGTGGTAGTGGGCAAGATTGCCAAGCAGGAATCGGAGTGTGTTACGGAGCTTGCGATAGGACTCGACATTGGCCTTGATGATCTCTGGCCCGATGCGCAGGTCCTCGGCATAGTCCGAGCTCATCGCCCAGAGCCGCAAAATCTCGGCGCCAGACTGGCGGATGACGTCCTGTGGCGCCACGACGTTGCCAAGCGACTTCGACATCTTGCGACCGTCCTCGCCGACGACGAAGCCGTGAGTCACCACCGCTTCGTAGGGCGCACGGCCGCGCGTGCCGCAAGCCTCAAGCAAAGACGACTGGAACCAGCCGCGATGCTGGTCCGAGCCTTCGAGATAGAGATCGGCCGGCCATTTGAGGTCGGCGCGCTCTTCCAGAACGAAGGCATGGGTCGAACCTGAGTCGAACCAGACGTCGAGAATATCGTCGACTTTCTGCCAGTCGGCTGGATCATCCACGATGCCCTCGAGAAAGCGCTCGCGCGCGCCCTGTTTGAACCAGGCGTCGGCGCCCTCTATGCGGAACGCCTCGACGATTCTCTCGATCAGCTCGCCAGACGCACTGAATCCGGCACGCGGGATGACCTCACCGGTTTCCTTGTGCACGAACACGGTAATCGACACGCCCCAGGCGCGTTGGCGCGACACCACCCAGTCGGGCCGCGTCTCGACCATGCCTTTGATGCGATTCTCGCCCTGCGACGGAACCCAACGCGTATCCGAGATCGCTTTAAGCGCGCGCGCACGTAGCGTGCTCCTCGCCTCGATGGCCTTGTCGATGGCGATGAACCATTGCGGTGTGGCACGAAAGATGACCGGCTTCTTGGACCGCCAGGAATGCGGATAATCATGCCTATGGCGTGCCCGCGCGATCAGGGCGCCCGCTTGGACGAGTTCGGCGATCACTGCGTGATTGGCGTCGCCGAACTTGCCCTTGTCGTCGATGACGCGGGCTCCTTCGAAACCAGTGGCCTCCTTGGTGAAGAAGCCAGCCTCGTCCACCGTGAACGGAATCGTGGTGTCGATGCCGCGGGCTTCCAGCGCCGCGCGGTTCTCCTCCCAGATCTCGAAATCCTCGGTGCCATGGCCGGGAGCCGTGTGCACGAAACCCGTGCCGGCGTCCTCGGTGACATGCTCGCCTGCGAGCAGGGGCACGTCGAAGTCATAACCTTTGCCGCGAAGGGGGTGCGCCAAGGTGATGCCGTCGAGAATTGACCACGACACATGTCCGAGCCGTTTCCAGCCGTCGACGCGCGCAGCCTTGAACACCTCGTCGGCGAGCTTGTCGGCAAGGATTAGCCTATCACCGGTCTTCGCCCAGTTCTCATCAGGCGCATGCGTCACTTCGTAGAGGCCGTAGTCGATGGATCGTGAAAAGGCGACGGCGCGGTTGCCAGGAATGGTCCATGGCGTCGTAGTCCAGATCACGATCGAGGCCTTTTGAAGCGCGTCGGGGATCAGGACCTCGTCGTTGTCGGGGCCGATGTCGTGCGAGGCGCCCGCATAGCGCTCCACTGGAAATTTCACCCAGATCGCCGGGCTTTCGATCTCGGCATATTCGACCTCGGCCTCGGCGAGAGCAGTGCGCTCCACCACTGACCACATCACTGGCTTAGAGCCGCGATAAAGCAGCCCATTCATGGCGAACTTCATCAACTCGTGGCCGATGGTGGCCTCGGCATCGAAGCTCATCGTGGTGTAAGGGTGCTCCCAGTCTCCCTCCACCCCGAGCCGCTTGAACTCCTCGCGCTGCACGTTGAGCCAATGCTCGGCATAAGCGCGGCACTCGGCACGGAAGGCGATCATTGCGGCGGAATCCGAGAGGTCGGGCTTGGCCTTGCCCTTGGCGCGGTAATTCTCCTCCTCGACCTTCCACTCAATGGGAAGGCCATGACAGTCCCAACCGGGCACGTAGTTCGCATCTTTGCCCATCATCGCCTGGCTGCGATTGATCACGTCTTTGAGGATCTTATTCAGCCCGGTGCCGATGTGGATGTTGCCGTTGGCGTAAGGCGGCCCGTCATGGAGGATGAATTTCGGCCGACCCATCGCCTCCTCGCGCAAGCGGTCGTAGAGCCGTATCTCGCCCCAGCGCTTCAAAAGCTCGGGCTCCCGCTCAGGAAGGCCCGCCTTCATCGGAAAGTCCGTCTTGGGCAGGAACAGAGTCGCGCTCCAGTCGCGGCCGGTCTGCACCTTGAGGGCTTGCGCTTCAAGGCGGGCCATTAGCGACTGGGGGCGGTGTGCATCACGCGGCTTCGCCGATGCGCGCAAAACTCTGGGTTTGGCCTTCGCTTTGGCCCTCGTGGCCGAATGCGGCTTTGCCGCACGTTGCGCAGTTTTTGCCTTGGTTGAGCCCTTGGACCTTGGGTTGGCTTTTGCTAACTTCTTCTTCGCGGAACGCTTTGCCTTCACGGCCGTGCGGGGTTTGGGCTTTGCTGCCGTCGTAGTCTTTCTCTTGCGCGCGCTCTTGCCGGCCCGCGCCGATTTGGCGGCTGCCTTGCCGCTCTTTGATTGTCTTGCCATCAATCTTGCTTTCCGCCGCTTGCCAGCCGGTCACCCCGCGGCGTTCTAGCAACCGAGCTTCAGACATTCCAGTGCCCTTCCTGCGGGACAGTCACTCCCCTCGGTCGCCGTCGTCCAGTCCGGCTGCTAAAATGTCCCACAAGGTTCAGTCTTAGGGGGAACGAAACATGGTGCGGTCAATCTATCTTGCATTGGGGTTGCTGCTTGTGTCATCTGCCGGTCTCGCAGAGCCGGCCTCTCCAGACCCGTCCATCGCCGCCATCGACAATGCCAGGGCGGCGACCATCGCAGCGTTGAAGAACGCGCCTCTCGGCTTCCGGCGCATCCTGTTCGTGACTGAGGCACCGGGGGGCTTTGCCATCTACGATCCACGTCCCAACAACGTATTCAAGCCCGGCGAGCCGCTTATCGTCTATACCGAGCCGATCGGCATCGCTTGGCAACAGAACGGCGATAAGGTTTCGTCAAAGCTCGTGGTCGATTTTGAGGTGAGATCGCCTGACGGGCAGGTGCTCGGCGGACAGAAGGCTTTCGGAGAGTTCTCCCTCGCAGCGCGCGAGGAGCCCATAGACTACATGGCCCACGTCACGATCAATCTGACCGGCGCTCCGGCTGGTCCCTATGTGCTCGGGCTCACTGTGCACGACGCGAACACTGGCAAGACGGCGAGCGCCGACTTGCCGTTCGAGATCAAATAGCTTCGCTCGTTCGGGCGAAAGTCCGGCCGAGCGGAAAGCGGCGCATCGGATCGTCGGCATCGATACTCTCCAGCGCTGCGCGCGCCTCTTCGGTGTCTTTCCGCATCTGCGCGGCGAGCGCCTCAGGCGAGGCGAAAACCTGGTCGGGGCGGAGGAAGGCGATGAACTCGGCCTCCACCTCCTTGCCGTAAAGATTCCCGGAAAAATCGAGGAGATAGGCCTCGAGCACGGGCCGGTCTTCGCCGAAGGTCGGGCGCGCGCCCACATATCCAGCAGCATGAGAACGTCCGCCGTCATGGTGGACGCGCATGGCGTAGATGCCGTGGCGCACGTCCTGCCCTGGGGCGAGCGGAAAATTGAGCGTAGGAAAACCGAGCCCCTTGCCGCGCCCCGCCCCTTGGCTCACGCGCCCTCGCGCGCGCCACCAATAACCAAGCTCGTCGGCAGCCTCCCTCACCTCCCCTTTGCGCAGATGCTCGCGAATACTGCTCGAGGAGAAGATGCCGCCTTCGGTGCCGACCGGCGAAACCACGTCGACCCCGAACCCGAGCTGCCGCCCCAACGCCGCAAGCTCTTCGGTCGTGCCGGTGCGGCCTTTGCCGTAGGAGAAGTCATGCCCGACCACCACGTGACTTGCGCCGAGTCCGGCTGCGATCACCTCGGTGGCAAATTCATCGGCGCTTAACGACGATAGCGCGCGATCGAACGGTATGACGAAAGTCTGATCGAGGCCGAGAGCCTCCAACAGCTCCAACTTCACGGGAAGCGGCGTCAGGTAGAAGAAGGGCTGGTCAGGCGCAAAGAACTCGCGGGGGTGCGGGTCAAACACAACGGCGCCTGAGCGGCGACCTTCCCGCTTAGCGATATTTATCGCTTCGCTGAGCACGGCCTGATGGCCGCGATGGACGCCATCGAAATTGCCGATGGCGAGAGTCGCGCCCTGTAGCGTGCGCGGCACGTTCCGCCAGAAGCGGAGAATGTCCATTGTCCATCCTTCGATCTCGGCCTATTGGCGGGGCGCGCGGCGATCGACCATCATCACCGCCTCGCCCTCTAGCACCGTTTTGCCGTTGACGGCGCAATCGCAAGCAAGTGTTGCGCGCGCCTTCTCGGTATCGAGTCCGGTGATTTTGAGCGTGGCAACAACTTCGTCGCCAATATAGACCGGCGCTTTGAACTTCATGCTTTGCGAGAGATAGATGCAGCCGGGACCGGGAAGCTTGGTGCCAAGCACAGTTGAAAACAAGCTTCCCGTCAGGAAGCCGTGAGCAATCCGTCTCTTGAAGATCGTGCCGGCGGCGAAATCGTCGCTCAAATGAACCGGGTTGACGTCCCCTGAAAGGTCGGCGAAGGCGAGGACGTCTTCGTTGGTGATCTTCTTGGAGACGCTCGCTTCCATGCCAACGGTAAGATCCTCGAAATAGTAGCCGTGGCCGAGGCCGCTAGAGCCGTTCCCGTTCTTGGTCATATGATTTTCCCTGATCCCTGCTTGTTCGAGGCAAAATAAAGAAGCGTTTGCTGCGCTGCAATATTGCCGCCACTGGGGAGTTTCGTCTCACCAGGCGAGCGCGCGCATGGCGCCGAGCGGGCGCCGCTTGGCATCGGCGAACAACTCGGCAAGATGCCGCTCGTCGAGCGTTTCGGGTCCGGCCTCCCCGCCGCTATTGGCCGGCACGTGCAGCCCGCTCGCGACAAACACGGCGTCGATCCCAAACCCGGCTGCACCGGCGATGTCGGTATTGACGCCGTCGCCGATGGCAAGGACCTCGTCCTTGGTCACGGTCCGGCCGGCAAGATCCGAGATGATCTTGAGCGCGAGCGCATAGATTGGCGCGTACGGCTTACCGGCATAAAGCACGGTGCCGCCCAGCTTCTCATAAATCGCGGCAAGAGCGCCGGCGCAGTAAACGAGCTTGTCGCCGCGTTCGACGAGGTGGTCGGGATTGGCGCAGATCATGACGAGCTTGCGCGAGGCAAGCTCCTGCAGGAGATCCTCATAGTCTTCGGGAGTTTCAGTCTCATCGTCGAATAGGCCTGAGCAGACCACAAGCTCGGCGTCTTCGGACCTGCCGAGCTTGACGGGAATGCCGTCGAAGATCGGCAAGTCGCGCTCGGGCCCGAGATGAAAGACGGTTGCGCCTTCATGTTTGCCAAGCTCGTAGCGGGTGAGGTCACCAGAGGTGACGGTGGCATCATAGGCGTCATCGGGAACGCCGAGGCGGCGGAGTTGCTCCTGAACACCAATCGTGGGACGCGGCGAATTGGAGAGAAGCACGAGGATTGCGCCGTGCTGGCGGAATCTTCGTGCTGCGGCAACGGCGCCGGGAAAAGCCCGGTGCCCGTTATGCATCACGCCCCAAATGTCCACGACCCACGCGCGATAACGCGAGCCGATCTCCTTGATGGAGCCGATGATGGGAATGGCGGGAGCGATCAGCGTCATGTCGCTCGGTTAGAGACTCGAAGCTTAAGGGTCAAGTTCGGGGGTTGCGCCACTGACTGGCCAGATCGCTTCCTTGTGATCCAGGCGGACTTGCACGCGTCCCTGCTGCCCCCCAGATTAGGCGCGCCGAGGAGGGGACGGCTTAAGGAGATGGATCCATGC
>JBKOWI010000163.1:0-4556 GCA_046724315.1 Pseudomonadota bacterium | reverse complement strand
GAGCGCGATCAGCGCAGCGGCAAGATGTCTGCAACCAACCTGCAGGCCGTCTGAGGCAATGTGCTGGGGCGGCTTCGGCCGCGGCTCGGTATGCGGAGGGCACGACCGCCGCCCTTCTGCGGCCGCGACGAGTTGCTGACCGAATGGTTGAGTGCTGTGGCTGCGAATTAGTCTGTCCGGTCGGGCGGCTAGAGCAGGCACCGGATCTGGCACGTCGGGAGCGGATCGACGTTGCCGTCCTCGACGTACAGCTCAATCGAGAGACAAGGCCTGGCTCTGGCCGAGGAGTTGCTGTCGCGACGCCGGCAAGGCGTGTGGTCTCGCCAATTTTTGGCTTGGGTTGGGGATCACGGAACCTTTGGCGTTTTTTTTCCATAGGTCGGCAAGGCGGATAAACTTGGGGGAGGGGCATCCCTTACGTTTCTGGGTGGAATGCCTGCCCCAACACGGATCAGCCGATCCTCGGCAATGTCGTTGAAGGCGATGATGCGAGCGCAACGGGCCTTGCTCCACCGCTCGAAGCCAGACATTCGAGGTCTCCCTATACGGAAATGCGAATGACGGTGAGAAAAACATCTGACGGCGCAGTCGAGAGGCTGCATCGCCTCTCGTCGGCTTGTCGGCACACGCGCCGGAACCCAAAATCGACCGATCCTAACGCAGCGAGGTCACAGATGCCAGACCTTCACGTCGAGTGCATGACTTCGGCATTGGGCGGCGAATCTCCCCACCGCACAGCTTTAGGTGCTCAAGCACCTTGCGTGCGCCATCTTCGCTCGGTGGGACGCGACCTTGCGGTGGCCACAGATCGAGACCACGCGGCGCGATCGCCGAGCAGGACTTTAGGGGCGTGAACCGCGCAGGCCTTCTAAGTCAGTGCGCGGATCTAAGCAGGACCTGTCCCTCATATTGGCGCGTATGCCTGGTCGAGATAGCTGCTGTTGTATTCCGCAAGATCGCGCAGCGCCTTTGAATCGTGAATGAGCATCCGATGACCCGAGAGCGTCACCAGACCGCGTTCACGGAGCTGCCTGAGCACACGATTGATGTGAATGGCGCTTAGGCCGAGGGCGTCGGCAAGAGCGTGCTGGTTGAGTGGGCAGTCGAATCCGCTGGGGGTCGCGAGGCCGACGAGCTGGAGGCGCTCGCATAACTCAAGAATCAGATGCGCCATTCGCTGAATGGCGCTGCGCCGGCCGATGTTCACGAGATGCTCTACCGTCATCGCCTCATCGCGCGATGCAGCCCATAGGATAGCGGCACCGAGCCTTGGCTGATCATGGAATATAGCCAACATCCGTTGTGACGGGACCTCACTCACCAGCGCATCGGTCACGGTCGCGAACGAATGGTCGGAGGTCCGCAGAAGAACGCTGCGCAAGCCTAAGCAGTCGCCCGGCAAGGAGAAAGTAATGATTTGTCGTCCGCCATCAGGTAACAGCTTGTAGCAACGGGCCCAGCCCCGCTGAAGAATGTAGGCCCGATGGCCCGTCTGTCCCTCATGCACGAGTTCCGTATCTTTAGCCACTCTTCGGCATTGAGATTGGATCTCCGTTAGGAATTGCAGCTCGGGCGCGGTTAGACGGACGAAGCGACTCAGTTTTACCGCGAGTGCACTCTCGCTCGAGGGCATCTGCCGTGTTCCACGCTGTTGTCGGGCTCCTCTAGCTAGCGCTATGGAGATAAGAGCCAGCCGAGCCGCTCGCGGACCCTTCTTACATTCTACAGATTCTTTCGGGTTTGTTATCTCACGTTAGTGCGGGGGTTGAACCCTGCGCCTTACTATGCCCAGCAACAATGGTTGAACAGTCGACCTTGAAGGTGCCAGCGATGTCTGAGCTTCCTAAAAATCATGCGGCCTTCGGACTGGCGGCGCTTTCGATCTGCGAATCGTTGCTCATTGCCTTGCTCGATCTGCGGATCATCGGCGAACGGGAGGTTGTGGGCATTCTCAAGGACGCTTCTGCGGCCCATCATAATACCGAAGGCGCGAAAGATCCGATGGTACACGCTGCCGCCGCCGCCGTCATCGATCAGATCATCGCGGCGAAGAATTCGGTCCGGCATACTTGACCGCTGGGACCGGATCTCGGAGGGCGTCATCAATCCCTCAGTACATGCCGTGCCGCTCGGCAAGGATGCTTATGGTTGCTTGACCACGCTGTATCGCGATCGCGCGATTGGACCGCCTCAGTCGTGCGGGCGCTATTGTACAATTTGTCCCATAGTGCGTGCTCGTCGAAGGTCATCGGACCTGTACCGTAGGACCGGATACCTAATAATTTCGAGAGATCAACAGCTTGGCGGCAGCGTTGTCCCCGAATTTCCGTTGACTTCGGAAAAGGCTGCGCGCAGAAGTTGTGTGCCCCTGCGCGGCAAGCGCGGCTTGTAATGTTGAGGACAAGACCCATTTGGCCATTAAGGAGAAGGGTTCATGTTCACCAAGGCGATGGTCTTAATAACCTTGCTAACAAGTCTCTTCTCGACGGCGCTGCTGGCCCAGACCACACGGTGCACGCCGACGTTTGGAAAGACGGTCTGCACTGACAGCCAGACGACGGTGGGGTGTACGACGAAATTTGGCAAAACGACCTGTCGATAAGCTATGTCCGAGCCGCAGCTGGCTAATTCAGAAGCTGAGAGATTATACCCGCCGGACACAGTAATCCGGCACCTTTGCTAATGCTGCCGTGATAGACGTCCGATCTTTATCGCCCTCATGATCATCTCCTCCCTCGCTAAACAGTCGAACCATAAATATTCGAGTGGGAGCATCGGCATAACTTTGGATCGCAGTTAGGTCACTGCGTTTTATCGTATGCGGTGTACCGGAAGCCCGTTTTCACCGGGATCAGTTGGTAATCTCGTCCGGCGGCGTGCGTGTGTCCACGCCGACATCCCTATGGCCTCCAAGCCGGCCGGGGGAGCGCCTCTGCGAACCTATCGGACGTAGTTTTCGGCGCGAGAAGTTCGGCCGGAGTGTTCCGGAACGACCGTGCGGTTTCCGTTCAAATGCATCGGTGGCCGGATACCGCTCTAGGTTGGATGAAAGGCGAGGGGCCACGGGTCCAAACCAAGAGCCCCTCGCATCCGGACTAGAAATCCATGTCACCCATGCCGCCGCCCATGCCGCCCATCCCTCCTGGAGCGCCAGCCGATGCGGCTTCCTTCTTCGGTCGTTCGGCGACCATGGCTTCGGTGGTGACCAAGAGGCCGGCGACCGACGCCGCATGCTGAAGCGCCGACCTCACCACCTTGGTTGGATCGACGATGCCGGCCTTGACTAAGTCCTTGTACTCGCCAGCCTGTGCATCAAAGCCGAAGGTTGCGTTCTTCTGGTCCGTCAATTTGCCGATGACGATTGAACCATCGACGCCGGCGTTCTCGGCGATGAGTCGTGCTGGTATCTTCAAGGCGCGCCGGACGATCTCGATTCCGACCCGCTGGTCCTCGTTCTCGGGTTCGAGTTTGTCCAGAGCCCGGCGGCCATAGAGCAACGCCACGCCACCGCCCGGCACAATGCCTTCCTCGACTGCGGCGCGGGTGGCATGCATCGCGTCGTCCACCCGGTCTTTGCGCTCCTTCACCTCGACCTCGGTAGCACCGCCGACGCGGATGATGGCGACGCCGCCGGCGAGCTTCGCTAAACGCTCCTGCAGCTTCTCGCGGTCATAGTCGGAGGTGGTCTCTTCGATCTGGGCGCGGATCTGCCCAACGCGGCCCTGGATATCGTTTTTGGAGCCGGCGCCATCGACGATGGTCGTCTCCTCCTTGGAGATCAGCACCCGCTTAGCCCGGCCCAGCATGTCGAGCGTGACATTCTCCAGCTTGATGCCGAGATCCTCGCTGATCACCTGGCCACCGGTGAGGATGGCAATGTCCTCAAGCATGGCCTTGCGCCGATCGCCAAAACCCGGCGCCTTTACAGCCGCAACCTTGAGGCCGCCGCGCAACTTGTTGACCACCAGCGTGGCCAGGGCCTCGCCCTCGACATCCTCGGCTACGATCAGCAGCGGCCGCCCGGACTGCACGACAGCCTCAAGCAGCGGGAGTATGGCCTGAAGTCCCGAGAGCTTTTTCTCGTTCAGGAGAATGTACGGGTTCTCCAGCTCGGCGATCATCTTCTCGGCATTGGTGATGAAGTACGGCGAGAGATAGCCGCGGTCGAACTGCATGCCTTCGACCACCTCGAGCTCGGTGGCAAGGCTCTTGGCCTCTTCGACCGTGATCACGCCCTCATTACCGACCTTCTGCATCGCCTGCGCCAGCATCTCGCCGATCTCGCGGTCGCCATTGGCCGAGATGGTGCCGACTTGGGCGATCTCCTCGGAGGTCTTGATCTTCTTCGAGCGCGATTGCAGGTCATCGACAACCGCCGCAACGGCCATATCGATGCCGCGCTTCAGGTCCATTGGGTTCATGCCGGCCGCGGTGGCTTTGGCGCCCTCGCGGACAATGGCCTGGGCGAGGACTGTTGCGGTGGTGGTGCCGTCGCCGGCGATGTCGGAAGTCTTCGACGCGACCTCACGCACCATCTGCGCGCCCATATTCTCGAA
>JBKOWI010000020.1:0-3619 GCA_046724315.1 Pseudomonadota bacterium | reverse complement strand
AGTTGGCTGATGTCGCCTATTGGCACTAAGCGGACATGGACGACGCCCGCTGACTATGTCCGATTTCAGGGGTAAAGCAGATATAAAACGGCACGGTGACGAGAGTCCGCTCATGACCCATTTCGGACATACGGTAACAGTCCGGTCGAGCGGTTCGCGTGCGGCTCGCCCTCGCGCGTATCGCCGACATCCAGGACCAGCGCGAGCCAGGCTCGATGTCACCGCCTCGAATGTCTCTTCAGCGGGTACGCGCTGGCGTCATATAGCTTGCGAATTTGCTGGGCGTCATAGCGGTGGTCGCCGACTTCCAATGCAGCGGCGACCAAGAGAGATCTCGGAAGCTCCTCAATCGCGAAGCGGATGGCGGCCGCCGCGGTCTTGAAGCGCTTGTAAACGATATGGGCCGGGCTTGGCTTTAAGCTCCTTTTCACGGGATGATAGAGCCCGGCCTCGGTGCGATAGTTCACCTGAGCATCCTACACGATCCATCCCAGCGTTGGCTGCTAACTATGCCCGTGCTCGAAACGCCCCAGGGTGATAGGGGCATCGGGATCGTCCGTCCAATCGGACTTAGCCATCAGCTGCGGCGGATCACCCGCCTTGTAATATGTGACCATGAATTTCGTCCCGGGCAGGGTGATGATGATGTAATCGCCCTGCACTTCAACGTGGAGGTCCGTCATCAGCCGATACTACCGCAAGAAAGCTGGGAATTACCCAGTCGAGAGTCTGTTGGCAAAGTGACTCAAGAATAAGGTGGGGAGTTCCCAGCCCGCCGCGTGGCCGGCATTCTTTTGATCGTTCTGCCAACCGTCATGTTTGGTGGAGTGAGCATACTCTCTCTTCTGATCGGCGATCCGAACGATCTGAAGAACCCGTTGCTCCAGGATTTGTGGCGCGCCGCATGCTGGCGTTTGGCTCATGCCGGTGCTCGTGGCCCTTCGCCACGTGGGTAAGGCCAACCTGTCCAGCTATATGAAATGGTTTGTGCGAGCGTCGATCCCCAATCGCTGCCGTCCCGGTTCCGGCGGCCTTCTTCCTCTCAGTGGTGTCACCCGACGCCACCGGCCCGAATGGGCTCATCTATCTTGCCTACGTCGGAGCAGCGTTGCTGGTTGTCGGTGAAGCGACCGGCGCCTTGAAAGCCTTCGGCGCCACTGAAGTCGTGTCTAAGGACCAGACCAGCCACGGATGTCAGAGGCAGCCAGTGTAACTAAAGTCACATATCGGTGGCATACGGAGTGTTATAATGGCTGGCGTAGAACCCCCCAAAGCCCCAAGGAGGTGAACCATGGTTAGAGCGTACATCACGTCCGCCGTTGCGGGCGTTTTCTTGCTTGGTCTGACTTCGGCGGCTGTGGCTGTGACCGGCGAATTCGGTAATATGTGCACAATGGGCCTAGCGACCGGCAAAGACATCCAGACCGACTGTTCCATCAATTCGCAGGTCCTGGGCAAAACGTATTGCTTCGGCAGTAAGGAGGCCATGGCTGAGTTCATGAAGAACCCCACGGCCAATCTCGCAAAGGCGCAGGCCTACTACCAAAGCAAGCATCCGGGCTAAGCTTAGGAGCTCTCAGAGGAAGGCATCGTAACGACCCGCTCCCCGTAGGGGCGGGTCGTCGACACCTTTGAACGGGCTTCGCGAGTGCAGGTCTTATCCCCCCGTCGTGGAGACCGTCGTATACGCGACCCCTTATGTCCGCTTATGGCAAAAAGCGGACATGGATAGCTCCCCTGATGACGTCAGCTATTTGGGGGAAAGCAGACATCCCCCCGCCACTGTTGCCCGTATGAGTACACGCCCTAAAACCCCAACCGGCGTTTTGGCGTTATGCTTCCTGCAAATGGAGTACGAGCCATGACGCTAATGAGCTTCTTTTGCCGTCTCATAAACGGCCGCTGCGCACAAGAACCGCGCGAACCAGAGCGCGATTCTCATCCAAAAACACAGTCAACGGCTGCATCATCCGCGCCGTATCCGTCCCCGCCTCAGCCCAGAGCCGCGCAAACTAAGTCCACTCCGGGAACGACAGGGAGCGGGGGTTAGACAAATACGCAAGACTCATCTTGCTGCGCCGACGTGGCCGGCCGATGATTAAACCCGTGCCCCTAAGGTAAACGCGGAAATTTGCTGAAGCTAGCAGGTCGCTCGAGGAATGGCCTTCTTTGGCCTCTTCGGACAAGTAGTACAAAGGGTCGCCAGCCAAATTCATCAGGCCGAGACGTGCTGTGCTTGTTCCATCATTCCAAGTGGATGAGGCCTTCATGAGCGTGACGGATAACGTCTTCACGGGCTCGATTCCCGCGCTCTATGACCAGTATTTGGGTTCCTTGCTGTTCCAGCCGTATGCCAGTGACATAGCCGGCCGGCTTACCGACTTGACTGGAGGTCGTCTTCTGGAAACGGCTCCTAGTCCGTGGCCGGGACTAGGAGTTTATTCATACCAGGATGCGCGGGGATAAGTTCGCGCTTCCATATTAGGGTCGAGGCATGAGTCGCGTTAGTGAAATTCCGGTGGCTGCGAAGGCGCCGCAGTTCGACTCAGAGTTCCGCGAGCGGCTCCGCGATCTGCTTAAATGGCGGCGCGATGTGCGGCGCTTCAAGCGCACCAAGCTTCCCGAAGGGACCATCGAGCGGCTGATCGCGACTGCCTGCCTCGCGCCGTCGGTCGGGCTCTCGGAGCCGTGGCGCTTCGTCATCGTCGAGGACGAGGCGCGCCGCGCCGCCATCCGCTCATGCTTCGAGGACTGCAATTGCGCGGCGCTCGACATGCAGTCGCCTGACCGCGCCGCGCTTTATGCGCGGCTCAAGCTCGCCGGCCTCGACGACGCGCCGTGCCAGCTTTCCGTGTTCGCCGATCGCTCGACCGCGCAAGGTGGAGGGCTCGGGCGCCTCACCATGCCGGAGACGCTCGACTACTCGGTGGTCATCGCAATCCACACGCTGTGGCTCGCCGCGCGCGCCGAAGGCCTCGGCGTGGGGTGGGTGTCGATCCTCGATCCCGTACGGATCGCCACGATCCTTGACGTGCCAGCGCACTGGATCTTCATCGGGCATCTCTGCGTCGGCTACCCGGCGCAGGACGACGACACGCCCGCGCTCGAGCGGCAGGGGTGGGAGCACCGCCATTCGCCTTCCGGCGTGGTCCTCTACCGCTAATCCTTCCACGTCATTCCCGCGAAAGCGGGAACCCAGTAATCACCGCCCTCGGTTATTTCTTGAGCGCAGGGTTACTGGATTGCCCGGCCCTTCGCCCGCCGAAGGATCCAAATTGCACACCATCGCTTGTCACGCTTCGGGCCGCAGGGCGCTTGATCGGCGGCGCGGCTAGGCGCACTCTCTAGCGGGGCGAAGGCCCGCGCTGGGGACGCGCGGGGGAGGGGCGACATGCGCAAGGCACTTGCAAGGCTGGCTCTGGCGGGTCTGTTGGTGGCCTGCCTCGGGGCGCTTTCCGGAACCGATGTCAAGGCAGATATGGCGGGCGGCCTCGGCGGCGCGCTGCCGCATCAATCGCTCCTGACGCCGGTCCGCATATGGAAGGAGTGCCAGGCGGTCGCGATGTGCACCGGCTGCCGCCCGGTCTATCACTGCCGTTCCTGCTCCTATCAGCGCACC
>JBKOWI010000120.1:0-7037 GCA_046724315.1 Pseudomonadota bacterium | reverse complement strand
TCAAGTCTTCCTCGCTCACCTCGCCTGTCCAGGCTTAGATTCGATGACCAACACCATGTGGGGCGGCCGCTTTGCCGCAAGTCCAGCCGAGGTGATGGAGGACATAAACGCCTCGATCGACTTCGACAAGCGGCTGTGGCGGCACGACATTTCGGTTTCGAAAGCGCATGTCGCCATGCTCGCCGCGACCGGCATCCTGACTGCCAAGGAGGCAAAGGAGATCGCCTCCGGCCTCGACACAATTCTCGGCGAGATCGAAGCCGGTAAATTCAAATTTTTGCGCGCTCTCGAGGATATTCACCTGAATATCGAGAGCCGTTTAAAGGAATTAATTGGTCCAATTGCGGGAAAGCTACACACCGCGCGCTCGCGCAACGACCAGGTGGCGACCGACTTCAAGCTCTATGTCAGGGATGAGATCGCCACACTCGTCAGCGCGCTTGGCGAGCTCCAACTTGCGCTCGCGAGCAAGGCGCTGGAGTACGCCGGCGCGGTGATGCCGGGTTTCACCCACCTTCAGACCGCACAGCCCATCACTTTCGGACATCATCTTCTTGCCTATGTCGAGATGCTTGCGCGCGACCGCGGCCGCTTTGAAGATGCCGCGAAGAGGCTAGCCGAGTGCCCGCTCGGCTCTGCCGCCCTTGCCGGCACGAGCTTCCCCATCGATCGCGACATGACGGCGAAAGCGCTCGGCTTTGCGCGGCCAATGGCAAATTCGCTCGACGCAGTCTCTGACCGCGATTTTGCGCTCGAGACACTCGCCGCAGCGTCGATCGCCGCCATGCATCTGTCGCGGCTCGCCGAGGAGATCGTGCTGTGGACCTCGCCGCAATTCGGGCTTGCGCGTCTCTCCGACAAGTTCACCACCGGCTCGTCGATCATGCCGCAGAAGCGGAACCCCGATGCCGCGGAGCTCGTGCGCGCCAAGGCTGCGCGCATCGCTGGCGCCTTCCAGACGCTACTCATGGTGATGAAGGGCCTTCCGCTTGCCTATGCCAAGGACATGCAGGAGGACAAGGAACCAGTGTTCGACGCGGTCGATTCGCTGAAACTCGGAATCGCGGCCATGACCGGCATGGTGACGGACCTCGAGCCTAATTTGGCCGCCATGGAGCGGGCGGCTGCGGCCGGGCATTCGACCGCCACCGATCTCGCCGACTGGCTAGTGCTCGAGCTCGGGCTGCCCTTCAGGGAAGCCCATCACGTAACCGGCAAGATCGTGGCGCTTGCTGATAAGAAAGGCTCAGACCTCAAAAGTCTTTCCCTCGAAGATCTCAAATCGGTCGAGCCCCGGATCACCCGGCAAGCCTTTGCCGCCCTTGATGTCGCAGGATCGGTCAAAAGTCGGACAAGTTATGGCGGTACAGCCCCTTCCAACGTGCGGCGGGAGGCCAAACGGTGGATAAAGCGTTTGGAGAAGAAGGGCCTGTCGCGATAAAAGGATAGGCAAAGGGCCGGTTACAGGCCCGAGGGAACAGGGGCACGACCATGGGACGCGCGTTGCGCATCCTTTTAACGCTTGTTCTGGTACTGGCTGTGGGACTCTCAGCCTGCGGACGGCGCGGGTCGCTTGACCGACCTAGACCGTCCTATCCTGAGGCGCAAGCCGACCCGTCAACTAAGATGTCGAAAGCCCCGGCCCGTAGTCTCTGGATCGACCGACTAATCCAATAGACTGATTCTTTCTCCATGCACCATTTCGCCTACCGGCGAGGCGTGTCGAAGGCCAATGTGCTCCACGCCGAAGAGATCGACCTTGCCGATCTTGCCGCCGCGGTAGGGACTCCCTTCTATTGCTATTCGACTGCGACGCTCGAGCGCCATTACCGGGTGTTCGCCGATGCCTTTGCCGGCGCGCCAGACACGCTCGTCTGCTTCTCGATCAAGGCCAACTCCAATCTCGGCGTGCTCGCCACGCTTGCCCGCCAAGGCGCAGGCATGGACGTGGTGTCCGAAGGTGAACTTCGTCGGGCGCTCGCCGTGCGTGTCCCTCCCGACAAGATCGTGTTCTCAGGCGTCGGCAAGACGCGCGAGGAGATGGCCTTTGCGCTCGACACCGGCATCTTCGCCTTCAATGTCGAGTCCGAGCCCGAGCTTCGCGCGCTGAGCGAGATCGCGATAGCCCACGAGCGCACGGCTCGCATCGCCTTCCGAGTCAACCCGGACGTCGACGCCAAGACGCATCACAAGATCGCAACAGGCAAGGCCGAGAACAAATTCGGCGTGCCCTTCGCTGAGGCGCACTCCCTCTACACGCTTGCGAGCAAATTGCCCGGGATCGAAGTCGCCGGCATCCACATGCATATCGGAAGCCAGATCACGGACCTCGCGCCGTTCAGGAATGCGTTCGCGCTGCTGCATGAGCTGATCGGCATGCTCCGCACGCAAGGCTTCGCCATTTCCTTCGTCAATCTCGGCGGCGGGCTCGGCATTCCCTATCGCAATGATCAGCCAGCGCCGCCACTTCCCGACGACTATGCGAGGCTGGTGAAGGAAGAAGTGGGAGGTCTCGGCGTGCGGCTCCTATTCGAGCCTGGACGAATGATTGCCGGCAATGCCGGTGTCCTCGTTTCGCGCGTGCTCTACATCAAGCGCGGCGACGCCAAGACCTTCACTATCGTCGACGCGGCGATGAACGATCTGATGCGCCCTACCCTGTACGAGGCCTATCACGAGATCCTCCCGGTGGTTGAGCCCGCGGCCGGGACGCCGATCGTGGTCACCGACGTCGCCGGCCCCGTCTGCGAGACCGGCGATTACCTCGCGCTCGCCCGGCCTTTGCCGGAACTTCGCGCTGGCGATCTCATTTCTGTGATGACGGCCGGAGCCTATGGCGCTGTGCTCGCTTCCGAGTATAACAGTAGGCTTCTGGTGCCTGAGGTGCTCGTGGCCGGAAACAAATACAGCGTGACGCGGCAAAGACCGAGCTACGACGACATGCTGGCCAAAGAGCTCCTGCCCAACTGGCTGTGAGAGCGTGCGCTGGGCCGAGCCTCGCTTTCGCCCGCATCATTACCCAAGTTTAAGCTCGCTCGCCCTCGCCTGTGCTAGAGTTTTGCAGATGCGATTTAGAAAGACCGAGACCACCCCCGAGAAGCCCGAGGACAGCGCGCTGCAGCGCCGCTTCGAGCGCAAGGTGCGCCTGAGCTGGCTCGCCCTCCTTGCCGAGCGCATCTGGGAGGCTCTGCTTTGGCCGTTCCTCGTTGCCGCGGTCTTCATTGTCGTGTCACTCCTCGAATTGTGGAGCTTCATGCCCCCGCTGCTCCACCGCGTTGTGCTCAGCGCCTTCGGGCTTGCGCTTCTTATTTCCTTCCTACCGCTTCTCAGGATTCAGGTGCCGACGCGGCTCGAGGCGCTGCGTCGTCTCGAGCGCAACGCCAATATCCAGCACCGGCCAGCAACCTCTTATGAGGATCGGCTCGGCGCAACGCCGCCCAAGGAGACCGTGGCGCTGTGGGCCGCGCACCGCGAACGCCTGTCCCGGCTAATCGCCAAGTTGAAGCCATCATGGCCCGCGCCGCGCACCGACCGCATGGATCCTTACGCGCTAAGGGCCGCGCTTGTGCTCGGCCTTGTCGCGGCGGTGCTCGCCGCCGGAGGTGATGTGCAGGAGCGCTTGCGCGCCGCCTTCTCGCCGGCAGCGACCGCGACGCCGGCCATGCTCCGCCTCGATGCCTGGGTGACGCCTCCGGTCTATACTGGCTTAGCCCCCATCGTGCTTGCAGACGGCAGCGAAGCTGTCGGTGCAGGCTCAGAGAGCTTCCGCGCGCTCTCCGTGCCCGAGCGCAGCCAACTCATCGTCCGCACCCACGCGCCGCAAGGCGAGAAGGTGACGCTCACGACCAGCAACGACGACGGCTCCGCTGCCAAGGTCGTCGAGCCCAAGACGGGCGGCACGCAAGGGCTGATCGAGTTTAATGTCGCGCTCAACGAGCCCTTGAGCGCCGACGTGCGAATTGGCGGCGAGACCGTCTCGAAATGGCGCTTCGACCTCATCAAGGACGAGCCGCCCACGATCAACCTGATGGGCAATCCCACGGCGACCCCGCGTGGGGCTTTGCGGCTCGTCTATCGCGCCGACGACGATCATGGCGTCGCAAGCGCGGAAGCACGCTTCGCTCTCGCCGACGGCCAAGAAGCGAACCTTGCCCCGGTCCCCTCCGAGCCCGGCGCCAAGGCGGATGCCGATCCTCTGCTTCAGCCGCCCACCATGCCGTTGCCATTGCCGCGCGCCAACCAGAAGCGTGTCGATGGCCGCGCCACGCAAGACCTGACGGCCCATCCCTGGGCCGGACTCAAGGTGCGCATGACGTTGGTCGCGCGCGATCAGGCGGGTCAGGAGGGCATGAGCGCTCCTTACGAGTTCATTCTGCCCGAGCGCAAATTCACCAAACCCCTCGCCAAGGCCGTGGTCGAGCAGCGCAAGAAGCTCGTGCGCGATCCTGCCTCCGCCGATGCCGTGAGCCGCGCGCTCGACGCACTCACCATGGGCGAAGAAAAGGTGATCGACGACAGCTTCACCTATCTCTCGCTGCGCGTTGCCTATTGGCGCTTGCACGACGACGATTCGCGGGAAAGCATCGCGAGTGTGGTCAACCAACTGTGGGAGGTGGCGCTCAGGATCGAGGATGGCGATCTGCCCGAAGCCGAGCGCAACGTGAAGGCTGCACAGGACGCGCTTGCCGAGGCGCTCAAGGAGAACGCCGCGCCTGAGGAGATCAAGCGCCTGGTCGATGAGCTCCGCGATGCGCTATCGCGTTACCTCCAGGCGCTCGCCTCCCAGCAGCAGAACAAAGGCAACATGGCCGAGCAGACGCAGCAGCCGAATGGCGATCAGCTCGTCTCACAGCAGGATCTCGATAAGCTTCTCAAGAATATCGAGAACCTGGCGCAATCCGGCTCCAAAGACCTCGCCGAGCGCATGCTATCCGAGCTCAAGGACATCCTCGACCGGCTCCAGACCGGCAATTTCGCCGAGAGCCCGCAGCAGCAGCGCGCCGGGCGCATGATGAAGGATCTGAGCGATCTTGTGTCGAAGCAGCAGAAGTTGCTCGACGACACATTCAAGGCCAAGCGCGAGCAACAGCAGAATTCCGGTGGCGATCAGAACCAGGCCGGGCAGTTCGAGGTGAGCCCTCCCGGCCAGCCGATGGATTTCGGCAATGGCCTCAGCATGGCGCCTTTGTTCGAGATGCCGGGTGAGACCGAGCAGGGTGGCGCCAAGACCCAAGGACCATCGGGCGGGCGAGGACAGCCGCGGCAGCCTGGACGGGCCGAGATGGGCGAGCAGCCGCAAGGCGGCCAGCCAGGCCAGCATGGCGACCTCGCTCAACGCCAAGAGGAGCTGCGCGACACGCTACAAGGTCTGATTGATCGTTTCCGCATCGAGGGCGCCGACGCTCCGAGCGAGTTCCAGGACGCGCAACAGTCGATGAAGGACGCCAAGGAGCAGCTCGGTCAAGGTGACCTCGAGAGCGCGACCCAGTCGCAAACCGCCGCCCTCGACCGCTTGCGCAAAGGCGCGCAGTCAATGGCCGAGCAAATGATGCAGAACGGCGAGGCACAAGCGGGGCAAGGGCCTGGCAATAACGGCCGCGACCCGCTCGGCCGGCCCGACCGCTCCAACCGGCCAGACCTCGGTCTCTCGGTCAAAGTGCCCGACGAGATCGACATTCAGCGGGCGCGCGAAGTGCTCGATGAACTTCGCCGCCGTCTCGGCGATCCATCGCGGCCGACACTCGAGCTCGATTATCTCGAGCGGCTGATCAAGCCGTTCTGATCAGTCAAACAGCGCGAGAAGCGCGATCACGCTGATCGAGCCGAGCACCCCGGCATAGACGCCGACCAACACGCCTTCTGGCCAGCGGTCGTGTGCCGTTGAATGGAAAGCCTGGACGATCACGATCAGAGGGATGATTGTCCCGATCACCGCAGAAATGAGCTTGAGCGCGGTCATCTGCCTGTCACCTGTCCGATAAATGGAAGCTCGCGATAGCGATGGGCGAGATCCATGCCATAGCCCACCACGAAAACCGGCGGGCAGCGAAACCCCGTGAAGTCCGGCGCGATCGCCGCGGCGCGCGGCACCTGCTTGTCGAGCAGCACGCAGGTCCTGACCGAGCCGGCCCCGCGCGCCTCGAGAAATGCCTTGGCGAAGGCGAGCGTGCGGCCTGAATCGAGAATGTCGTCGACGATCACCACGTCCCTGCCCTCGAGCTTGCTCTCGACCTCGCGCAGAACCTCGACCTCGCCGCTCGAATGCGTGCCCGTTCCGTAGCTCGCGAGGAACATGAAATCGATCTCTGGCTCAAGCCCATGCCGGTGCAGCGCCCTGATTAGGTCGGCGGCGAAGATGAAGCTTCCCTTGAGCACCGCGACGATGATGAGATCGTTGAGTCTCGCTGCGGCGATCTCGTGCGCGAGTTCCTCAACCCGCTTGGATATTCGTTCAGCGCTGAACAGCGGCTTGATGTCAGTCGCCGCGGCAGTCTCCGCCATGGTCCTAGTCGGCCTTGGCGAAACGCACCTTGACGCTGCGGACATTGCTCGGCGGCGAAGGAATTTGTCTGAGGAAAGGCGCGTGCCCGCCGGCGGCAAGCTCCTGCTCGCCGACCTCAGTGGTCCATTCCGAGATTTCCTCGCCACTCTCGTCACGAAGCGCGATCACGACCGTGGGCACGTCGACAGGGGAGGAGCTGGTATTTACGACGTCCCCCTGCACTTCGAGCACGGTCTGGCCGCCTTCATTGGTCCAGCCGTAACGGACGCCTTCGAAGGCCAGTCCCGCAGCCTCACCGCTGCTGCCCCCGCCTAACAGCGCGTAGAGGCGCGAGGCGCCAGGCAGCACCGATGTCACCGCCGAGGGCGCTAAGATGAGCGCGCCGAGGATGAGCGCGATAAGCAGTCCGAGCGCGACCCAGCCGAGCGTGACGGGAGACAGCCGCTTGCGCGGCGGCCGCTCGCGGGGAAGGGACGTGTCGTCGATGCCAGCCATGGCGGCGGCAACCAATGCGGGGTCGAGCCCATCGTCGGTC
>JBKOWI010000182.1:0-12169 GCA_046724315.1 Pseudomonadota bacterium | reverse complement strand
AGGTCGGCGACAGATTTCCCATCGGCTATTACCGCGAGGATGAGCTGCCGATTTTGAGCGCGCTGGCGAAGGGCTACACCACGTTCGACAACTATTTCTGCTCGATGATGGGCCCGACTTGGGAGAACCGCCTCTACCAGATCACCAGGACGACACAGCTTGATGAAGGCTGGTGCGACTTCCCTAAAGAAGGTGAGCGTCGACCTGTCCTCATTCCGACCGCTATCTTCGACCGCGTGCGCGATGCTGGTCTTACTGCGGGATACTATTACCACGAGTCACCGGTGACTGGCCTCTTCGCCAGCCGGCGATATGACGGTATCTCCTATCCCATCGAGCAATTCTGGCAGGACGCGCGCGAGGGCAAGCTCGCCAATGTGGTTTTCGTCGATCCCAATTACACCGACCGCGCAGAGGATCTGCGTCCAACGACTATACCCGTGGGGTAATCTGCTGGTGGCTGAGGGCTTCTTGGCAAGGTGCACGATGCGCTCAAGAACGGTCCACAATGGGATCGCATGGTGTTCGTGCTCAATTTCGACGAACACGGCGGCTTTTTCGGTCACATGCCGCCGCCCGAATGTCAGGACGACACCAAGCTCGCCGGCCCAGGTCCGCATCCGAACTTGAAGCGTCTCGGCTTCAGGGTTCCGGCGATAGCCATGGGACCATTCGCGCCGCGCAAGATCGAAACGGCGGGGCCTTATGAGCACTGCTCCATCCTCAAGATGATCGAATGGCGCTGGGGCCTCGAGCCGATGACTCTGCGCGACCGCTACGCGAAGAACTTCGCCGAGGCGCTCGACTTCACGCAGCGGCGGCCGGCGATCGATCTTCCGCCTTACGATCCACCGCCGGCAGGGGCCTGCGCCGCTGGCGGCGGGTGGCTCGAGCTTCAAGCCTCGCGCGACGGCTCCGTAAAGGTTATTTGCGATGGACCTCCGAGTGCCGACTGCAGCGCCACGCTCATGGGGTTAGTGAGCAAGCTCGCGCTCGCGCAGGTGCCCGTCACCAGAATCGGCCAGGGAAGCAAGGTCGTGCTGGAGCTGAAGCTCACCGATGAAGCGCGCGCCCTTCTCGCATCATCGGATCGAATGCCTGCCCTACTGGAGACAATCGTCACCGACGAGAAGGGCCCGATATGTCGGAACGTCTTCTCGTCGATCCTCACCCGTCACGACAGCCGCTAGGCGCGGCCCGAGAAGCTCAGTAGCGGTAGGTGTCCGCCTTATAGGGGCCTTCCACCGGCACGCCGATATAGTCGGCCTGCTCGGGCTTAAGCTTGGTGAGCTTGGCGCCGACCTTGCCGAGGTGCAGTCGCGCCACCTTCTCGTCGAGTTGCTTCGGCAGGGTGTAGACCTTTTTCTCGTATTTGCCCGGATTGGTCCACAGCTCCATCTGCGCGATCGTCTGGTTGGTGAACGATGCGCTCATGACGAAGCTCGGATGGCCCATGGCATTGCCGAGATTGACGAGCCTGCCCTCCGACAGAAGGATGATGCGCTTGCCGTCGGGAAACTCGATCTCATCGACCTGCGGCTTCACGTTTTCCCATTTGAAATTGCGCAGTGCCGCGACCTGAATCTCGGAATCGAAATGGCCGATATTGGCGACGATGGCCCGATCCTTCATCGCGCGGATATGATCTAGCGTGATCACGTCCTTGTTGCCGGTCGCGGTGACGAAGATGTCGGCGCGCGGCGCGGCGTCCTCCATGGTGGTGACCTCGTAGCCCTCCATCGAAGCCTGCAGCGCGCAGATCGGATCGATCTCCGAGACCATCACGCGGCATCCGGCATTGCGAAGCGACGCGGCTGAGCCTTTCCCCACGTCGCCGAAGCCCGCGACCATCGCCACCTTGCCCGCCATCATCACGTCGGTGCCACGGCGGATGCCGTCAACCAGGCTCTCGCGGCAGCCGTAGAGATTGTCGAACTTCGATTTGGTGACGCTGTCATTGACGTTGATCGCTGGAAATAGCAGCGTGCCTTTCCTCTGCATCTCATAAAGACGATGCACGCCAGTCGTAGTCTCCTCGGTCACGCCGCGGATGTTCTTGGCGATCTCGGAGTACCAGCCGGGCTTGTCCTTAAGATGCTGCTTGATCGTGGCGAACACGACCTCTTCCTCCTCGTTGGTCGCTTTGTCGAGAAAGGCCGTGTCGCCCTTCTCGGCACGCACGCCGAGATGGACGAGCAGCGTGGCGTCGCCGCCGTCGTCGAGGATCATGTTCGGAGTGCCGCCGTCGGCCCATTCGAAGATGCGGTGGGTGTAATCCCAATATTCCTCGAGGCTCTCACCCTTATAGGCGAATACAGGGATGCCCTTGGCGGCGATCGCCGCGGCGGCGTGGTCTTGAGTCGAATAGATGTTGCATGAGGCCCAGCGGATATCGGCGCCGAGCGCCGCAAGCGTCTCGATCAGGACTGCCGTCTGGATGGTCATGTGGAGGGAACCCGCAACGCGCGCGCATTTGAGCGGCTTCTTGGCCGCATATTCCTCACGCACGGCCATCAGTCCCGGCATCTCCGTCTCGGCGATGGCGATCTCTTTGCGGCCCCACTCGGCGAGCCCGATATCTCTCACATGGTAGTTCATTGCCCTCTTACTCCTGACCTCAGACTATAAAGATATAAAGAACTCCTTATACGTTTTCCAGCGCTCTGACCAGCGCCCAGAATGGGGCAGAGGGATGAGGCGGTCGGGCTGAAACGCCTAGGATCTGGCCGACAAATAGAGGGCGGCCATGACGAGGCAAAGTGCAATGAATTGCAGCGCCACCCGCCAGCGCATCAAGGTCTGGCTGACCTCTGGCCTGGGCCTCGCCACCATGTTCCACAACCCGAGCACAAGCACGATGGCCACCGCCCCAAGAGCGAGCGGAATGGCAAAATAGACGAGCTTGGCGAGGTCGACTCGACCGGGTAGCTGCGAAAGCGTGCTTATCAGCTTGGCATAATAAAAATAGAGGGCAATCATAACGAAGGCGACGACGCTTCCGGCGAGTCCGAAAGCAAGAACGTGGCGCACGTGATGTCCCGTGACGCCGCCTCTCGCCTCGACTTCGGAGAGGACCGGTGCCTCATCGTCGTTCTTTGCCTTCGCCGCCATGCTCCCAGACTCCGATCCAGACCGCAGGTTCGCCGCGGTAGGACTTGGCGGGTGCGGACGGGGAGTGCGTCGTGGAGCTCGTTTCGGGTCCCTTAGCTGTGATGGGCCGCAACGCTCCTGACACATTCCGACAACACGTCAGTCGGTGCTGCTTGGCTGAGATCGCCGAGACTAAGCATGCCGACCATGCGCTTGTTCGCGTTGATCACGGGCAATCTGCGGATCTGCAGCTGTTCCATATGCTGCACCGCTTTGGCGAGATCATCGCTCTCTCGGCAGCAATGTATGCCCGGTGTCATCACGTCCCGCGCCGTCGCGCGGCTTGCATCGAAACCATTCTTCGCCAAGCCTTTGCAGACTATGTCGCGGTCGGTCACCATGCCGATAAGGCGATCGTTCTTGCCGATGGGAATTGCGCCGATGTCGTGCTTGCGCATCAACCTCGCGATTTCGGCGACGGGGGTATCAGGACCAACCCACTCGACGCCCTTGTGCATCGCCATTTGAACTTTCATCGCGGACCTCCCTTTGCGTGCTGCTGCGGCCGCATCACCGCTTTCCATGTGGCTGAGCTCTTCCTTGCTTATCTTCTCAAGCCGAGCTTCCTTTTGGCCAAGGTCGGCTTCTTTTGCCTTTTGCTGGGCCGACTTGGCCGCGGTGCGGCCTTCCATATGCCTAAGCTCTTCTTTGCTCGCCTTTGCCAGCTCGGCTTTCTTCTGACCAAGGTCGGCATGTGAGCGATGAGCCTGCCGAATATTGCCGCTCGATTGGCGCTTGCTTGCCATTTTGGCCTCCCTTTGCGCGATTTCTGATTTGATTGAAGAACGCGCGCCGAAGCGATTTGTTCGTCGCCTACGGGCCATGAAGCCTACCACCGAAGTGAGAGATTTCGCTTAAAAGATGCGGCGAATCCGGCGAATGCCGGGGCTTCCTGCTAGTCCTCTTCGCCGAAACCGCTTTCGACGAGCTTGATCAGCGCCTCAAGCGCAGTGTTCGCTTCCTGCCCCTCGGTCTCGATCAGGATCGAGTGGCCTTGCCCGGCGGCAAGCATCATCAGCCCCATGATGGAGGTGCCGCCCACGGTATGGCCTTCCCGCGTCACGCGTACCGTGGCGGTGTAGCTCGCCGCGCAACGGACGAACTGAGCCGAAGCCCGTGCATGCAGGCCCTTTTTGTTGGGGATCACCACCTCGGCGAAATAGAGGCCGTCGGGAGCTTCCTCCTCACTCGTCTTGCGCCGGGTAACCTGCTCCATCGCTTCTGTCATCGCTTCGAGGTTGACATTGAGAAACCTATCACTGTGCTAGCTGGCAGCGAGGATCTGACTTGCTACGCTAATATACTTGCGTCCGGCCTCTTGTGCTTGTGTGATTGCTTCCTCCAGCTTGCACTCGCCTCTAACGCTCGCAAGCTTGACCAGCATCGGCAAATTGACGCCCGCAATCACCTCCACATTGGAGCGCTCCATAGCGGAGATGGCGAGATTCGACGGCGTACCGCCGAACATGTCGGTGAGGACCACCACGCCGCCGCCGCTGTCGACGCGGGCAAGCGCGGTCAGCATGTCGCTCCGCCTTACGTCGAGATCGTCGTCAGGGCCGATCGAGATGGTCTCGATCTGCTCCTGCGGCCCGACCACATGCTCGAGGGCGGCACGGAATTCGTGCGCGAGCTTGCCGTGCGTGACGATGACGACACCGATCATGTTGCCTCTTGGGTGAATGCCGCACGGCCAAAGGCGGCTATCTTTGTCGGGAGCGGTGCCATGCGCAAGTCAAAGCTTTCGCACGTCAGAGAGGTTGTTCGGGCGCCAATAAAAGCGCCAGTTTCAATTTGAGAGGCGCCGAAAGCTCGAATGGATCCAGCTTCACTACCGGCACCGGAACGCCCGCGATCATGGTCCGTTCCCATGGCTCAGGCGGCATCCTCGGTATGTTCTCCCCGCTCACGAGATCGCAAACGAGGACGAGCTTCGCTTGCGCCAGAAACGGAACTGTTACGATTCCCAGTCCTCTCACCTCGAGCTTGCCGGCGATCGTGTCGGGCGCCGAGACGATGAGAGACTTTTGCGAGCTCGGCTCCGCCCACACCTGATCGTCGGCGACGAGTTGCGGCTTGAGCTCGCCTTCCCCTTGCAGCGCCATGAATCGCAGTGCGAGGTCCGACTTCCCCACGCCCGATCCGCCGCGCAGCAACGCCGCGCGCCGGCCGAGAGCGACAGCCGTGCCGTGGACGAGCTTGCGCGCCTCTCTCAAGCATGCCTCGTTCAAGTCCGGATGGTTAGGTTGCCGGCAGCCGCATCACAAAGCGCGCGCCGCCGCTTCTGCCCACGCTTGCATCGCCCTTGCCGCGCCCCACGCCCTTCGGGGGACGGTTCTCGGCCCACAGCCGCCCGCCATGCGCGACCGCTATCTGGCGCGAGATATTGAGGCCCAGCCCCGAGTTCTGGCCGAAATTTTCCTGCGGCCGGTCGGTATAGAAGCGCTCGAAAATGCGCTCGAGATTCTCGTCCGGAATGCCTGGCCCTTCATCCTCGACCGAGATCTGAATCTCGTGCCCCATGCGACGTACGAGTACCGCGACGCGCCCCCCCGGCGGGGAGAAGGAGATCGCGTTGTCGAGCAGATTGACGATGACTTGGCTCAAGCGGCTGTCATGACCCATGACCCGGTAAGGCCACGCGCCAGGGGCGTAAGCAATGTCGAGCACGACCTCGGGCGTATCGTCGCGGTGGATGTCGTTGAACAGCGATACGGTGGTGCGCAAGAGCTCCGCCATATCGACTGCGGTCGCATCCTCGCGCGCAAGCTCTGCATCAAGCCGCGAGGCGTCGGAGATGTCGCTGATCAGGCGGTCGAGCCGCTTCACGTCATGCTTGATGATCTCCATCAGCCGCTCTCTCGAGTCGTCGTTCTTGGCGAGGGGGAGCGTCTCGGTGGCGCTACGCAAGGAAGTAAGAGGATTCTTGAGCTCATGTGCCACATCGGCGGCGAAGCTCTCGATGGCATCGATGCGCTTATAGAGCGCGTTGGTCATGTCGCGCAGCGCGCCTGAGAGATGGCCGATCTCGTCAGTGCGGTCGGTGAAGTCGGGAATCTGGGCGCGCGCCTTGACGCTGTGGCGCACGCTCTCTGCCGCAGCCGAGAGTCGCTGCACGGGGCCGGCGATGGTGTTGGCGAGGATGATCGACAGCACGATGGTGACGGCAGCCGCGAACAGCGAGACGCGCACGATGCCCCACCTTTCGGCAGAGACGATATTGTCGATGTCGCCGCCCCGCGTTGAAAGCAGAAGGACGCCGAGTACGGCTCGCATGCGCTGGATCGGCACGGCAACCGACACCACGAGCTCGCCCTTGTCGTTGACGCGCACGATCGGCACCGAGGTTCCGGTGAGCGCCGTCGCCACCTCGGGGTATGCCTTGCCGTTGGCTCCGCCGATCTCGGTATAGAGCGGCAGATCGTATTGGCTCATGCGCGTCTTCACCGTTTGCCAGAAACGACTTAGCGCATCGGGCTTTTCCGCATCCGGCGGCGGCAGGTCGTAACGCAAGACCTCGCCGCGCGAGTAGAACGTGTCGGAGTCGAGGATCAGAGCGCCGTCCCGGTTATAGACGCGGGCACGGCTTCCCGTTGGCTTCACCAAGGGCCGCAGGATCGGGGCGGCGCGCTCAGGGTCGATGGTGAAATCCAGCGAATTCGACAGATCTTCGTCGTCGCTGTCCTGGGTGTGTTCCGTCTCAAGCAGCTTCTCGGGATCGAGCTGCACTTCGTTGGTATCGACACCGGCCGACGCCGCGATGGCGCGAGCGATGATCTCGCCTTGCGTGGCGAGGCTCTGCACCTTGGCGTCGATCAGCCCGGCCCTGAACTGATTGAGGTAGAGAATGCCGGAGACGAGGATCGCAAGGCCGATCAGGTTGAGCACTACAATGCGGCGCGTGAGGCTGGAGAAGCCGTTGCGGAAAGGGAGATGCTCGACGAGCCACCCGACCGCGCTTCGCATGCGATCGCGCGAGATGCGCAAGACGCTACGAACGCGCTCCTTGACGGTTGCGGCGTCAGGCCTTTGCCAGGACCTGTCGGCCTCGGCGGTCATCGGCTAGTTCCGTCACTCTTTGAACCGGTAGCCAACGCCATAAAGCGTCTCGATCACGTCGAAGCTTGAATCGACAGCCTTGAACTTCTTGCGTAACCGCTTGATGTGGCTGTCAATGGTGCGGTCGTCGACATAGACCTGGTCATCATAGGCCGCATCCATGAGCGCGTCGCGGCTTTTCACCACGCCTGGTCTCGCGGCAAGCGATTGCAGGATCAGGAATTCCGTAACCGTGAGCGTCACCGGGCGGTTGTCCCATACGCAAGTGTGACGCTCGGGATCCATCTTGAGCTTGCCGCGCTCGAGCACCTTGGACTTGTCCTCGACCACGCCGGCTGCCGCATCGCGGGGCTGAGCACGCCGGAGGACCGCCTTCACCCGCTCGACCAAAAGCCGCTGCGGGAAAGGTTTGCGGATAAAGTCGTCAGCGCCCATCTTGAGGCCGAACAGCTCATCGATCTCTTCGTCCTTCGAGGTGAGGAAGATCACCGGCAGCTCGCTGCGCTGGCGGAGCCGGCGGAGCAGCTCCATCCCGTCCATGCGCGGCATCTTGATGTCGAGAATGGCAAGGTCGGGCGGGCTCTCTGCGAAGCCGTCCAGCGCGCTTGCCCCGTCATTGTAGGTCTGGGTCTTGTAGCCCTCCGCCTCGAGGACCATACGCAAGGAGGTGAGGATATTACGATCGTCGTCGACAAGTGCGATTGTTGGCATTTAGAAGCCCCTTGCGGCGATTGACGTGGTTAAAGGGTGTGGGTTCAGGGCTGCCTTTAATTGTGGCAGCATTGGGGCGCGGTTCGCCACCCGTGATACCGCAATGCAACAAATATCGTTATGGCGCAAGTAAATAAGTCTCCGGGCATGCCCCTCAAATCCGAGATCGCAGCCTCTGCGCGCGGGCTGTTGCGGCGTGCCTTCAAGGGCTCCTTGGCGACTATCGACCGCAACAATGGTTACCCGTATGCGTCGCTGATCACGGTGGGAACGGATGTCTCCGGCGCTCCCACCATGCTCATTTCCAAGGTCGCGCGGCACACGGCGAACCTCGCCAACAACCCGCGCGCTTCAATCATGGTTGACGAGACGGGGGCTCTCGCCGATCCGCTGCAAGGCGCAAGAGTCACGGTGTGGGGACAGGCCGAGAAGGATGTGGAAGAAGGAATTAGGCGGAGATTTCTCGCGCGTCACACTGAGGCTGCCTTTTACGCCGACTTTCCCGACTTCGCCTTTTGGCGGCTTGCGGTCGACGGCGCGCATTACATCGGCGGCTTCGGGCGCATCTTCGATCTCTCTCCTGGCGATCTCATGGTGGAGACCGAAAGCGCCAAGCGTCTCATCGAGGCGGAGCCCGACATCGTCGAGCATATGAACAGCCATCACGCCGATGCCGTCGAACTCTACGCGATAGACGTAGGCGCCTCTGCCGGAGCTTGGCGCATGACGGGCATCGATCCGGAAGGCTGCGACATCGTTCTCAATGGTGCCGCGCGCCGGATTCTGTTTGCCGTCACTGTGCGCACACCTGCCGAGGCGCGGAAAGAGCTGATGAGGCTAGCGGCGGAAGCGCGGTCTCGCGCCGGACAAGACTAGGCTCGCGCCAGCCACGGGGAGCATGGCGGATGAAGCGACTCCTCGTAGCGATGTTGGTTTTGGGTGCGATAAGCTTGGCTTTGGCCGTACGGGCTGAGACGTCGACGAACACGGAGAAGACGCTGCCGCCAGTGTTCGATCCAACAGCAATCGACCATAGCGTCAAGCCATGTTCCGACTTCTACCAATACGCTTGCGGCGCTTGGCTGAAGGCCAACCCGGTCCCGCCGGACCAGTCTGATTGGTGGCGCTTCAGCGAGCTCGACGAGCATATCCGCAAGGTCCTGGCGTCCATCCTTGACGATGCGGCGGCGGGGCCGGGCGCCAAGACCGAGAACCGCCGTAAGCTCGGAGACTATTACGCGTCGTGCCTCGATGAAGCCGCGATCGAAGCGAAAGGGCTAAAGCCCTTCACGCCTGAGCTTGAGAGTATCGCGGCGCTCAAGGACAAGCATGACCTTGCCGCCGAGGTTGCGCGCCTGCACCTGATCGGCGCGGCTCCAATGTTCTCTTTCTCGTCGATCCCTGATTATACCGACGCAACAATGATGATTGCGTCGGCGGACCAGGATGGCTTCGCGTTGCCTGACCGCGACTACTATCTCACCGATGATTACAAAACCGAGCGCGCCGGGTACCGGCTTCATCTCGCGCGCATGTTCCAGCTGCTCGGCGATGGTGCAAAACAAGCCAAGGCCGAGGCTGACACGGTGCGGCGCATCGAGACGGCACTCGCCAAGGCTGCGATGAGTGTGGTGGAGCGGCGCGAACCAAAGAACGTCCATCACAAAATGAAGCTTGAAGAGTTCGTGAAGCTGGCGCCGTCATTCGACTGGACGACTTACCTGGCCGGCCTCGGGACTCCCGCATTTGCGTCGCTGGATGTAGCTGATCCAGGCTTCTTCAAGGGCCTCGAGACCTCGCTCAACGCCTTTTCCCTCAATGATTGGAAGGCCTATCTCCGCTGGGCCTTCATCGACGCATTCCTCTCTGCTGCGCCAAGGGCCTTCGTGGATGCGGATTTCGCCTTCTTCGACAAGCAGCTCGACGGCCAGAAGGAAATGGAGGCACGCTGGAAGCGCTGTGTCGACGCAATTGATGACCAGCTCGGCGACGCGCTAGGGCAGGCCTATGTGGAAAGAGCCTTCAGTCCCGAGGCGAAACAGCGCGTGCTCGGGATGATGCACCAGATCGCAAACGCGATGGAGGCCGACATCAAGTCGCTTACCTGGATGAGCGATAAGACGAAGGCGCGCTCTCTCGAGAAGCTCGCCAATGTCGGCTTCAAAGTGGGCTACCCCGATGAGTGGCTCGACTATTCGAAGCTCGAGATTGTCCGCGGCGATGCCTTCGGCAACATAGCGCGGGCGTCCGAATTCGATGTTCGGCGCGACCTTGCCAAGATTGGCAAGCCGGTCGATCGCGATGAATGGGGCATGACCGCCTCAACCAACAACTCCTATTACGACGAGCAGCTGAACGCGATCTACTTTCCCGCAGGCATCCTTCAGACTCCCAACTTCGACATGGCGGCCGGCGATGCGGAGAACTACGGCAACCTCGCTTCGCTCATCGGACACGAATTGACCCACGGCTTCGACGACGAGGGCCGTCACTACGACGCCAAGGGCAATCTGATCGATTGGCGGAGCAAAGAGGACGCCAAGGCCTTTGACGCGCGCGCCGCCGGTCTCGTCCGCGAATATGATGCGTTCGTCGCCATCAAGGGCCGGCGCGGCCGGTCGAAGGACGTCCATGTGGATGGCGAGCTGACGCTCGGCGAGAACACCGCCGACAATGGCGGCGCGAGGCTTTCATATTCGGCATTCCTGAGCACGCCGGGCGCCAAGGCGGGACCCGACGCTCACGGCTACACTCCGGCGCAGCGCTTCTTCCTGAGCTACGCCCAAGGCTGGTGCGAGAACCACACGGAGGAAGAGGCGCGCGAGGATGCCAAAACCGATGAGCACGCGCCGGGCAAATATCGGGTGAACGGCGTGCTCGTTAACCTAGAAGCCTTTCGCAACGCCTTCGCGTGCAAGCCGGGCGCACCGATGGCTCCCGCCAAGATCAACGGCGTCTGGTAGCTCACACTAACCGTGGAGGCGCGGGCGCGCGGGTCATGCCGCGCGCCCAGCTTTGCCGCTACTGAACCAGGACCCCGTAAACTGTGTTCTGCCGGCCGAGGTTGACGCTTTGACCATTGGCAGCGCCCATGACCGTCCCCGACATCGTGATGGTATCGCGTCCGCGATAGCCCGGGGCCGGAGTATAGGTCAGCGTGCCGTTGCTCCATGACGCGGTCCCGTGGCTAGGCTGGCCCTCAAGATGCAGATCGCTGAAAAGACTGACGGGCACGCCCCGCAAAGGCTCTTCGATGTCCTCCTCCTCACGGGTCTGATTTTTCTGCTGTCCACAAATTTCGCCGCCGCCCAAAGCCCCGGACTCTGGGCTTTGCAACGGATCGTCGTCGCCAACGGGCTGAACCAGTTCGCCACCATTATGGACGAGCACTACGACTCAAGTGGCGGCGAGGTCGATGTCAGTGTCGATGGCCGCGCGCTCGATCTTTGCTCGGGGGGTTTCGAGCGGATGCACTTCAAGTGGCGCTTCCCTCAAGACATTACGCGCGCGTCGGATGGCGGCGCTCTCAGCGTGAGCCTCGAGGCTGGTCCGGCCGGTCAGAAGGAGCCCTGCAACGGTGCGATCGCTGCCATATCCGATATCTCCATTGCCGGCAGTGCGGGCATCAGCTTCCCGCTCTCGGACGACGACATGAAGGTGATGGATGTCGATCGCTTCTTCAGCCGAAACTATGGTGATGCCTGGGCCGGACGGGACCCAAGGACGGGACTGGGAAGCGTCGGGCTCAATACCCGTGAGCCGGTCGAAGGCCGTCCCTTTGCTTACTTCTTCATCCGCATCGGCCTTCGTGGAAACGGGTCCTGGCGAGCTCCGCTTCGTCTACATCTACCAGCGCGGCGCGGAGCCCACAGGTCCCTTGGGTGGCGGCGGAGGCACTAACACAGTTTGGGGTCGGGGATTTACACAAGTGGCAACAGCTTGGTGGGTAAGGTAATCTCTTAGGATGCGCGGCATCTGACGAAGCAGAAGCCGGCGCCTCGCCCCAAGGGACAACCGGGCGCTATGCGTTTTTCGGCGCGGGCACGGCGGACTCATCGTCTGGCACGGCAACGGGCCCCGCGCCGGCCAGGCTTTTGAAGTGCATGGCTGCACCTTCAAGCTTTACCAGAGCCCTGGGCGGCACCGGCTCCTGGCTCGGCTTCCCGATCAGCGACGAGTACGACGTGCCGGGCGGGCGCCGCAGCGATTTCGAGAATGGTTTCGTCTTTTGGGATGAGCAGGATGTGGG